>NZ_KV824242.1:73090-250556 GCF_001816025.1 Hafnia sp. HMSC23F03
ACGGGCGGACGAAAACTTTCACCATTTTTACATAGAAAGGTTCTGACGCATTTTCGTGTTGAAAGAATACATTCTAGAACCGCCATCAGGGAAGATGACGGTAGGTCGAGGGCGTACAGGATGTGCGCTCTGAGACCGGTCGGCCAAGCGACGCGGTAAAAAGCGCGAGAGTCGAGAGGTTGCGCGCTGGCAACCCCTCGTCGGACGCCTACGCCAGCGGTGTCATGGACACATAAATGCTAACGGGCGGACGAAAACTTTCACCGATTATGCATAAATTCAGACGCTAGATGAAATGTATATCCCTCTACTCTCCGGCTATCTTCATTGCTTCTAGCAGCGCAGAACCACACTGAATATTGCTGCGGAGTTCAATATCATCGCCAAGGGTGACCAGATTCGACCACATATCTTTTAGGTTACCCGCAATCGTCACTTCGCTGACCGGATATTGGATTTCGCCATTCTCGACCCAGAAACCGGCCGCACCACGGGAGTAGTCGCCGGTGACACCGCTTACGCCTTGCCCCATCAGCTCAGTAACCAAGAAGCCAGTACCCATTTTTTTCAGCATATCTTCGAAGCCTAAACCTTGCCCTTTGATACGCCAGTTATGGATCCCACCAGCATGCCCAGTACTTTGCATACCCAGCTTACGCGCTGAATAGCTGGTCATCAGCCAAGTCTGTAATACGCCATTTTCCACAATATTGCGTTCAACGGTACGTACACCTTCGCTATCGAAAGGTGTAGAAGCCATCCCTTTCAGCAAATGTGGCTGTTCGTTGATGGTTAACCATTCAGGCAGAATTTGCTTACCTAGACTGTCAAGCAAGAACGTCGATTTGCGATACACACTGCTACCGCTGATCGCGCCGACTAAATGGCCAAACAGACCAGTTGCCACCTCAGCCGCAAACATGACTGGCGCTTCCATCGTCGGCAAGCGGCGTGGCGCCAAGCGGGAGAGCGTGCGGCGCGCGCACTCTTCCCCTACCCACTCAGGGCTTTTCAGATCGTTGATGTCACGAGCGATGGTATAGGCATAGTCACGTTCCATATCGCCGTCATGCTCGGCGATAACACAGCTAGAGAGCGAATGACGGCTGGAGCTGTAGCTTTGCAGCATACCGTGGCTGTTGCCAAAAACTTTAATGCCATAGTGGCTGTTAAAACTGCCGCCTTCGGTATTGGTAATACGCGGGTCAAATTTCAACGAGCTCTGCTCAGCGCGCGCTGCCAGTTCAATGCCACGTTCTGCATCTAATTCGGCAGGATGAAACAGATCGAGATCCGGCGCATCAAATGCCAGTAACTCTTTATCTGCAGGACCGGCAAAAGGATCGGGTGAGGTATAGCGTGCAATATCCAGCGCAGCCTGTACGGTACGGGCAATGGCGTCTGGGCTAAGATCCGTTGAGGATGCACTCCCCTTACGCTGCTGGTGATAAACAGTGATACCTAAAGCGCCATCGCTGTTGAATTCAACATTTTCAACTTCACCAAAACGAGTACTGATGCTAATGCCCGTAGTTTTGGTGACGGCCACTTCGGCGGCATCTGCGCCGGCTTTAGCCAGTTCTAACGCCTGTGCTACGGCGTTTTCCAGCGTCTTGCGTTGTTCTGCAACCTGAGTGATTACTTTCATCAATCTGCCATAATTATCAGAAATGGATTAAACCACCGGCGCAATCATCGCCGTAGGCCGTTATAATTGGCACCTAAACTGTGCCAGTTTCTAAAACTAAATTAACTCTGAGTTTATCAGGAACTGAGATCAATTTCGCACAATCGCTGAAACCCACGCAAAACCGCCAACGCTTACAGATCATAGACCGTATAACTTAGACAAAAACAAAATTAAGTGGGGTTCTTTACCTCAAGATCGCATTCACTACTCACTTTTAGACGCGGCTACACGACGATAAATTGTGTTAACCAGCTCGCAGGGTTATTATAACCCTCATATTTAGGGAGTCAGTGGCTATAATGAATAGCAGGATGCTGATCGCTGAAATCATGGCTGACGGATGGATTCTTAAAAGGGTGAAGGGAAGCCATTATCACTTCACTCACCCCAACAAAACGGGGCTAGTGACGATTCCTCATCCTAAAAAAGATCTCCCCGCCAATACCGTAAAAAGCATCCGGCAACAGGCTGGGCTTTAGCTTCACCACCAAGAGGTTTCCTATGCTTTATCCCATTGCTATTGAATCCGGAGATCAACACCATGCTTACGGTGTAACCGTGCCTGATTTACCGGGGTGTTTCTCTGCCGGTGATACGCTCGATGAAGCGATAGCTAACGCCAAGCAAGCAATCATTAGTCATATTGAATTGCTGGTTGAAATGGAAGCCGATTTTCCAATGCCATCAAAAATCGAAGATTTATCAAACAAAGCTGAATATCAGGAATACATCTGGGCTATCGTCGAGGTTGATGTTACTCGCCTCATGGGCGGCGCAGAAAAGATTAACGTCACGCTCCCTAAGTCATTGATTGCCAGAATCGATCGCGTCGTTGCCTTACATCCTGAATATAAAAGCCGATCCGGTTTTTTAGCTCAGGCTGCGCTCGAACAAGTAACAGTGATAAAATAGAAACAAATTTGCGATAGACATGATCTCCTTAATTTCATGTAAATCATTCAACATGAATCCTGCACAACCTGATAGGATTAGCGTCTTTTTTTAAGGAATCAGATATGCAGAAGCATCCAGACGAAGACTGGTTAGACGAAGTACCCGAAAACGATATTGATAAAGACGAAGATGACGAGATCATCTGGGTCAGCAAAAGCGAAATTAAACGTGATGCCGAAGCCCTGAAAGATCTGGGCGCAGAGTTGGTCGACCTAGGCAAAAATGCGCTGGATAAAATCCCGCTGGATGCCGATCTACGTGCCGCGGTTGAATTGGCACAGCGTATCAAAAAGGAAGGCCGTCGCCGTCAGCTACAGCTGATTGGGAAAATGCTGCGTCAGCGTGATCCTGAGCCAATCCAGATTGCATTAGATAAGCTCAACAACCGCCACAACCAGCAGGTTGCTCTGTTCCATAAATTAGAACAGATCCGCGATCGTTTGATCGACGAAGGCGACGATGCTATCTCGCTGGTTCTGGAACTCTATCCGCAAGCCGATCGTCAGCAACTACGCTCGCTGATCCGTAATGCGAAAAAAGAGAAGGCTACCAATAAGCCGCCAAAGTCAGCCCGCCAGATTTTCCAATACCTGCGCGAACTGTCTGAAGAAAGCGAGTAATGGCGCCCCTGCCAGTGCATCTTTCAGCGTACATTTGGCGCTGAAGGCTGCACTGTTGCAGCCATATGTAAATCGACGGATTAGACCGTCTTCTCCAACATATTAAAACGCAGCGCCCCTTCGAGTTCCTCTTCCGCCTCTTCAAAAAGCAGAACCAACGCAGCAAAGCGGCGTTTTTTATGGCCGTTAAAATTGACGAAATCGATCTCGACCGGAAGTTTTATGCCCCCCGTCACCGCGTCCCACAGCGCATCTAGATTGTTACCAAATTCGCTATCAAGGGAAAATTCATGGCTAAACTGACGATAAAAAGCCGGAAGATCGGCGATATGATTAAAATCGAATTTAACTTTATTCATGCTGATCACTCCATTTTTGTGAACGTGCGATAGTGATCTCGCGTTATATAAATCAGTCCATCGTTAGAGTAGATCAGTCGATCTGCCTGACGACGTCCGCATTGATAATTGATATCGGCTTCTCGCCACACGCGTTTGGCTTTTTGCGGTAAACGCTTTTCGCGATTAGAAAAACGATCGCCACCAATCGCTCTACCAGGAACCGCGCTACACAGATTCCCCGCACTCGCATCCCAACCTTCCGCTCTTGCCTGTTTTTTCGTGATATAAAAATCAGGTAGACGTTGATGTTCTCGCAGATAACTCACTACGCGATCCTGCTGTGTTAACTGTTCAATACTTTCTGAAGTAGAAACCGAAGCCGACTTCCCTTCATTACTGCTGACGGCAGCTTGGCTATTCAGAAACGCCACTCCGCTCAACGCTAGAATGATCAGTAACCCTGTCCATAAACGCTTTGCCATACACCCTCACCAGACCATTGCTTAAAGGTTTGAAACACGAATAACGGCGAAAAATGAAACAAAAATGAACCCACACTTTTTATTTTTGGCTGCCAGATAACTGGCAAGGATTCAAAGCTGCATTTACAGCCTTCGTACTTATCATAATCGCTGAATAGGGAAACACCAGTAGGGATAAGCTGAACAAATAGGAAAAACCATCAGAGCGAGGCCAAAGTGGGTGAATACTCAACAAAAAGAGTATCCACCCATCAACGGATTAGAGATTTCCGAGGTGTAGTGTTTTCACTTCCATGAATTCCTCAAGGCCCAGCGTTGAACCTTCGCGGCCTAAGCCAGACTCTTTTACGCCGCCAAACGGAGCCACCTCAGTAGAAACCGAACATTCGTTAATGCCGATCATGCCACTTTCCAACAGCTCAGATACGCGGAAAACACGTGATAGGTTTTGAGTATAGAAATAGGCCGCCAAACCAAATGGCGTATCGTTAGCACGCTTGATCACTTCCTCTTCCGTTTTAAAACGGTAGCAGGCCGCAACAGGTCCAAAAGTCTCTTCCGAGGCCATTAACATATCTTCGTTTGCTTCAGCAATCAGCGTTGGCTGGAAGAAGTTACCGCCCAATGCATGGCGCTGACCACCTACCACCACTTTTCCGCCGTTTTCCAATGCATCTTTAACGTGCTGTTCAACTTTATCGACACCCTTCTCGCTCACCAATGGACCAACGCTAACGCCTTCATCCATGCCGTTACCAACTTTCAGCTTACGAATTTCATCGGCTAAGCGGCTTACAAACGTGTCATATATGCTGTCATGCAGATAAATACGATTAATACACACGCACACCTGACCCGCATTACGGAATTTGTTCGCCATGACACCTTTGATAGCAGCATCTAAATCCGCATCTTCAAAGACGATGAATGGCGCATTGCCCCCCAGCTCCATGGACACTTTCTTCATCGTTTCCGCAGCGTTACGCACTAAGGTTTTACCGACGCCCGTCGAACCGGTAAACGAAATCTTGCGCACGTCTTTGCTCGCCATGATCGCATCGCTGATAGCTAATGTATCGCCTGAAACCGCGTTCAACACGCCATCGGGAACGCCTGCTTTTTGAGCCAATGCCAGCAAGGCAAACGCACACAGCGGAGTTTCATTGGCTGGCTTAATCAGCCCAGTACAGCCAGCCGCCAGAGCCGGACCTAATTTGCGCGTCAGCATTGCCAGTGGGAAATTCCACGGCGTGATCGCCGCCACCACGCCAATAGGTTCACGCGTCGCCCAAATACGCGATCCCGGTTTTACCGGTGGAATGATCTCGCCATTCGCGCGTTTGGCTTCTTCGGCAAACCACTGAATGAAACTCGCCGCATAATCCACTTCGCCCATCGCTTCTTTTAAGGGCTTACCCTGTTCTGCGACCATCAATTCAGCCAAGAAAGACTTGTTTTCAACAATCAGCTGATACCAGTTTTGCAAAATTTCAGAGCGCTGCTTGGCAGTCGTTTTGCGCCAAGCGGGCAATGCTTCACTCGCTGCGCGAATAGCTGCCTGAGTCTCTTTCTGTCCTGCATTGGCGACTTTAGCTACCACTTCACCCGTTGCAGGGTTTGTGACTTCATAGGTATCCGAGGCGTCCTGCCATTGACCGGCAATAAAATAGCCAGTTTTAAAGAATTCATTTTTCTTAAGTTTTTCGTGTAATGGGTTCACTTCAGCCTCCGGAATCACAGCGGTACTCATCGATACGTCGTTCTATGAGTGGTAAATAAAATGCACACTTGAAGAGTATAGAGGAAGATTTTTGAGGTGGGGGAAATTCACTGTATCAGTTTATACAACAAAAAATGGCACCCGCTAGGTGCCACTGGTGACTGGCTGCGACTGATGTGGTGGCACAGGACAGGACTTCGTGGCCGACTCAAGATTATCGCCCAATGAAGGAGAGAATATGGAAAGCGCAACCTAATGGCTGTTTGCTAAAAGAGATTCTGGTTGGAGATACTGAAGAAGAATAGCCCCGTAGATGAACTACGGGGCTGAACGCATACTGATAAAAACTTACTTATAAATCCTAACCTTGCAGCTTTTCCCTTTAATTTTACCTTCTTGCAGCTGCTTATAGGCTTTTTTGGCAGCCGCTTTGCGAATGGCGACATAAGCGTGGATCGGGAACATATCAATTTTGCCGACATCGGCAGCGGTTAATCCCGCATCACCGGTAAGTGCACCTAAAATATCGCCAGGACGGATTTTCGCCTTGCGACCACCGTCGATGCACAACGTCACCATTTCCGCCTCAAGAGGTTTCATCGGCGAAGCCATCATTTTATCTGCAGACAACCAGTTCGGCTTCAGGCCAATATAATCTTCCAACGCATGTGCTCGAACCATTTCAGATGGCGCAACAAAGCTAACGGCCAAACCTTTCTGGCCCGCTCGCGCAGTACGGCCAATACGGTGAACGTGAACTTCCGGATCGAAGGACAGCTCGTAGTTCACAACCATTTCTAACTCTTTGATATCCAAACCGCGCGCAGCGACGTCAGTCGCGACCAGCACACGGCAGCTACGGTTAGAGAATCGCACCAAAACCTGATCGCGTTCGCGCTGTTCTAAATCGCCGTGCAGTGCCAATACGCTGATATTCTGCCCAGACAACGCGTCATAAACGTCTTGGCAATCACGCTTCGTATTACAGAACACCACGCATGAGGCGGGTTGCAGATTGCTGAGCAATGCCTGTAGCAAAAGCAGTTTCTCACCACGTGACGTTTCATAAAACTGCTGTTCAATATCGGGCAATGCAGAAACATCGCCCGTTTCAATCGTGACGGGCTCGCGCTGAACGCGGGCGCTAATGCGCTCAATACCCTGCGGATAGGTCGCAGAGAACAGCAGCGTCTGACGCGTGGTGGGCGTATAGCTGATCACATCATCGATAGCGTCTGCGAACCCCATATCTAGCATGCGGTCAGCTTCATCCAGCACCAGCACTTTCATTGCATCCAAACTGACGCTTTTCTTGCGCAGATGCTCTTGGATACGTCCCGGCGTACCCACCACAATGTGTGGCGCATGGACTAACGAATCCAACTGATGGCTGATGGGCTGTCCGCCGCACAGGGTGAGAATTTTGATGTTCTGAGTGAAACGGGCTAGACGGCGCAGCTCTTTGCTAACCTGATCGGCCAGCTCACGGGTTGGGCAAAGCACCAGCGCCTGAGTCGTAAACTGCGTGACGTCAATCTGCTGGAGCAGACCAATACCAAAGGCTGCGGTTTTACCGCTACCTGTTTTGGCCTGCGCCCGAACATCGCGGCCTTCCAAAATGGCGGGTAATGCAGCGGCCTGCACGGGCGTCATGGAGGCATAACCAAGTTCAGCGAGGTTTTCAAGCTGCGCTGCTGGCAGCGACAGGGAAGCAAAGGATTGGGTCACAACAGTTACTCTAATCAGGCAAATAAAATAGGGAGGAGCAAGTTTGCTGTTTTACTCGGTCATTCGTTCATAACGACAACAGACTTGTACACATAGGGGCACATAATAGCAGAGAAGCACTTAGGCGAGCAGAAGTAAAAATGGGGTACGCTGTAAGATGAGAAATTGCGGGGAGACCCCCGCAAGATATTATAGCGTTATCGCGTGATATGCTTATTTATACACTTCTGCCGTAGCACTGATTTTGCCATGCTCACGTCCGGCAATAATCACGAAGTATTTTCCGCCTTTCTCATCAGCCAGTTTAGACAAAGCCTCTTTGGCATCCATTGGCGACGTGGTTTCAGCAGTCGTGCTTACTGTACCGATTTTCGTATATTTTGCTGCTTCATCTTTGGTGATTTCCTCTGCTGCCAAAGCGCCAAAAGATACTGAACTCACCAGAATCGCTGCTGTAATCGCTTTAATTGCTTTCATGAATCACTCCTTGTTGTTTGTAATCGGATGTAACAACTACAGAATTAAAGGTAGTACAGATTCAGGAATGTCGCAGAATAATGCTGACTTATTGTAAAGATTTAAGATAAATCTCGCTTGCACGCGCCGGTCAGCGCAGAAGATAAGAGTTGGGAAACCTCCCCGTAGAAGGGAGGTTTAAAGCCAATTATTAAAGTTCTTTACCATTGGAACGAATCACTTTTTGATACCATTCAAAGCTCAGCTTTTTCTTATGCGTCAGATTATTTTCGCCAACTGCAACCAGTTTCAATTTAAACTAAGAGTGTGAGAACGATCGAAAAACTAAAAGAATACGAGAGGATTAGATCACACGAACAGACGTTTCGTAGCTACGCTGCCAATAGTTTTCATCGAGACGTGAAGTGGTGACTCCCATACTTTTGGACGCATGAATAAACTGCCCATTCCCGACATAAATCCCTACATGACGCGTCACACTCGATGTTTTAAAGAAAACTAAATCGCCAATTTTTAGCTGTTGCTTAGAAATCTGATTTCCAGAGTGAATTTGCTCAGAGGTCGTGCGCGGTAAATTTATCTTCAGTTGACTCAGCACGCGGCGTGTAAACGCAGAACAATCAATCCCATATTTGGAATCTCCGCCCCAAAGGTATTTAACACCTTCCCAATGACGATAATTCTGCAAAATAACATTCTTTACCATGGAGTTATTAACATCGCGGACGCCCGAATTATTCACACGAGCAAAATGCATCACCGCTTTAGAATGGTGTGGAATTTTCGGTGTTTCCAGCAATTTGTCACTTTTAAAATAGCTGGGCAAATCAAAAGCTGAAGCCACCTGAACGGTAAACGTCCCTAGGCAAAAAATAACGGCAAGGGTAAGTTTTCGAAATAACATGTATAAGCATCATCGCAGAAGTGCAAAATTTTCCATCGTGAGTACAACCAAGCGGCGATCTGCGGGTATTGACCTGCAATCGCATCCTTAAGCTGGAAAGAAAATAGACATCACTGCGTGGTGATTCAACTGAATTGATATGTAAGTTATGCTTACAAGTTAAACATATTTTTTATGTATAGATAATTTCCCTTACGGGGGCATCAGTTACACTAAGACTGAAATGTTAAGAAATAAATATCATAAAAAAAGCCTCAAATGAGGCTTCAATCAAAAGCAATTTTATTGCCCATAATAAGCATTAGCACCGTGCTTACGCAGATAGTGTTTATCTAATAAAGATTGCTGCATCGCCGAGATCCCCGGTGTCAGTTGACGTGAGAAAATGCCCATATAGGCACACTCTTCTAACACGACGGCATTGTGTACCGCATCGGCAGCATCTTTACCCCAAGCAAACGGACCATGGGAATGCACCAGCACCGCGGGTACCTGCATAGGATCGATGTCACGCTGGGTGAACGTTTCAATAATAACTTCGCCGGTTTCATGCTCATAGTCACCCGCGATTTCCTCACGTTTCATCAGGCGCGTGCAGGGAATCGGGCCATAAAAATAATCAGCATGAGTGGTACCCCAAGCCGGTAAATCGAGACCCGCCTGTGACCAGATAGTGGCATGGCGCGAATGGGTATGAACAATGCCGCCAATATGAGGAAAAGCACGATATAGCGCCAAATGAGTGGCGGTATCCGAGGAAGGCTTTTTATCCCCCTCAACAACGTTTCCGCTGCTGAGATCGACCACCACCATATCTTTGGCTTGCATACCATCATATTCCACGCCAGAGGGTTTGATCACCACTAGCCCAGATTCGCGGTCAATCGCGCTCACGTTTCCCCACGTGAAGGTGACTAAATGGTGTTGTGGCAATGCCAAATTTGCGGCTAAAACCTGTTGTTTCAATTGTTCTAACATACAAAGTCTCCCTCAAGCATGCGTGCTTCGATCCACTGACGAGCCTTAATAATTTCCAGCACCGGCTCCTGCGCTTTTTCAGTCCACATTTCAATCAAGAATGAACCGCGGTAGTTCAGCTGTTTAAGCGTTCTAAATATCCCCACAAAATCCACACATCCCTCACCAAACGGCACGTCACGGAATTGCCCTTGGCTGCTTGCCGTTACGGGATAAGTGTCTTTCAAATGGATTGCAGCAATACTGTCGATGCCTAACGCGAGTTCAGCCGACACATCGTTGCCCCACGCGCTAAGATTTCCTACGTCGGGATAAACGCTAAACCATGGTGAAGAAAGCAGTCGATCCCACTTTTTCCATTTGGTTATCGAGTTCATAAACTCGGTATCCATAATCTCGACCGCCAGCATGACCTGCGCCCCCGCCGCCTGCTCCACTGCCCACGTTAGCCCTTCGGTAAAACGCTGCAGTGTCCCTTCATCCTGCTCCTCGTAATACACGTCATAACCCGCCAACTGGATGGTTCGAATCCCCAAATCCCGCGCTAGATGGATGGCTTTCGTCATGATTTCCCGAGCCTGCTGGCGTACGTTTTCATCATGGCTGCCAAAAGGAAATCGACGATGGGCTGAAAGGCACATGGACGGAATGGCAATGCCGCTCTCCAACATCGCACTCACTAAAGCACTGCGCTGTGCGGTACTCCAATCAAGACGCGCCAGCCTCTCATCGGTTTCATCCACTGACATCTCAACGAAATCAAAACCACAGCTTTTGGCCAGCGCCAAACGTTCTGGCCAGCTCAACGTTTTTGGTAGTGCTTTTTCGTAAATACCTAGCGGATGCACTCTCTTGGCGATGTTCATGCCCTTTCCCCCCAAATCGCGTTGATTTGTTGATGGAATTCCTGTGCAACCTGTGCCGGATTCGTCGCCTCAGACAACGCTCGGCCGGCAATAAACGCCCTAACGGAAATATCGCTGAATAGACTCAGATCCTGCGGAGTAATGCCACCGGTGATCGACAGCTCCAGCCCAAGATCGGAAAGCTGCTGCATTCGATCCAGATCCTGCTGACTCCAAGATTGCCCGCTGGCCTGAGCATCACGTCCGCGGTGATAGATCGCCTGCCGCACGCCCGCTGCGCGCCATGCTTTAGCGTCGTCTAGCGTCCAGTTACCAAAGAGCTCAATTTGTATTTCACCACCGCGAGATTGTGCAATCTGATGTGCTTTCACCACCGTTGCCAGCGGAGCGGCACAAATCACCGTCATCCAATCGGCTCCCGCATTAAAGGCTTCTGTTGCCAACGTTTCTCCAGCGTCGGCCACCTTAAGATCGGCAACAATAGTGTGCTCAGAGCAAAGCTGGCGCAGCTGACGTACGGCTTGCAGTCCCTCGCTAATACATAAAATCGTACCGGCTTCGATAATATCCACGCTGTTTTTCAGCGCGTTCACACTCTGCAAAGCCGCATTCAGGCTCGTATGATCTAACGCCAGTTGGAGCAAAGGTCGGCTCATAATGGGTAACTCCTTAGGACTTATTCAAAGATGAACAGCGCACGTGATAGGTCTGTAGCGCTTCAATCAGATATTGGTAACGGGTGAATTTATGTTGATACGCAGACCAAGCATCAGCGTCGGGTTCAATGCGCTGAATATCATGGCTAAGCTGGCCTTGCGCCTGCTTGAAATCCGAATAGACGCCGCAGCCCACCAAGGCGGCCAGCGCTGCGCCTAAACAGCCCGTTTCTTCAACCTGTGGCAGTTCAATCGGCAAACCGCTCACGTCGGCCAGCATCTGCATCCAAACTTTTGAATGCGCGGGGCCACCGGTAACTCGCAGTTTTTTCACCTGAGTAAAACGCTCACGCATTCGATTCAGATGGGTCATATGGCTAAATACCACGCCTTCATACACGGCTTGAAGCAGGTGCCCACGGTGATGCAGCGACTGCAAACCATAAAAGCCGGCAGTCATATCCAATCCCGCATTGCTGCCGTATAGGAAAGGTAAAAACATCACGTCACTGCCCGCTTTAGGTAAGGCGGCAACCAAGCGATTAATTTCCTCAAAACCGAGGCCGCCAAGCTGCTGGGTGAGCCACTCCAAATTGGCTGAAGAGGTCGGACTCGCTTCATGGACAATGTAGTTTTTTGCGTCTGAATTCTGGGCGTTGGCATAGCGTCCATATACGTATGGATGCGCTTCGTGTTGGCAGATCTCGGGCGCCAAACCGCTCGTCACGGCCCAAGTCCCCATCACCGCATTCAGCGTAAATTCGTCCTGTAACCCTGCGCACAACGCGGTAGAAACCACATCAAACAGCCCTCCCACCACAGGCGTTCCCGCGCAAAGCCCGGTTTTTGCCGCAACCTCCTCGGTCACTCGGCCACCTATTTCCGCCGAGCCCACCACGGGAGGAATAGCGGAATTGATCTCTGAAATGCCCAGTAACTCGGTGAGTTGCGGGTCATAGCCTCCCAAAGTCATGTTGTAGAGGTTAGATTCAGAAATATTGGTTTCTTCGCAGGCTCGCTCTCCAGTCAGACAAAAACGCAGATAGTCATGCGCCATCATTACCGAGCCAATCTGTCGGTAGCGTTCCGGCTGATGGAGTTTTACCCAGCGCAGGAGAGAAACTGGATGTCCTGTCCATAGCGTTTGCCGAGTCAGCGGATACAGCAATTCAGGCAGCCCATCTCTTTGCCACTGCGAGACCACTTCGATTGCACGCCGGTCTGATGAAAGCATCGCATTACCGAGTGGTTTTTCATTTTTATCCAGCAGGAACAATCCTTTTCCCTGAGCCGAGATCCCAATCCCTTGGACTTGCTGACCGCTTACTCCGCTTTGGCGTAGCACATTCGCGATGGTGTCGATGCAGGACTGCCATAGCGCAGACATATCACGCTCCGCCCAACCCGGATGTTCGCTGATGACCGGCAGCGCTTGACGGCTGATGCACAACTCTGCGCCTTGCCTGTCGTATAAGCCCGCTTTGAGGTAAGTACCGCCGCAGTCAATCCCCAGCCAATATTCAGTGGATGTCGCGTTCATAGTGATTCCTGTTATTTACACAATGACTTCTGCTCAATCAGCCTCCCCTGATAAGGAGAGGCTTGAGACAACTTATGCCGCCGAGCGCTTTCCTTTCGGCAATTGCGCAGTAGATTGCGTCGGCACATCACATTTGGCGGGTAAAAGCAGAGCCAACAGTGCTGCCAGCGCGAGCGATAGCGCCAGACAATAAACACCTGCATCTTTGTTGTAATAGGTGATCAAAAGTCCCACCGCATAAGGCCCGCAGAAACCGCCCAAGTTACCCAGAGCGTTAATAACACCACGAGCACCGCCCGCCATTTCCGCGCTAAACAATTTGGCTGGAATAGTCCAGAACACACCAGCAGCCGATTGCAGGAATACGCCGCAGCCCACCAGCATGGCGTATGACCACCAGATATGCTGTTTCAACGTAACGGACAGGAACATGCAAACCGCAAAGCCGAGCAACGGTAAAAATACGAACAGCTTGCGTTTGCCAGTGCGGTCAGAAAGTGAGGAGAATAGGAACATGCCCGCCATTGCACCGATATACGGCAGGATTGCCAACATGCCGACCTGTCCCATAGAGGTGTGAGTCAGCTCTTTCAGAATGGTTGGAAGCCACAGGGTGTAGCCATAAATACCGGTTTGATAGAAGAAGTTCAGCGCAATGAGTTGCCACATCGTTTTGTCCGATAGGACTGCACTCAATGAAGCATTCTTCACCTCTTTTCCGGCAATGGCGCGCTGTTCTTCCGCCAAGGTGTTAATCAGCCAGGTTTTCTCTTTTTCTGAGATCCAACGAGCCTCCTGAGGTCGGTCACATACGGCAACCACCCAAAGCACCAGAACCGCGATCGACATCAAACCTTCGATAATGAACAGCCAGCGCCAATCGAGTGCGGTGATAATCCAGCCAGAAAGCGGCGCAGTAATAATCCCCGCAATCGGCACAAACATAATCACAATGGCGTTCGCGCGGCCTCGCTCGGCATCGGGAAACCAGTTGCTGATCATCGTTAACACCACCGGCAGCATGCCCCCTTCGGCAACCCCCAATGCGAAGCGCAAAAACAGCAACTGATACTGATTTGTCACCAAGCCCGTTAATACCGAAATAACGACCCACGCCACCAGCGACCAGCCAATAAATTTCTTACCACTGCCGTGTACCGCAATTTTCCCACCGGGTACCTGTAGGAACAGATAACCAATAAAGAAAATACCGCCCGCCAGCCCCGCCATGGATGCGGTAATACCAAGATCGGCATCCATACCTCCCGGCATGGCAAAGGCAATATTCACCCTATCCATATATGAAATAATACAAGCGATTAAAATCGGAGGAATAATTCTCAGCCAGCGCTGACGTGGAATATCCTCGGGAATATTATTTTTATTTAGGGTATCAGAGTTAGAGTTCATAACTTCACGCCTTAATCATTATTGATACGGCCCATGTACATAAATACACAGATTTTCCCTATAAAAGGGTTTATTCGGTGAAGACTTGGCTTAATTAATCCATTAAAAAAGATTAAGTTTTAATTTTTACTGGCGATATTTAACGCCTTAATTCCATCGCGTAAAATGGCAATCCGGTGTTCTACGCTAGCCTGAGGATCAATTTCTAATAATTTAATCCCCGCAAAGCTCAATGAGTCGAGTGGCGCCGCGTTAAACATCTCCGCCGCTAATGCCACCGTCATTAAACTTTCAACACAATGAACCTCGGCCCCTGAGAATGGTGCAAAAGGTGCATGTAAATCTTGCCAGTCACCATAAGCTCCGCCGCAGGTCGTGCCAGAGAACATCAACGCTTTAAGGGCACCGCTTTTCTGGCTTGCACGGAGATGCTGCATAGGTAATTCGGTATTGCGGCCTTCGATAGCAGAACGTGCCCAGTTAAGCGCCACGCCGACCTCTTTACCGAGCTCTGACTTCAGGCAGTCAATAACCGCAATTTCCTGTTCTAATGGCAGAAAACCTTTGCGTGCATCTGGGGTATTCATGGCATCACAATGTTCAATCACCAACTCGCACGGCCAGTCCCAACTGACGATTTGCCGCATCGAATCGGCAAAACACTCTGCGGCTAGCACCACATCACCTGAGCCTGCTAACGGTGCCGATTGGATTTCCAAAGCCAGAACCTTCTGCATTCCAAAGCGGTCGTTAGCACGATTGATTTTATCCAGTATGTGCCGATAGTAGTCAACGCAGGCCAAGCGTTGTTCTGTATCGCTCGAGGCTAACCCAAATCCAGAATTTTTACCGCGACGGCGCATGGTTTCCATCACCGCGGTGACAACAATTTGCCAATCCGATGGAATATGCTGGAATAAATAGTCGTCACCGTACGGATGGAGATCTTCCAAGCAGGGCTGCTCAATGCCGCGAATACCTTCAATATCAGCTAATCCACGCCAGAAGGCGCTTTCCAGCGCCTCTTCTCGCTGATGAAATGAAGGCGCGCAGGGATACGCCCCGACGATAAAGCCGTTATTCTGTTTCATAGAAAATTATCCCTTAGTGATGGCAATAATGACTTCAATTTAATTCAGCGCAGTTAATGCCACTTTCACAACAACTTTTCGAATCGGAGTTGCTTTATTTTTAATGCATGCAGGGCGATGAACATCTTGTGGAAAAAAGATAGCGTAGCTTCCAGGTGTCATCGTTATTTCAGATTCGTTTTCAACGCCGTGATAAAAAATAATATCTCGCTCAGCCAGTAATGATTCTGATATTTTATTATTTTGGCGATCGGCCGCGACGCCGATAATTTCCTCTCCCCACGCGAGAAATTGAATATCGATATAGCGCCGATGCACTTCAGGGCGATTCTCTGCTTTAGGTCGTGTAGTCATATCAATAATTTGGGCATAAATATCACGCCCGTCGATTTCAACTTCGCCCGCCTCCCGTTGGCTAAAATCCGTGGAACGCAAAAACTGTAACGCTCTTTGGATAGCCTCCGGCAGCTTGCAGGGATTTTCATTGCTTATATGGCCAAATATCATCGTCTTTTATCCTCAAAGCGCCTGAATTTTTGCCCATACGCTGTCATCAATGGTGATGCCATTACGACGATTTTCAGCCAGCAAATGAGTAAACTCATGGCCCGGCAGGCGTATCGCCACATCGGGATTAGAACGTTCAGCGCTGGTGACATAATCCATAATGCGCTGAAGCTTGGCATCGCGTGTTGCACCTTCGATTAAGCGATCCACTTCAATAGCAATAAAGATCTGTGAAATACCATATTCATCTGAGTTTTCTTCAGTCACTTCCGCGACCGATGCACCGTCAGACAACAGCGTCGCAATCATATCCAGCACGATGGATAAGCCTGAACCTTTCCAGTATCCCATTGGTAAGATACGGCGATTTTTCTCGATAACGCCCGGCTCGCGAGTGAGGTTGCCCTCGTCATCAAATCCACCGTCGACTGGTAGCTCACGACCCGCTAAACGATTAACCTCCAGCATTCCATAGGAGAACATCGACATCGACATATCAACCATGGTGATAGGATTTCCAGGGATCGCCACGATCAACGGATTGGTACCAATACGGCACTCTTTTGCTCCCCAAGGTGGCATTACCGCAATCGAGTTCGTCCAGCAAATACCGATATAACCTTTTTCGGCCGCCTGCCAACCATAGCTCCCGCCTCGCATCCAATGATTCGCATTGCGCACTGCAATTAAACCGATGCCATGATCCGACGCCAGCGACATCGCGCGATCCATCATCTTTTTCGCTGTTAAATTGCCAATTGAACGCTGTGCGTCCCACTGCTCAATCGCGCCCAGCGCCAGGATTCGTTTCGCCTGCGCTTCGGGAATGATGTCCCCTGCCTCTAGTTGCTGAATAAAACGAGGGAAGCGGTTCACGCCGTGTGAATACACCCCAGATTCGGTGGTCTGCGCAAACATAGTGGCGCATTCACTCGCCGTTTCAGCCTGAACGCCGCGTGCCAATAGCACCCGTTCAAACTCCTGTTTTAACTGTTCAAAACTCACTCGCATACCGCTCTCCTCGTCAAACACATGATCTATCTGATCGTTTTTAAATCTTAAAATTTCACTATGTGAAACCTGATTCCAAAAAATAATACCGCCCAAATTTTAACAAGTCAAAGCGAGTGAGTTTTTTAAAATCATTAAAAATCAATGGATTAATTTTTATCATTCAGGAACGTGACGTGAAACACACTTCAAGCGTTTAAGAAGAGAAGGAGAAAAATGCAGAGTAATAGCAAAAAATGACGATAAATTGAGTTAACATCTCAGCAAAGTAATTTGACTGGAATGATTGAAGGCGAATGAAAACTAAAGAGAAAGAAACCGATATCGAACCAAGCAAAGAAAAACCGGCTGGCAGCCAAAGCCTTTTTCGTGGCCTTCAGCTCATTGAGATCTTGAGTAACTATCCAAACGGCTGTCCGCTGGCACATCTGTCAGAACTGGCGCAGTTGAACAAAAGCACCGTTCACCGCCTGTTACAGGGTTTGCAGTCCTGTGGATATGTCACTCCCGCGCCCGCCGCTGGTAGCTATCGTTTAACCACCAAATTTATTGCCGTTGGGCAAAAAGCGTTGTCGTCTCTCAACATTATTCATGTCGCGGCCCCTCATCTGGAAGCGCTGAATATCAACACGGGAGAAACCATCAACTTTTCCAGCCGCGAAGACGATCACGCCATTTTGATCTATAAGCTGGAGCCCACCACCGGCATGCTGCGTACGCGTGCCTATATCGGCCAACATATGCCGCTCTATTGCTCGGCGATGGGAAAGATTTATATGGCCTATGGCCATCACGACTACGTTGAATCTTATTGGAAAAGTCATCAGGACGAGATCCAACCTTTAACGCGCAATACCATCACGCAGCAAGATCAGATGTATCAGGAGTTAGAGCAGATTCGCCAACAGGGCATGGCGATGGATCGAGAAGAAAATGAATTAGGGGTATCCTGCATCGCGGTGCCAATCTTTGATATTCACCATCGCGTCAGCTATTCGGTGTCAATCTCGCTCTCAACCGCCAAACTAGGGCTGATTGGCGAACAAAATCTGCTAAAGCCACTGAAAGAAACCGCTGCGGCCATATCTCGAGAATTAGGGTTAAGCACCTACGAGTAATATTCAATGCATTCGAGGCTGCCGCTTATGCGGCAACACCTTCGATAGCAACTCGGGCCATAAGTTGTTCAAACATCTGCATCACATTTAGCAACTGCTGGCGCTGATCGTGATGCAGTTTTTGATAACGGCGTTCTACCGGCACCTGACTGATCACCTCAGAAGCCGCGAAATGTTCGATCTCTAATCGCCAGCGCCCCTGTTCTACCCACAGATTTAACTGGCGAAAATGTAGCTGCTCTAGTGCAGTAAAAATCTGCGGATAACAGTTCAATACGGCCAGCAAGCGTTGGCTATCATCGTTTTTCGCTTTACAGCGAAACCGAATCCCTCCTTGCCCCAAAACGTTACCATTGCGCACTTTCATGCGAACGGGATGCTGTAAACCTGTCACGCCCTGAATATAAAAATGGCTACAAACCACAAAAGAACGAAACAGCGCGGTCGCCTTTTCATGTACCTCAATCGTCATCCCTTGCGGTAAAGAGATCGACAAACAACGCGGCGATAGGCGCTCACACGGATAGGGGCGAAAATCGCGCGCAACCAGTTTTAGCATCTGCCCTGGCTGATACCCAACCGGATCACGCGATGTGGTCAACCAATGCCAAGCACGACTCAATAAAGGAACTGCGCTGTTCACGACTCATTCTCCGAAACATTTACCCCACCTCAGCCTCACATCAACGCTATGCGAAGCAATCGCGCTGACTGGCGGCGTAATATACACAATTCGCAACGGATGTATGAACACTCATTTTAAATGAGGTAAAGAGGCATCGGGGATAGACAGCCTTATTTCATTATCAAGCTTCTCGCACGAAGGGACCAACTCAACACTGGTTTTCTTAGCCTCTAAGTGTTTTATTCCATCGCCAATGACTTACCTATTTCAGTTAAATAGATATGCTGATGACCATGGGCGTTATCTAAACTGATATAGAAGAAAAAATACTATCAATCTCTAAGAAGGGCCAACGTTGATCAATAAGTTATAGTGGACTAACTGGAACATTAAACTTTTGCCAATCCACAGGCAGCAGCCAACCATTCATTATCCCAAAGCTTGCAAGCCCCACAAACAAAACCCCAACATCGAGTTCATCAATGTTGGGGCTATGGACTTAATTTGGATAGGTGGAATCGTTTAGGCTGCCACACCTTGTACCGTCACACGATCCATCAGTTTCTGGAACATCTGCATCACGTCAAGCATCAGGTGACGCTGTGCGTATGGCAGACGCTGATAACCGCTGCATACCGGACGTGGCCCCACCAGCTCAGTGGCGGCAAAAAGCTCGATCTCTAGCTGCCACTTTCCTGCTTCAGAGCGCAAATTCAGGCGGCGGAAATTCAGACAATCCAGTGCATCGGTAATTTCAGGATAACAATCCAGCACGGCCATTAGGCGGCGGCTGTCATCGTTATGCGTTTTAGCACTGAAGCGAGTATCTCCTCGGCCAAGAATATCGGTATTTTTCGCTTGAATATGGATCTGTTGTTGCAGGCCAGTATCACCACGTAGATGAAAATGGCAGGTCACGCTATAGCTTCTGAAGCTGGTAACCACCCGCTCTTCAACTTCAACCTCTAACCCTTGCGGACAAGCCACATGCAGCACACGATCAGATACACGTTTGCATTCAAATGGTTGCAGATTCTTCTCGACGAGATGCAACACTCTTCCCGGTTGATAACCAATTGGATCACGCTGGCCGCTCAACCAACGCCATAAATTATTCACTACCTGAACTTCACTGTTCATGTAATTATCTCCCGTGTTTGCAAAAATGAATCAAAACCAAATCTTGGCTGCTTTTATTACGCTTCTTTCCCCAATTCATACTGAATCCATCGCGGCATTCGTTGCCTTATAAGGATTCCAATGCATTTGGATAAATAGCGATTGGCCTATTTCCTCTCTGAGATTTTCTATTTCGCCCAAATTTAGGGTGAGCGAAACCGCACAAATTTTTGCGTATATACCCAAAATAATTCGAGTTGCAGAGCAACGGCAATTTGTCACATCCCTAGCAGCATAAAAACACTGTCACTCGGGTGAGCAAACGCAGCCAACGCTTCTGCCACTTGATGTCTCTCGGGTATAGGTGCAAGTGATTTGCATTTCAGTCAGTCATTTCTAGCCCGTCATTCATAAATGCCAGCTTGGTGAGATAAATACAACAGAGATAATCATCTTTAATAGTGAGGTTATTCTCAGAAGTAATAGTAATAATTTAAGTGACTAAAATATTTAGGCACAAATAAGATGTTTTTATTCAGTTGTTCTGTAGCCATTTCTAGTCTAATTAATTCAAGTTTCAGGACAAAAAAACGAGCCCCCTCTGAGTCTCGTGGCAAAAGGATGACTAAGATGAAAGCGTATAGCCAATGCGCGTGACACTTTAAGTATTAGGGATATATGCTTGGAAAATGACAAATAGGTATACTGAAAAACGAGAATAAACAGCACAACACACAAAGGGATACTCACTGATGGATACCGGCTGGTTAGAGGATTTTTTGGCGCTCGCGGAACTGCGTAATTTCTCACGAGCAGCCCAGCGGCGTAACATCACTCAGCCTGCTTTTGGCCGCCACATCCGTACTTTAGAAGAAAGCGTAGGCCAGAAACTGGTAGATCGTAGTTCAACGCCGGTAACGTTAACCCCTGCTGGCTATCAATTTCGCTTAATCGCGCACAGCATGGTAAACCAGCTACAAGAAGGGATTCAGAAAATGAATGGCCTTCCGTCTGAGATGATCAATCCTGTGCGTTTCTGTGCACCGCACTCACTGTCATCGCCCTTCTTACTGGATTTAATCGAGCAAATCGACCACACCACGCCTTTTTCGGTCGATATTTTGCGCGTAGATTTTGCCGTTGAATCCTTAATTGAAGGCGCTAGCGATTTTCTCTTAGCCTTCGACACCCACGCGCTACTCCAACCTCCGTTTACCAACTTGTTGTTAGGCAAAGGGGAGCTATTGTTGGTTAGCGCCGCCGATAATCATGGGCAGCCACTATTTACCCCAGATGAAAATAACCACCAACCCATGCCCTACTTGCGCTATTCACCAGACTCCTACAGCGCGCGCATGGTGGAACGCTTGATGCCGCAGCAACCTTTTGCCTGTCAGCCCGTATTTGAATCTTCACTATGCGACCTGCACCGCCAAATGGCATTACGCGGCAAGGGGCTAGCGTGGCTACCGGACTGCCAGATTGAAGACGAACTCAAACAGGGCAAACTGATCGCCGTAGATCGCAAACGCTGGCATATTCCCTATCAAATCCGTCTCTACCGCAATCAGGCGCAACTGCACCAGCGCGCCGAAGCCTTTTGGCAACGCCTTTCACAGCAGATTGCTCTCGGCAAAACGTTTTGGGCACCTTTACCCCGCTAAACCTAGACGGAATACCACGCATCCTGAAATATGATGCCTAAATGTATCTGCCAGTGCCGGAATAGCATTTCCCCCTCAGTGGCGCTTTACTTATGATGGCGTTTTCTTTTTTGCCGATGAGCGCCTCTAATGACACAGTCTACGCAAACGATTACTTTGACTGAGTTCTTCACCACATTCCCTAAAGTCGATCTCCATTATCATTTGTTGGGCGGCGTGCGTTTAGCCACTATGCTGGATTTAGCGCAAAAATATGGCGTTCCTCTCACGGAGTCAGAAGCCAAAAGCTATTATCGCCGCTATCAACATGAAACCAGCGTCGTTAAAGGCGGCATCGCTGCACTTAACTTTTTATATCCTCTGCTACGCAGCGCCGAAGATTACTATCGAGTGACCTATGAAGTGGCCGAAGATGCCGCTGCAACCGGTATTCGCCATCTGGAACTGTTCTGGAATCCCTCAGACACCGCGCTGACCTACGCTGAAGTCACTGAAGCAATGAGCGCAGCCATGCAGAAAGCGGCTGAGCAATGGGACATCCGTGCGCTGTTTATCCCTTCCATTAACCGTGAAAAGTCGCCCGAAGAAGCCGTCGCCATGGTTGAGGCCGTGCTGCAATACCCTCATCCGCTGGTTCCCGGAATAGGTATTGATTACAAAGAAAATGACGCGCCTATTGAGCACTTCTGGAAAGCCTATCGCAAAGCGAAACAAGGTGGGCTGCGTTTGACGGGGCACTGTTCCGAGTTCGGCCTACACTGGCGTAACGTCGAAACCGGTTTGGATTTAATTCATCTGGAACGTATCGATCATGGCTACACCGTGCTGGATAATCCAGAGCTAACGGCTCGCTGTGTGCGCGAAAACGTGCCCTTTACCGTGGTGCCAAGCAATACCTACTATCTGAAAAAATGGCCGGATGAATCTCAATGGCGACAAAACCATCCGATTCGCCACATGGCGTTAGCGGGGATGAATATTATTCCCGCAACCGACGACTGGCATATGCATAACACCAACGGTGCCGAATGTTATCGCGTGATGGTGGAAGAGTTTGGCTTCGACCTCGACGGCGTTCGTCAGCTAATGCTAAACGGCATTGATGCCTGCTGGCAGCCAGAAGAGATTAAGCAGCAGTGGCGGCAAAGCTGGGCAGAAGAATTCGACACACTGCGCAGCAAGCTAAACCAAGAACCGCACATCAATGCGGCACAACATATTTCCTATCATCGTCCACACACGGCATAGCATCGAGAAAATTCCATGTTGACCATAACTGCTGGCGTAATAATTCTGTTATTGACAATCGTTCTGCTGATTAAAAAGCAGGATACCCGCACCGTGCTGCTGTTTTCCGGCATGTTGATGTGCTTAATCTCTCTTGAACCCATGGCTGCAATGAATAGCTTTGCAGAAAAAATGGTCTCCGAAGGGTTAATTCAGGCCATCTTATCTGCCATCGGCTTTGCAACCGTCATGAAGTTCACGGGCTGCGACCGCCACCTCGTTCGCCTGCTAAGCGCACCGTTAAAGCACGTCGGTCTTTTTCTTATTCCGGGCACCATTTTACTCACCACGTTCGTTCAGCTCGCGCTACCCAGCGCCGCCGGTGCCGCGGCAGCCGCAGGGATCACCATGATCCCTCTACAGCTGGCTGCGGGCATCCACCCAGTGATGGCCGCCGCATCCGTACTCGCGGGAACTTTCGGCGCCAGTCTGCTCAATCCTGGTAGCCCGCACATGGCGCTCGTAGCCAAGATCGTCGGCGGCGATGTGATGAATATCATCGGCGATCGCGTCATGACCGTTGTGTGGCTCGGACTGATTATCATGGTCGGTATGACCATCACCGCCATATTGCGCAAAGAGCACAAAGGATACCATTCACGCTTAGATGCTGAAGATCCGCAGGAAGGCCCCATCAACGTTCTGGCGGCGTTAATGCCACTGGTGCCTATCGCACTATTGATGTTAGGTGCGTTTGGCGGCGTAAGCTGGTTAAAAATGGGCGTTCCACAGGCTGTGATGTGGGGCGTATTAGCGACTCTAGCCGTGACGCGAACCCATCCTGGCAACGTCGTTCCTGCTTTCTTTGACGGAATGGGTAAAGCCTACAGCGACGTATTTGGCATTATTATCTGCGCCGGTGTTTTCGTTGCTGGACTCACTTCAGTTGGGCTCATCGACGCCGCCAAAAGTGCGCTGATTGATTTCCCGGAAGCCGCTCGTTTTGGTGGCACTATTGGTCCATTCTTGATGGCCGTCGTGATCGGCTCCGGTGATGCAACGGCTTATGCGTTCAACGAAGCTATCACCCCGCACGCCGCTGAATTTGGTATGAACCCGACCAATCTTGGAACCGCTGCCGCATTTGCCAGCTATTTAGGGCGCACCGCTTCCCCGCTCTCCGCTGCGGCTATTGTGGTCGCTGGCATGGCTGGGGTGTCTCCTATTGAGCTCATTAAGCGCACTGCGCCAGTTATGTTGATTGGGTTAGTTTTACTCATTATTTTAATTTAATCACACAACGCTATGTTTAAAAGGGCCGTATTTTCACGGCCCTTTTGTTTTATTGTTTAATTGGCGTTCAAGGTTAATCAATTAAAATCCACATGATATTAATGAGTACCTATTTTTCCTCCCCAAACATAGGAAATAACATGGACAACGATAGACCGAGACGGCGTGTTCCTCTCAACTAATCGCATGATGTGATAATGTCCACCTCACATCCTGCATAGACAAAGGATGTGGTGTTATTTTTCTCTTAGAATTCTTCTCCGTAGAACATCACCGCAGCTTCATTGTTCAGGCTTACGCTTGCGTGCGTAGCATGCCTCGTTGAATTAACACGCCTCAAAAAAACGTGTGGCCATTAATCAGATTTAATTCTGATAGGGCGCTACATTTTATTTTCTGCTTATTCGCAACGGCAATAGTGCTATTCATTAGCACCTGCTGCGGTTCGAGTTAAACTCACGCCACCAGCAAAATAAAATTATTTCCGTTACTAACAAGCAGAGCTAAATTCTGAGGCTTTTAACATGAACTTCACTCTGCATTATGAAACCTTCACTATTTTGCTGGTCGCTTTTTTATTAGGAGCCATTATTGGCTACGAGCGCCAGTATCGTCAGCGCACCGCGGGACTGCGCACCAATACGCTGGTTGCCACTAGCGCCGCTATTTTCGTGCATCTGGCAATGAGCATTGATGGGGCCGGCGGGGCCGTCCGCGTGATTTCCTATGTCGTCTCCGGCGTCGGTTTTCTAGGTGCCGGTACGATTATGAAAGAGGGATTAAACATCCGTGGTCTTAATACCGCAGCGACCTTGTGGGGATCTGCCGCCGTCGGGGCCTGTGCCGGAGCGGGAATGATTGCCGATGCCTGCATGGCAACATTTTTTGTTGTGGCATCCAATACCCTGCTGCGCCCTATGGTCAATATGATCAACCGCCAGCCGCTTACCGATGAACACGGCGATGCAACCTATGAAATCTGCGTTATCGCCTTAGAAAACGATCAACGAGAAGCCCTCTCTCTGGTCAAGAAAACGCTAAAAGCCGAGAACTGCTTTATGTCACATTTGGACGTCGAGCCCTTCGGTGACGACGATGTCGAAATCACCGTTTCGCTGATCCCAGCCTCTGTTTCTGCCGACGATCTGGATAATCTGGTCAATGTGCTACTGGATGAGCGTTTAATTAAACAGGCCTATTACAGCCGAATTGGCGGTAGCTCTAGCTAGATTATTTAATCAGATAACGCGCCACTGCAACTCGTCATCAAGTGGTATAGGATGAAATAGCTCTTACCCTATACCCTACTGATGATTTAAGAGGACGATTATGGATAGCAACTCCAATTCTACGTCGCTTCAGCGCATCACGTCCCGCATCAAAGACGTGGGTGGAATCCCCGTATCACGCGCCATTCCAGTGAAAGAACGCCGCTTGATTGGCGCATGGTGTTTTCTCGATCACGCGGGTCCATCGGTGCTAAAAAACAGCACCGGCGGCTTCCGAGTCGCCCCGCATCCTCATACCTGTTTGCAAACGTTCACTTGGATGCTGGAAGGTGAAGTACTGCACCGCGATAGCCTTGGCTACGAGCAAATCATTCGCCCAGGACAGGTCAATCTCATGACCGCAGGTCACGGCATCGCGCATACAGAAGAGTCAGTGCCAGGGTTCACTCGCCTGCACGCGGCTCAGCTATGGATTGCATTACCCGAAGCGGTAAAAGATATGCCGCCGCGTTTTGACCATTATCCAACGTTGCCAGTTTGGGACGCCGACGGTATCCGCCACACGCTACTGGCCGGCAACTATGCTAGCTTTCATGCCCCTACGCTCTGTTTCTCTGAGCTGCTGGGCGTCGATCTTTATACTCCTGACGGCTCAAACACCCAGTTAAAACTCCAGCCTGATTTTGAGTACGGTCTGTTTGTGTTGGAGGGCGAAATCAATATTGAAGGGGAACGTTTTGGCGAAAATGAACTGGCCTATATAGGCACGCAGCATACGCGGCTAAATGTCACTCTTGCACCTAAAACTCGCTTGCTATTCCTCGGTGGTGAACCTTTGGGTGAGCAGGTATTAATGTGGTGGAATTTTGTTGGCCGTAGCAAAGAAGAATTACGTCAGTCTATTGCCGAATGGAATCAGGACACCGGACGTTTTGGCACCGTGCAAGGCTTTGACGGCGAGCGTACATTGTCACCTGAAATGCCGTAATGATCTCCCCTTTTTGAGGAGGCCGCAGCGGCCTCCTCTACCAATGCCGCATTTTGCTGCACTGCTTGGGTGGCTGCCAAATTCACCTGCTCGCCTGCCCGTTTAGGCAAGTGCGGCTAAAGATCTCTACTCGTTGATAGTGAAGGTGAAGGTTAATGCAAATTTAATCCCATTTTCATCGCACTTGGATTTATTGCTCTCGCTGTCATACCCCACCAAGCAAATGTCAGGCACAGCAAAAAGACATGGCTATCCTTGTTATAGACTCATGAGGTCATGACTGGTTTGTCGCTCAGCGATAAGACCCATCTCTCACCAAACTCCTTTTGACCGACGGGAGGGCTTATGCCCGATAATAAAGTAGCCATTCTGGACAGCGTTTCGCGTTTCCTTGACCGTCAGCACGGACTCTACATCAATGGAAAGTGGCAAGAATCTACCGCCGATGAGCGTTTAGCCATTTATAACCCTGCGGACGGAACACAAATATCGTCTTCCGCCGATGCCAATGCAGAAGACGTCTCGTGCGCGGTCATCTCCGCTCATCAGGCATTTCACTCCGGCGTTTGGGCGCAACGTTTGCCCGCAGAGCGTGAACGTATTTTGCTGCGTTACGCCGATTTAGTGGAACAGCATGCCGAAGAACTCGCTCAGCTCGAAACGCTGGAACAAGGCAAATCCATCAATATTTCCCGCGCTTTTGAAGTCGGTTGTACTCTGAACTGGATGCGCTATACCGCAGGGCTGACAACCAAAATTACCGGCCAAACGATGGATGTCTCTATCCCTATGCCTGCCGGAGCGAAATACATGGCCTACACTCGCAAAGAGCCTATCGGCGTCGTTGCCGGTATTGTGCCATGGAATTTTCCACTGATGATTGGTATCTGGAAAGTGATGCCAGCGCTGGCTACGGGCTGCTCTATCGTGATTAAACCCTCTGAAACCACCCCGCTCACGCTGCTACGTATGGCCGAGCTAGCCAGCGAGGCCGGTATTCCTGATGGCGTATTTAATATCGTCACCGGCAAAGGTTCTGTATGCGGTAAAGCGTTGACGGAACACCCATTCGTCGCGAAGGTCAGTTTTACCGGCTCTACGCCGGTTGGCAAAGGTATTGCCCGCGCCGCAGCCGATCGGCTAACCCGCGTCACTCTAGAATTAGGCGGAAAAAACCCCGCTATCGTGCTGAAAGACGCGGATCAACAGCAGGTGATTGAGGGATTAATGGCGGGGAGCTTCCTCAATCAAGGACAGGTTTGCGCCGCTAGCTCGCGTATCTACATTGAAGAACCTATTTTCGATTCACTGGTTGCGGGTTTTGAACAAGCAGTTAAATCACTTTCCGTTGGCCCAGGGATGGATGCGTCAACGCAGATTAATCCGCTAGTTTCACGTCAACATCGCGATAGGGTCGCCTCTTATCTACAAGACGCCAAAGCCAAAAACGCCGAGCTAATCAGTGGCGCGGTAGGGCCTGATTCACAAGGGTTCTACATTCCACCGACGCTGGTGATTAATCCAGATGCTGCGCTAAATCTGGCACGTGAAGAAGTCTTCGGCCCCGTGGTTAATCTTATTCGTGTCAAAGACGCCGAAGAGGCGCTGCATCAGGCCAACGATACCGATTACGGACTCACTGCCAGCCTATGGACCACCAGCCTGCAAACGGCCATGGCCTATACTCCGCGAATTCAGGCCGGTACAGTGTGGGTCAACAGCCATACCCTGATCGATGCGAACATGCCTTTTGGAGGCGTCAAACAGTCAGGAACCGGACGTGATTTTGGCACGGATTGGCTAGATGCCTATACCGAAACCAAAACGGTATGTGTTAGATATTAAGTTCTGCTGATACGTTTATCTTCGAAAAACAAAAAGGGGTTGCTAGATGCAACCCCTTAATTTTTACGTTACCGGTTTATTCCTTCTTTCCACTCAAATCCAGCGTCGGAGTTTCGCTAAAGAAGTTCCACGGTTTCAGCAGAGCATGTACCCATTCGGTTGGCATAATGGGCCACTCTTCCGCACGGGCAACGTGCGTGGTGCCCGTCGTGAGCCACACAACGTTATCGGTGTTTTCAATTGACTGATTATCCGAGGAATATTGCCCTAATCCCGTGTCGTGAATAGAACGGTTCGGATACTTGCCTTCCGGATAACGTTCATCCGCGTTGTAGCGTGTCACCCAAAGCTGTTTATCCATAAAGCTCAAACGATGATAAATCCACTCATCTTTACCGAAATTAGCGCCTTTAGCGATGGGGTGAGTTCCTCCCGCATAAGGGATCAACTGGTAAGAAACAGGGTTTCCCATCTTGTTGGTTATGTTGGTATTGCTTAACAAACGGATGGTTGAAGGATCAAATTTCTGCGCCGCGTCTTTTTCGGTTTTCACATCGACCTGATCTACCTGCATGGTACTGGTACGCGGGCCGCTACGATCGTTCGGTTTCACATCTGGATTGAGCTCAACCAAGCTGTTGTTCTCGCCATCGATGTCCATATCTAAACGGAAGTTATAGATATGCTGATGCGTCGTGCCCACGATATTATGATCGATAAGCGTGCCATATTTGGTGTCATCTTTGGCGGTTGGATCCTGCATGGTGCGCGCTTTCACGCCTTTCACCGCTTCGATCCCCGTCGCCCCAGCATCAATGCCAATGGTGCCGTTCTGGTGGAATACCCAGTCAAAAATATAGTCGTAGTTACCCACTGTACTAATCCAACGCACCACCAATTCACGGCGCTCTGCGCTGACGTTGGGTTGCCCCATCTCCTGATGCTTGTATTCTGGCCCCGCATAGCGTTCGAATATCGCTATTGCCCGCGGAATGGTCATCGGTTTACCGGTGTAATCAGCGATAGTTTGATCGATTAACACCGCGTTTGATGGCGCATCTTTACCACGCGCAATCGGCGAGGTCAGAGTTCCCATCCCATAGTCGCCGGAGTCCAAATAAGCTTTGAAATACCAACCGATATCCGGATCGCCGTAAGGGACGATCATTCCCCCTAACGATCCCTCATACATGATCTTACGTTTTTTGCCCTGATCGTTGTAAGTCACGGTCGAAATGATCGGCCCAACGCGTGAGTTCAAACCGACGTGGAAATCCCAATTCTGCCAATGAATCGTGTTGCCAGTAATGGTGTAGTTTTTCCCTTCTGGCTCCACGATTTCTAGCGGCTTGATCTCTGGTGCTTTGCGATCGCGTCCATCAAACGGACGCGGTGCCATCGGCACAGGGATCACTGGCCCCTCTTCAATCTTAATGATCTTCTTCTGCTCAAGATCGACCACCGCGACCAGATTTTCAATCGGGTGAGCCCAGTAGTTGCCATCGCCAACATCTAAATAGCTAACGACTTTCAACAAGCGCCGATCCTGCGTTAGCCCATCTTTGCCATCAAAATACCCTACGGTTAACGGCGTGGTGATCACCTTGCTCGGATCGTTAATCCCACGTTTTTTCAGCACTGCGGCAAAATCGGTACTCGTGTTAATCACTGACTGAACGGTGGAGAAATCATCCAGCAGCACCATACCCTGCGCATCTTTTATGGGCGTCCACGACACCACTTTTTTATCTTTCAGATCGATAACGCTCTCCACCACGTGCTTACCATCCAACACGGTCACGTTAGCCTGACGCGGTTGCTCCACGGTTTTGCCCGCTAACACAAACTGCCAAACTTCGTCTTTGGGTGGCTCGCGCAGTGAAATCTCAGTAAAGCGGAAATTATTCCGATAGTTGTCAGATGCTTTAATCACATCGACTGCGGCCTTAATTTCATCCGCACTCAGAGGATTCAGTGGGTGAGCGCGTTTTTCAATCGCGAAGGTTTGATCTAAACCAGACTGAAAAACCTCATTAATAAAGTCTTCCGACATGTATGCCACTTTGTCGCGGAACACTATCGGCACCGCCAGCTTCAATGGTTTGCCGTTAACGATAGCTTCGTTGGTGTCTGGCTTAACCTTGATATAAGCACCGTCTTTGGAGAGGATAAACATACGAGCGTAGTCATCCCACTGAACGTCTGCACCAAACTCCTCCAACGTTTTTTCCATCGGAACCATATGGGCTGCGGCTCCATGAGCCTGAGCGGTCGTTTGCCAGCCAGCAGAGGTCAACAACCCTAATGCCAGCGCAATCGCAACCGGTAGACGTTTCTTAATCATCGTTTTTTTATGCAGTGCTGTTTTTGAAAACACGGTTTTGCGAAACATTATTTATTACCTCACCACTAGAAATGGGCATTCATGTCAGTGAATCAGTGCGCGGGATAATCTCGACCTGGTATAGCTGAATAGTGACGAAAGTCAGTTCCTCAATATCCTCCTCATACTTCTCACTGTATTTCATTGGCAACATTCACACACCCCACTCACTGATGTGCTGCCTCTGTACCGCTCGAATTATCTTGGGGATGGTTTTTTAGGGGCTTTGGTGTGTCTTATTGTTGGTCTGCCGCCACGCTCTGCTACGGTTTAATGAGCCAGTATCGGCTGACCCAGCTCAAACATAACAATTCGTTGGAGGGATTAATTTGTTGTGTATGCCATCAGCTTTGTCACTAATGACAAACTCGCAGAGATGAGACTAACGATACTGTTTGCGGTATTCGCCTGGCGTGATACCAAAGCGCATTTTGAAAGCGGTTGAGAAATGGCTGTGATCGGCAAAACCCCACGAATAGCCAATATCTGACAATTTTTGTCTCACGGGCGCACTGCGTAACGCGTTAGCACACAGGTCCAGACGACGATTTTTAATATACTGCGCCACCACCAGTCCTTTACGCGCAAACATGCGGTAGAGACTACGCACCGAAACCCCGACCTCGCTGGCAATCCACTCTGGCCGTAACGATTCGGACTGAATATGTTTATCAATAAAAGAGAGCGTGCGATGGAAAACTTTATCCTGTGGTGCATCATCATCACGGGCGATCAGCGCTGGACGCAATAGCGTAGCCACGGCATCTAAAACCGCTTCGCTCTCCTGCTGATCTAGCGCGCTATTGCGCATACTTTCTTGCACCAGCTGCTGGCTAAGCCGCACCATCGGCGCACCAGCAGCCAAGCGTTGCGCACAGCGGAGATCGGCAAACTGCAAATTACGTTCTAGGTAGCCGCGTGGCAGCAGTAGTGATATCTGGCTAGAGGTTTCACTAAAGGTAAAAGTGCTAGGCTTTGCGGCATCAATGAGCGTGATGTCTCCGGCGGAAAGTAGCGCCCGTTGTCCTTCCTGCTCCATTTCAGAATGGCCGCTGAGCTGAAATACCGTGTAAAAATAGGAGCCATCGCTCTGCGCGATTTCCTGCGGCGTGCGATACAGCTTGGTTTGCGCAATATCCACGACGCTAAGGCGTAACGCTCCTGAGCGAAACTCTTGCACCGAGCCACTAAACCCTTCCCCCAAGGTTTTTGCCGCAAAGCGTCCACAGGCCTGATTAATTCGGGCAAGCCAGACTTCGAAATCAGCGTCTTTAAGCTGGGATGATGTGGTCATCGTCTTCTACCTCACACGAATAACTTATTGCAATGCAGCGGAGGAAAGCACGTCCAGTAGCAGACGCCCGCCAACGATAACAAGTGATTAACACCTGAGCAACAAGAGACGCAATAAGATGCGAAGCACCCCGCAATTATTAGCGTGCTTTAGCCATGCACTTCTGCCAGCGGCCATCGACACGTTTAGCAAACCACGCCGTTGTCAGTTGGCGTGTTATTTTTGGGCTTTCAAGCGTAATCCCAGGCAATATTTCACGCGGCAACTTTTTACCACCCGATTTTTCGGCTAACGCATACACCTGTTTATACAGCGACGTTTTTTCAAAATCGATGCTATCGCCTTTTTCTAGCGCTCGGCGAATAGCAGAATCACTCATATCAAGACGTTTGCCTAGCGAGCGCACAGCCAGTTCGGTAGACCCCGGTTTATCGGTGCCATAGTTAATTAAATCACCGTCCAGCGCCAGTTTGATCCCCGTCAGTCGGCTAACAGCACGTTGAAATGCCGCATTACGGCTGGCATACCAGCCAGCATTGAAATCAGCAAAACGGTAAATTGGCTGAGGATAATTTGCCGGATAGCCAAGCAGATGCATCGTGCCAAAATAAACACCGCCGCGACGGCTAAAAACTTCACGGCGAATGGTGCCATCAACCTTATATGGATAGCCTTTGGCGTGTGCTTCAGCAAACGCAATGCTGACCTGCATTGGCCCGCCAGTGCGTACTGGATTCAGGTTACCGAATAATTTTTGCCCCATCGGCACCATGTTGATGAAATCATCAAAGATCGCGCTCAACTCTTTTTCGCTACGCACTTTATCTAAGCGTTCACTGTAGCTTTTGCCGTTAGGCGATTTAATCAGCAACGCGGTATGAACTAAAAAGTTGGGTATATGCATCTGATCTGCACGGCGATCGATCTCTTTCCACGCAATTTTACCTAAACCCGGCACCTGTGGATCGGCCTGAAAGGTAGATTCTTGTTCAGTAACCGCAATCACCGCGCACAAGTTTTCAGGCGTTGGCGGGATATCCTGAGCGGTAAACGCGGCGGCAATATCCGTCGCCCATCCCTGACGATCGCGCACGTTGCTTGGGATCAAATCCACTAGCTGAGCTTTCACCTGCGCCGGACGCGGCGTTGGCGTCTGAGTGGTTTTTGTTGAACATCCAGCCAATACCAACAAAGCCAGTAAACCCAGCGGGCGTAATCCTAAAGCGCGAAAATTTGCCATTTTTATCGAATAATCAGAGTGATTGAGATAAGGAACGGTAACGCAGATAGAAAGGCGGGTCTAGGTTTTGCTGCCTGTTTGACAGACAACACAATGCAAAGCAGCCATTTCTTACCTTAGTGAAATGGTTGCTTTTATCAGCGTTAAAAGATCCCTTTCTGGCGAATTTTCTTCATTTTTTCGGTGGAGGAGACCCTATCTGCCAGCTCAATTTCTTCTGTATTGCCTATCCGTGCAGGCTCGGCAGAAGCCGCGCTGCGGTTATTTAGCCGTAGCTGCTGTAGCTGGAGATTTTGCTGCTCCAGTAACTTATTCATACGCTCCAGTTCAGTGCGTAAATGAGCAAATTCGGCCTGTTGCTCGCGGCTTAACTCCGTAGATTCTGCTTTTTCCCTTATCGCCGCCGAGGTGGGCTCAACGGTGTGTGGCACAGGTATCGACTGTGCCAGCAGTTGGCGCAATTGCTCTAGTTGCTGAGTAGAAAAGTCTTCGTTCTCACGTACCTCCGGAACACTCTCTGTCAGTGCAATCGGCAAAAGATGGCACTGTTGCAGCTCCTTGATCAACTCATTCAGCGTTAAATGCTCACGCCCGATGGACTCAGCAACATGATGGCATAATTGCGGGCTGAGGCTATGCAGTTGAAGGCCGGCAAGGTAGACGTCGCGATGGAACTGCCGAGTTTCCATATTTACATCGTTGCGATCGCTATCACTCTGCTTGAGCTGACTGTGTAACTGTTGCAACACAGACATCGTTTGCCGATCGGCCTGAGACTGAGTTGGGCTGAGATAAAGCGAAAAATTAACCCGACTCGTCTGCCCTTTACTCATTCGCCTCTACCTCAAGCATCAAAGGTTCTGCCAAGGCGTCAGCGCCAGATTCTGAATGATAGAGACAAATTTCACGAGACAGCGCACTCTGGGGGTTATCAATAGTGATAATTCGATCTCCTAACGTGGCATAGGCTTTTCGAATCGCCTCTTCCACCAGCGTCGCCCCGCCTCCCACCAAGTAAACGCGGTTCGGGTTTTTAGCAAACTTTTTGGCTTCATAGGCCACCTGATCGCCCAGCTCGCAAATTTTGGTTTCAATGCGCTGTAGTATATCGGGGATACGCGACTCATCATTCACCACACTACGCACAAACGCCATATCGTGGCGACGTTTAATCAGCTCATTCGCGACTAAATAGCTAGAATCGCTATCGGCCGCAGCCAATGCTTTACGAATCGCATCGGTCACCATCGCCACGCCGATTTCGTTGTTACCGTAAATCGCGGATACATCATCGAACTCTCCAACGATAACGCCCATATCTAGCGTAGTACCACCGCAGTCAACGACTAAAGATCGCGTGAATTCGCTGGTGTCCGAATTAAGCAGATGTGACAACACCGCCGGTAGGCTTTCAGGCATCACTTCAACACCAACGATTTTGAATAGCTCACCTTTGTTAAGCGAGATTTCTCGCATCAAATTACGGCGCTTAGCTTCGATTTTATCTTCGTTACGCTGGCAGTCATCAGGATTATAGAACTGGGTAATCGGCAGTGTGACCACGACGTCCACTTCAGACGGTTCAAGACCGCTTTGCAGCAACGCATGGTGTACCGCGAGCAGATTCAAATCATCATACTGATATTCAATATGCGTGGTAGATAGGGCTTTGTCAGACGTCGCATCATAGGTGTATTTAGTGGTACCGATGGTGTAGTTGTACACCTTCTGCCCACGCAGCAGCGCCGCACTTTTCCAATCTTTACGGAATGAGTTCGGAGAAACAACGGTCTTTAATATGCCGTTCTCAATCCAACTGATTTTGACGTTGGTAGAACCATCATCAATGGCAAATTTCATGCGAGCTTGGCTGGACATAGCTTTTTATCTCAATGAACATAGTGTGTGGGCAAAGCCATAACAGAATATTCTGCTACAACGTTGTCTAAAATATTTAAACTGATAAACAGGATATTGGCAGAGAGAATATCGTCGACGATATCTAAGCGAATAAATCAAGAACGGAATATTGCTTTATCTCCCCGCGCTCAGCAGAGATATCCTTAGAAGCTATGAATTCTATCTTATACAGTAAGACAATTGAGGAAATGCTAATCGCAATATGATGCGCATCAGAAAGTGGAGATCTTTTAAAAAAAAGATTTAAGAAGATATTTTATTGTGTCGCTATTAGCCCGATTGCTTCGTCATAAATAAGTGGGTGACACACAGACCATTGCGGCAGTAACCCATTTGGTTACCGCCACAATAATAAACGCCAACAATTTATTTCTCACACGTTGTTACGCATGAATCCACATTCTTCTTACACCTTGGGCACCATGTCTGGCACTGATTTAACATGCTATACAGCTGCCCGCGGATACGCTGCTGACAACCCGGACAAGTGACATAACGCGAACCGAGCAGGCTTTGCATTCTCGCTTTGTGCGTCATTCCCCCCTCTTTATTTTGGCTGTCCGGCTTTAACGTCATAAACCTAGCGCCCTTTCCATACCGGATCACGTTTTTCAGCAAACGCCTGCGGCCCTTCTAAAGCATCTTCAGAATGCAGCACCGATGGATAATGTTTTAGTTTGCCGCTGCGAGCGTGACGATAGCCCTCTTCCACAGACAGCTCGCTGGTTTCACGATAGATTTCTTTAATCGCGGCGACGGCCAGTGGTGCATTAGCTGCGATCTGCTCCGCTAATTCGCGAGCTTTTTCCATCAATTGCTCACTTTCAACCACCGTATTAACGACGCCCCAACGCAGTGCTTCTTCGGCATCCATGCTGCGTCCAGTCATCATCATTTCCATCGCTATCGCCGGCGGCAACAGCTTAGGCAAACGCAGCATTCCGCCACTATCAGGAACGATGCCCAGTTTAGCCTCTGGCACTGAGAAGCTGGCGTGCTGCGCGCAAACGATCATGTCGGCAGCCAGAGCCAACTCAAATCCACCACCAAAAGCATAGCCATTAACGGCGGCAATCACTGGCTTATCTAAGTTAAACAGTTCGGTAAGGCCAGCAAACCCGCCCGGACCAAAATCAGCGTCTGGTGCCTCACCTTCTGCCGCAGCTTTAAGATCCCAGCCCGCAGAGAAAAAACGTTCGCCCGCGCCGGTAATAATCGCGACACGCAGTTCTGGATCATCACGAAAAGCAATGAAAGCCTCACCCATCGCAAAACTGGTTTTTGCATCAATGGCATTGGCTTTCGGTCTGTCTAGCGTAATTTCTAAAATATAGCCATTGCGCTTGATATGTAATGATTCGCTCATATTAAAACCTCTTATTAAGAAGAAACTTCAACCAGACTTTTTTTAATCACTTTTCCCGAGCAGCTTCTTGGTAAACTTTCCCTTATTTCAAAAAAAGAAGGGACTTTAAATTTCGCCATATTATTTTCACAAAAAGTAAAGAACTCTTTCTCTGTCATAAATTCGCCATCATTTAAGACCACCACCGCTTTTATCGCTTCATCACGAATAGAGTCTTTTAAACCGATAACCGCAACGTCCATAATTTTAGGATGCGTAGAGATAATATTTTCCAATTCAACGCAGGAAATATTTTCTCCACTGCGCTTAATCATGTTGCAACTGCGCTCGACAAAATAAAAGAAACCTTCTTCATCAACATAGCCATAATCACCGGTGCGCAACCATCCTTCTGCGGTAAGCGCTTTGGTACTTTCCTGCGGTAGTTTGTAATACTCTTTAAATAGCGTTTTGCCCGGAATACCTTTGACCCACATTTCACCGACTTCTCCAGCCGGCATTTCCAGCCCTTGCGCGTCCCTAATTTGAGCTTCATATCCCATGCCAACTCGGCCAATAGAAGGCCAGCGTCGTTTATCACCAGGGCGATCGCCAATGACGCCGACGATCGTTTCTGTCATGCCGTAAGACGTGAGTAATCGCACCCCAAACCGCTGAATAAACGCCTCTTTTTCCTGCTCAGAAAGATTGAGATAGAACAGCACTTCGCGCAGATTATGCTGTCGCTCCCACGGCATTATTGGCTGCATCATCAGGGTTTTCATCATCAGCGGAATGCATTCGGTGACGGTAGCTCGGTATTGACATACCTGTCCCCAAAAAGCACGCGCACTGTATTTTTCCAGCAGAACAAAAGTCGCCCCCACCGTAAACGTTGGCATCGCGGCGGTACACTGACAATCAATATGAAAGGCAGGCATTGGCGTTAAATAAATATCATCGCTTCTTACCCCGCACTGCCAAGCCGTGTAATAGCCAGCAAACAGCAGGTTATGGTGGGTGATCACAACGCCTTTCGGGCTGGAGGTGGTGCCTGAAGTAAAGAGGATCTCCGCCGTATCCTCACTGCTGATCTCAACCGAGGAGAGCAAGGTATCCGGCTGGCATTTTTGCATCTGTTGAAAATAGAGAACGTCGCTAGCCAATAGCGCTTCAGCGCTGTTATCTATCAACATGATTTGGTGTAGAGAGGATGAAGCCTGCTGCTTTATATCAGCGTAAATTGAATAAAACTCAGCGGAAGTCACTACGATCGTGGCTTCACACTGATTAATAATATAAGCACTTTCATCACGTAGTAAGTTGGCATTGATAGGCACCACGATGGCACCTATTTTCGCTAGGCCGAACCAACAAAAAATAAATTCAGCACAGTTATTAAGATGCAAAGCGACTTTATTGCCTTTGGTTATACCCAGAGAATAAAACAGATTAGCCGTACGGTTAATTTCATTATTCAGTTCGGTATAACTGTACTGGGATGCTTCTCTTTGTTGATGCTCAGTAGCAAGACGTTCAACAATTAGAGCCGTTTTATCACCGTATAACTCCGCTAAATCATCCCAAGCCTGACGTAAATTTCGTTTGCCTATCATGTCCATCACATATCTACCCAAATAATTGCAGTGGCTAGTCGGCTTTAGCCAACCCTTTAGCCACCAGTGCTTCAATGTCGGCTTCAGAGTAGCCAATACTTGCAAGAATGGTCGCTGTATCCATACCGTGGGTTGGCATGCCGCGCCAAATTTGCCCCGGATTATTTTTAAATTTCGGCATGACATTCGGCCCTTTATAGGTACGGCCGTCGATGGTATCCCACGTCGTGATGGATTCACGGGCAATATATTGCGGGTTACTCTCTAATTCAGGAATAGTGAGTACTTTGGCGGAAGCAATGTTGAGCTCAGCAAAGCGAGCCAGCGCTTCTTCGTATGGTTTACCAGCCAGATATTCGTCCAATTTATCTTCGACTAACTCACCAAACGGACATTCAACACGGTGAATTAGCTGGGTGCCTTCTGGGATCTCTGGCGTGCCCAGCAGATTTGCAATTCCCATATCTTTAAACATTTCTTGAATTTGGTTCACGCCAACCAGTTCCATGACGATATAACCGTCTTGGCATTTATACAGACCACAGCCCGCGTAGTAAGGATCTTTGCCTTTCGTCATGCGAGGGCAAACTTCACCGCCGTTGAAGTAGTCCATCATGAAGTACTGTCCCATACGCAACATTACTTCATACATCGCCACGTCAATACTTTCGCCAATGCCTGTCTTTTGCATTTTGTACAACGCCGCTAATGCAGAAGTGGTTACCGTTAGACCAGAGAAATAATCTGCGGTATACGGAAATGCGGGCATAGGCTGATCTTTATCGCCGTTTTGGATCAGGTATCCACTGAATGCTTGAGCAATCGTGTTATAGGCCGCTAAATTGGTGTATTCCGGCGTACCGTACTGACCAAAACCGGAGAGATGCGCGATGATAAGCTTAGGATTATGTTCCCAAAGAATGTCATCCGTGATGCCACGACGGGCGAAAGCAGGGCCTTTGCTGGCTTCGATGAAGATATCAGTGGTTTCCATCAATTTCAGGAACGCTTCACGGCCTTCGTCTTTGAAAATATTCAACGACAGCGCGTGTAAATTTCGACGAGAAAGCTGCGGATAATTAGGTTGAACGCGGATCGTATCGCCATAGGCGACGTTTTCAATCCAGATAACTTCAGCTCCCCATTCAGCAAACATCTGCCCGGCAAAAGGCCCCGCAATTTCAATTCCGGAAAAGACCACGCGTAAACCAGACAATGGACCAAACGTAGGCATTGACATAAATTATTCCTTCACAATGAGAGAGGATGTAGTCACGACTACACCGCCTTTTAACCTGAGATATCTGGGCATAGCGCACCGCGAAGCGGTACGCTTTCCCTAATATCAGACTGACTCCGTCGTCTATTACCGATACTGCTTCAGCACCGCGCGGCCCAGCGTTAGGATCTGCATTTCATCCGAACCACCAGAAACACGATCCACACGCAGGTCGCGCCAGAAACGCGTAATGCGATGATCGCCTGCGATCCCTACCCCACCGAGCACTTGCATCGCTGAGTCCACCACTTCAAACGCAGCATTGGCGCAGAAGTATTTGCACATCGCCGCATCGCCGGAGGTCATCAAACCGTTATCGCTTTTCCACGCTGCTTCAAACAGCATGTTTTTCATCGAGTTAAGTTTGATTGCCATATGAGCAAACTTTTCCTGAATCAGTTGGAAACGCCCGATAGCCTCACCAAACTGCACGCGCTGGTTGGCATAGCGCGCTGCATCTTCAAATGCACAGAACGCGGTACCGTAGTTGGTCAGAGCAACAATGAAACGCTCATGATCAAACTCTTCTTTCACGCGATTAAAGCCGTTGCCTTCACGGCCAAACATGTCTTTCTCTTCCAGCTCAACGTTGTCAAACAGGATCTCGCAGCAGCTATCCATGCGCAGACCCAGCTTTTCCAACTTATTCACTTTCACGCCCGGCTTGCTCATATCCACAAACCATTCAGAGAAAACAGCTTTATCCGGTGATGCCGCATCGCGAGCCATCACTACGATATAAGGTGTGTAGGCGCTGCTGGTGATAAAACACTTACTGCCGTTGAGATACACTTTGCCGTTTTTGCGAGTGTAGGAAGTTTGCATACTGCCCACGTCAGAACCGGCTCCAGGCTCAGTAATCGCCGAGTTCCACATCTGCTTGCCGGTACCACGGAAAGCCATAATCTTATCGATTTGCTCCTGTGTACCTTCACGCAGCACCGTGTTAAAACCACCAGGCAGTTGATACAGCACATAGGTTGGTGCGCCTAAGCGACCCAGTTCTGCCCATACCGCAGCCAGCGTGACAAAGCCCGCATCCAAACCACCGTGTTCTTCAGGCAGCAGCAGACTATCGATACCCATATCCGCCAATTCCTTCACGAAGCGCTCTGGATATTGGCTATTGCGATCGCACTCGGCAAAATAAGCTTCCCAGTTTTCTTGCGCCATCAGGTCGCGGATGCCGGAAACGAATAACTCTTGTTCATCAGATAGTGCAAAATTCATAAATCAAGCCTCTTGGCGGTTAAGATTTGAAAAACTCTTCAAGGCAAAACGGAGTTAATATTTCCAGTGCGTTGCCTTAGCATCTTTCAAGAAAGATATAGTTATCAATATGTTGACAAAGAATAGCGGACACCCACCGGCGATGATCGCGGTCTGAATCGGCTTAAGCCCACCGAGCGCCAGCAGAATGATCCCGATGATCCCCACCAACACAGACCAACCCACACGTACCCAAATCGGTGGTTCGTCATAGCCATTAGCCCCGCGGCAGGTAGACATCGCCAAGGTGTAGGAACAGGCATTGATGAGAGTAACGGTCGCAAGGAAGCACAGGATGAAAAACGCCCACATCGTCAGAGTGCTAAACGGTAGCAGGGCCCAAGAATCGATAATGGCGCGTGCTACACCATGTTGTTCAATAACTTGAGGAATATTGATTTTGCCATTGTTGATCAGAGAGAGCGTGTTACTGCCCAAAATGGTCCACAGCAGCCAAGTTGAAGCGGTTAGGCCACCAACCATCCCCAAGCAAAGCTGACGTACGGTGCGTCCTTTGGAAATACGCGCCAGGAAAATACACATCTGAATGCCATAGACAATCCACCACGCCCAGTAGAACACGGTCCATGCCTGAGGGAATCCGCTCTTACCTACGGCATCGGTGTAGAACAACATACGGGTGAAGTTGTTCAGTAGAATGCCGACGGAATCGGTAAAGTAGTTGATGGTGAAGCTGCTGGCGCCAATGATGAATACCCAAGCCAGTAAAATTAGGCTCAGATAGTTACGAACGTCACTAGCCACCTTAACCCCGCGCTGCAGGCCGAAAGCCACACATACCGCGTTAAAAATGACCCAGCAGGAGATAATTAACGCATCCAGTTGCAAGGTATGCGGAACGCCAAAGAGATATTGAATACATTCGGTCACAAGCGGCGTCGCTAAACCAAGGCTAGTGCCCATGGCCAAAATCAGCGCCACCAGATAGAGGTTGTCGATAACCGTACCGATAATACCGTTGCAGCGTTTCTCACCAAACAGCGGAACGAGCGTACCGCTCGGACGAACTACGTCGATTTTTTTTACAAACAGGAAATAACCAAAAGCAACAGCCAAGAAGCTGTAGGTCGCCCAAGGTAGAGGACCCCAGTGGAATAAGCTGTAAGCCAATCCTAAATCTTTTGCTGGGTTAGAGAACGGTGTCAGCCCAAACGGAGGCGAGGAAACGTAGTAGTAAATCTCGATAGATCCCCAGAACAGTACCGCCGCAGAGGTACAGGAGGCGAACATCATGAAGATCCAGCTAACTGTACTAAATTCAGGCGCTTCTTCTCCCAAACGACGTTGGGCAAAAGGTCCAAAAATCAGCCAGAACCAGCCGATAAACATGACAACCATATACCACTCAAACGCCCATCCCCACTCAGTGGTGATGTAATTAAATACCGAGTTAATGACGATATTTGATGCGTTTAAATCGCGCATGGTTAAATAACAAAGCAATGCGACAATAATCAATGATGGGAAAAAAACCTTGGGTTCAATCCCTATTTTCCGTTTGCTCTTTTCTGTGCTCATGTACATTTTCCTTTATGGAAAGAAGCCCCTAATGGAAAGTCCAAACTTTCCATAACAACTTGATATGCAATATCCAGAATAAAAATCAGCAGACTGCCCATGACATGACAAAAAACTGACGCTAGTTTGCAGGCAAACTTAAAGTCATTATTTAAATAATTATTACGAGTTATTTCATTATTTCCATAAAAATGCCTGAATGTAGATAAAACGCGCTACTTAACGTTGCGATATAATGAGATTTGGCAAGTGATTAATCCGTGATCTTAATCAAACAATTTTCTGACTTAAGATCGGGCATAGCATGCCACCTCACGGTGAAAACAATTAAATTCATTTATATCAATAGTTTGAAGTGTAACTTAAAAATCAACTTACTGGACAACCCCACAAAGATGTTCAATATTGGTGATCTAGGTATTATTTTGACCTAGTGAATCATGGTATTTCTATTATCGTGATAGCGATTCATGGAAACAAATAACCAAGCCATGTCGTTAATTAAAATTTAAGCAAGTGACTTCCTTTCACTAAATAGTCACCTTGTTATTAATTTTATTTCCATAATGTGTGGCTTAACCCGTCAACACAATTTTAACGCGTATCTAAAAATAGAAATTTTTTTAATGTTTTGAGCTTTAAATTTATCGCTCAGAAATTATTACGCATAAGTATCACGCACATTGTATTGCCTATCGAAATCGGAGAAGTGATGAAAATTATCGCATGTTACAAACTCATCCCCGAGGAGCAAGATATCACTGTCAATGGTGATGGCTCTCTGAACCTCAGCAAAGCGGATGCCAAAATAAGCCAATTCGATCTTAACGCTATCGAAGCTGCTACTGCATTGAAACAACAAAATAGCGATATACAAATCATCGCGATGAGCGTAGGTGGTGAAGCGCTCGCTAACGCTAAAGGCCGCAAAGATGTGTTATCTCGTGGTCCTGACGAGTTAGTCGTCGTTTCCGATGCTGGCTTAGAAAAAATGCTTCCTCACCAAACTGCTGCGATGCTCGCTGCGGCAGCCAAGAAAACCGGTTTTGATGTGATCCTCTGTGGCGATGGTTCTGCCGACCTGTATGCCCAACAAGTTGGTCTGCTGCTTGGCGAAGCGCTCGGTGTTGCTGCTATTAACGGCGTCAGCCGTATTCTGTCGCTCTCCGATACAAACATTCAGATTGAACGCACATTAGAAGATGAAGTGGAAACTCTCACGATCCCGCTACCTGCGGTGCTTTCGGTATCCACTGACATCAATACGCCTCAAATTCCATCGATGAAAGCCATTCTTGGCGCAGCCAAAAAGCCGGTCACCGCATGGCAGCCCGCCGATCTTGAGCTGGGTGAGATAGCCCCTTACACAACGCTGCTGAGCGTACAAGCACCACAACAGAAAGCGCGTGGCCGCGTCATTATCGAAGGCGACAGCGATGAACAAATCTCAGAATTCGCAGAACATCTGCGCAAAGTAATCAGCTAATTGGGGGCGTTATGAGCAAATTTTCAACTGTATGGGTGTTTAGCGACACCAAATCACATCTACCTGAGCTGATTAGTGGAGCGCGTGAACTGGGTGAAATCATTCACGTCGTTAGTCAAAACGATGAACAGTCTGCCCTCGCCTTCCGTTTGGGGGCTAACGCCGTGTATAGCCTCGGCGAACAACCCGATAATCGCATTATCGAAGACTATGCCGATACTTTGACACAAGCCATTCGCAGCCAGAGCCATAGCTCACGCGCTTTACTGCTGCTGCCAGCCACTCGTCGTTGTAAAACGCTGGCCGCCCGCCTAGGCGCACGCTTAGCCGCTGGTGTTGTTAATGATGCTGCCGAACTGAGTTTGGAAGATGGCTGCCCTGTTGCCACGCATATGGTGTATGGCGGCTTGGCGTTCGGCAAAGAGAAAATCACAACCGACTACGCCGTTGTCACCCTGACCAGCGGCGTGTTTGCCCCAGCACAGGAAGATAGCGCTCGTAGTGGAAACGCACAAACGCTGGAATTTATTGCTCCCGCTCACGCCATCATTTGTGAATCTCGACGAGTGAAACAGGGCGAAAGCGTCGATCTGGGTAAAGCCCGTTTGGTGGTCAGCGTAGGGCGCGGTATCGGCTCACAGGAAAACATTGCTATTGCCGCCGCCTTAAGCAACGCGATTGGCGCTGAGCTTGGCTGTTCTCGCCCAGTCGCTGAGAACGAGAAGTGGATGGATCGCGAACGCTATGTCGGTATTTCAGGGATCATGATTAAACCCGATCTCTATCTGGCGCTCGGAATTTCCGGTCAGATCCAGCACATGGTCGGTGCCAATGGCGCACAGATCCTGATGGCGATCAACAAAGATAAGAACGCGCCAATCTTCCAATATGCCGACTACGGGATCGTAGGCGATCTGATGAAGATCGTTCCCGCATTGACCGAAAAATTAAAACGATAGAGCAAGGCTAGGTAAGGCTAGTTGCAGGGCTAGCCTTACTTGTCTGGCATACGGAGATCTTATGTCTGAAGATGTATTTGATGCCATTATCGTCGGCGCAGGCCTGTCTGGCTGCGTAGCGGCGCTAGTGTTGGCGCGAGAAGGCGCAAACGTATTAGTGATTGAACGCGGCAATCACGCCGGTGTTAAAAACGTGACTGGCGGCCGTCTGTATGCGCACAGTCTAGAACGTATTATTCCAGATTTTGCGACACAAGCTCCCGTTGAACGTCGAATCACTCACGAAAAAATTTCATTTCTTACCGATGACAGCGCTGTCACTCTCGACTATCACCATGCCCGTGCGGCGGAACCTGCACAGGAATCTTATTCGGTGCTGCGCGGTAAATTTGACCCATGGCTGATGGAGCAAGCTGAAGCCGCTGGCGCCCAATTCGTCCCTGGGATCCGCGTAGACAAGCTGATCCAACGCGATGGCAAAGTGATTGGCGTTGAGGCTGACGGCGATATTCTCGAAGCCAACGCGGTCATTCTGGCTGAAGGCGTTAACGCGCTTCTGGCCGAGCAACTGGGCATGGTGCAAAAACAAGTTTCGGCGAAACATGTTGCCGTAGGCGTTAAAGAGTTGATTGAGCTACCACGCGAACTCTTAGAAGCGCGCTTTAGCTTAACCGATAACGAAGGCGCGGCATGGCTCTTTGCCGGTACACCGTCTGACGGCCAGATGGGGGGCGGTTTTCTCTATACCAATGGAGACTCGCTCTCTTTAGGCATCGTGGTTGGGCTTCATCATATCGCTAGTGCAGGAAAATCCGTGCCGCAAATGTTAGAGGATTTCAAACAACACCCTGTTGTTCGTCCTTTAATTGCTGGGGGGAAAACCCTGGAATATGCCGCGCACGTCGTTCCTGAAGCGGGCATTAACATGCAGCCGAAATTAGTCGGCAACGGGGTACTGATCGCTGGCGATGCCGCAGGCATGTGTATGAACCTTGGGTTCACCATTCGCGGCATGGATATGGCAATTGCTTCGGGAGAAGCGGCTGCCCGCGCAGTATTGGAAGCCAAAACCAACAACGATTTCAGCGAACGTGGATTGAGTTGCTATCTGAAACTACTGGAAGAACTACCGGTAATGAAGGATCTGCGCCACTATCGCAAAGTGCCTGCCATGCTGGAAAACCCACGCATGTTCACCCAATACCCGCAGATGGTGGCCAATATCATGGCTGATATGTTCACCGTCAATGGTCAACCGCCGCAGCCAATGCGCAAGATGATCATGCGTCACTGCAAAGAAATTGGTTATTTGAATCTGCTCAAAGATGGCATTAAAGGAGTGACAGCGCTATGACCGAACCTGTCAATGTTGACGTCAAATTAGGGATTAACAAGTTTCACGTCGATGAAGGGCATCCGCACATCATCATTCGCGAACACCCTGATATGGCGGCTTTTCGCACCCTAACGCTGGCGTGTCCTGCTGGGTTATACAAGCTTCAGCCCGATGGAACGATCCGCTTCGATTACGCAGGCTGTCTGGAATGCGGCACCTGCCGGATCTTGTGTAAGGATTCCGTGTTAGACGAATGGAACTATCCACGTGGCAGCTTTGGCGTTGAATACCGCTACGGTTAAACCCCGAGATCCACGCTCGCCACGCGTTTTATCCCTCTTTTACCAACATTAGCCATTCAGCGAAGCGGTAGTTACCGACGCTGAATGGCTAGCAGGCTGATTAGCAGCAACATTATGGAAAAATCCAAAAGGTTTGATGACATCAGTTTTACGCCAATACATCGTAAAATCATGCTTTGGGGCAGCGGTGGGCCCTTTCTTGATGGCTACGTGCTCGTCATTATTGGTATCGCGCTGGAACAACTCACGCCAGTATTGAAACTTGATGCTCAGTGGGTAGGACTTGTGGGGATCGCCACACTGGTTGGCCTGTTTATCGGCACGTCTCTGTTTGGCTATGTGGCGGATGTGCTTGGCCGTCGCCTGATGTTTATTATTGATATCATTGCCATTGGCGTGATTTCTGCCGCTACGATGTTTGTCACCTCTCCGCTTGAACTGGTGATATTACGTTTTCTCATTGGCATCGTGATTGGTGCAGATTACCCCATCGCCACCTCGATGATTGCAGAGTTCTCCACCACGCGTCAGCGCGCTTTTACCATGGGATTTATTGCTGCCATGTGGTATATCGGCGCAACCGCCGCAGATTTGGTCGGTTACCTGCTGTATGACGTAGCAAACGGCTGGCGTTGGATGCTCGGAAGTGCGGTTGTTCCCTGTATTATCATCCTGTTAGGGCGTTTTGAACTGCCTGAATCACCGCGCTGGCTGATCCGCAAAGGGCGGGTCGAAGAGTGTCGTGCGCTGATGTTTAAATTATTCGGCGAAAACGTTGTTTTCGATAATGAAGAAACGCAAGAAACCCGCTATAGCCAGATTTTTACTCGTCGTCATCTGACATCGATCCTGTTTGTCGCCATTATCTGGACATGTCAGGTGATCCCGATGTTTGGTATTTACACCTTTGGTCCACAAATCATCAGCCTACTTGGCCTAAACGAAGGCAAAGAGGCCGTGCTTGGCAACGTGGTGATTAGCCTGTTTTTCCTCATTGGCTGTATACCCGCTATGTATTGGCTCAATAGCATCGGCCGTCGCCCATTGCTCATCGGCAGTTTTGCCATCATGACGCTGGCTTTAGCCGTGTTGGGCGTAGTGCCCGATCCAAGCATTACGCTTATCGTATCGGCTTTTGCTCTCTACGCTTTTTTCTCGGGCGGGCCGGGGATTTTACAATGGCTTTATCCTAACGAACTGTTTCCAACGCATATCCGCGCATCAGCCGTTGGTGCCGCGATGTCACTCAGCCGGATTGGTACCGTAATTTCAACTTTTGCGTTACCGCTGTTTATGCAGCAGCATGGAATTGCGATGACAATGCTGGCTGGTGCTGGGGTTTCTTTATTTGGCATGGTGATTTCGATATTTCTTGCACCAGAAACGCGTGGGCTATCATTAGATAAAACCAGCCAGATGGAGCTGTACTAATTCAACAGCCATTCAAAATCGCTTAAAACACGCGGGCAATCTCATCGACTGCCCGCAAGGTTTTGTTATAAGGCGAGTTGAAGCTGTTCACGGAAATAAATCGCCCCATCGCGTAAGGCTTGATCGGCACTTTCCATCATGCGCGAATAATGTAAAAACGCATGTAATGTGCCTGGATACATCTGATACCGGCAGGGCTGCTGATGTTCACTCAGCGTACGATATAGTGCAATGCTGTCGTCAATCAGCGGATCAAACTCAGCGCTAGCGATAAAACAGGCTGGCATTTTCTGACTAAGATCGTTATTGAAAATACAATAGTATGGGGATTCTTTATCATCATCGCTGGCTAAATAAGCATTCTGGTACATTGCGATATCAGGTCCCGTCAGGCCGTCCCACTCTCCGCCATACAGACGCCGACTGGCAGAATCTTGCAAACCATAAAGTCCGTAATAAAGGAGTATCCCCTGCACTTTTCCACAATCAATGCCGCGATCGCGCAGCCATAATCCGCTAGCAATAGCCAGCATGGCTCCTGCGGAATCCCCCGCAAAACCAATAGATCGCATATTTAAGTGGTAATCGGCAGCGTGTTGATGGAAATGACGACAAATATCGACGGTTTCCTCTATTGCTTGCGGAAATTTTGATTCAGGTGAAAGCGTATAATCTATGCCAATAACGTTGCAACCGCTGTAATGAGCCAGTAAACGCATAATGCGATCGTGGGTATCTAGATTACCGACAATAAATCCTCCACCATGCAAATAAAAAATGACCGCTGAAGTTTCGCTATTGGGATAGTATATTCTTGTCTCTATTTCTCCATGCGTCGTCATAACCTTTTCATGAATAATTTTCATCATCTGTGGGCCATGAAGATTCCAATATTTACGTTCCTCTATATAAGCTAATCTTATCGTTGAATTATCACTATCTGGCGATATCGGTATTGCATTCTCCTTTTGGACACATAACACCTCTCGCATCTCACTTGATATTTTTTCAAGTACATCAACTTTATTAACTGGTTTCATTACACCCTCTTTAGTAACTATTTCATTAATGAGTTAACAATCAAACATCCCTTCATAATTAAACAATAAAAAACATTACTAACCATATAGATATGCAAAAAACTGAGGCATGTGCATGTTATGCAGCACTCTTATTATGTCTATTATAAATATTCAGTTAATTGCTCTGATAATGGTTTCTCGCCAATGAAAAGCACACGTAGTCATATTTAAAGAAACTGAAAAATGGTAATAACACACATCAAACAAACACTAGCATTACAATAAAACAACAATAAAAAAAAGTTACAAACCTTCGATGTAAAATCGATGAAATACATAGCGAATACACCATTAGACAGGTATATTCTGATCCATGTATGATTATTAATGTGAATATGATCGCATAGCTATAAATTCGTTCTTATATAGTGAAATATAGATAACGGTGTGCCAAATTTTTTTTTAATTAAAAGGTGAGTCTATGTGTAGAGAATACGTGCAAGAGCCTTTATATTTGTTGGTTGCACGCTGGGCGATGCAGCAGCAGCGCTGGATAAGCTCGCGTGAGATCGCCGATAAGTTTAATCTCACGCCTTGTAAAGCCATTAATCTGGTTTCCTATATTCTTTCTGCCGTTGACGAAATTGACTGCCAGACTAAAACTATCCCTAACCATTTAGAAGGTCGTGGGTGTCAGTGCCAACGTATGATCCAAGTCGATCATATTGACGATCACATCGCGGAACGCATCAAAAACGCCATTAACACTGATGGAGACGATAACGACTCCACCAGCATGCCACGTATGACGATTCCGGTACCGCCATCCGAGCTCAATCAAGAGCAAAAATGGAAATGGATGCTGTCTAAGGGGCAAAGGAAATAGCCTCTAAATGTGCGCTAGGTGTGGATGCTTAACGCCACACCTAGTGCTTCATTCTGGAAAACTGAGCAGCTCGCCGCAATTTGGAAAAACGAAGCGGTAGAGCGATTGAATAAAATGCAGTAGCTCGCATGTAGCGGTATAGCTGGGAGTTATGCCGCTGCATATTGCTGCCGACTTCGTTAAATCACACCGCCCCCGCAATAAAATCACGCAGCCAGCGGTGGGCAGGATCGCGATGAGAACGCTCATGCCACAGCATCGACATTTCATATCCTGCAATCGCTAGCGGAGGTTCAATGTATTGCAATTCAGGGCTGGCAAGAGCCAAGCGCAAAGGTAACATAGCCACAAGATCGGTACTCGCCAGAACCGATTTTACAAACAGAAAATGAGGCACTGAAAGCACCACGCGGCGCATGAGTCCAGCCTGCTCTAGCGCATCATCCGTGACCCCACAAAAACCACCGCCGCTTGGCGACACAATCACATGATCCAATGCGCAAAACTGCGCGGGTGTGATCGCAGGCGACAGCTGCGGATGCCCTTGACGCCCGGCAAGCACATAGCGCTCAGAGAAAAGAGTTTTGCGATGCAGCTCCGGGGAAGCCTCATCGCTGACATGAAACGCAATATCAATCTCCCCCGTTTCCAACTGCTTAGCTATTTTTGCCGGAGCCAGTTCAATCACCGACAACCGTGTATTGGGTGCAACGCTGCGTAACCCCGTCAGAACGGGCAACACCACCGTGGATTCACCATAGTCCGCAGCAGATACCGTCCACGTATTTTTTGCCGTAATCGGTTCGAAGGGTTTAGTTGGCGCCACCACGCTCTCCAAGGCGCTCAATGCAACCCTCAGCGGTTCACGCAATGATTCAGCCTTCGCCGTGGGCAACATGCCTCTCGGTCCTGGCAGTAACAAAGGATCGTCGAAAATATCGCGTAGTTTTGACAGATGAACACTGATCGATGGCTGGGAAAAGTTAAGCTTCTCAGCAACTCGCGTGACATTATGCTCAGTAAGCAGAGCATCAAGTGTTACCAATAAATTAAGGTCGAGCCGGCGGAGATTACTCATATTAATACCTGAAATATCAGAAATTCATTTCTCATGAATATGACAAACTTCTAATCTGCGATCTCTTTCTTTTTGAGATAACCGCAATGAATGTCCTGATCGTTTATGCCCATCCTGAACCTAAATCACTTAACGGTTCGCTAAAAAACTTCACCATTGAGCATCTGAAAAATACCGGACATGATGTACAGGTTTCAGACTTATATGCCATGAATTGGAAGTCAGCCTTGGACGCCAGCGACGCTAAAACTCGTCGAGACGACAGCTATTTTGATGCTTCGCTAGACTCAAAGTATGCTTTCGAGAATGGGCTGCAAAGCGATGACATCGCCCTTGAGCAAAGAAAACTGATGTGGGCAGATGCGGTGATTTTCCAGTTTCCGCTATGGTGGTTCTCTATGCCAGCCATTATGAAAGGTTGGGTAGAACGCGTTTATGCTTATGGTTTCGCCTATGGCGTAGGCGAACATAATGACCAACATTGGGGCGACCGCTACGGTGAAGGTACTCTTGTGGGTAAGCGTGCCATGCTGATGATAACCGCTGGTGGATGGGAGCCGCACTACAGCGAGCGTGGCATTAACGGGCCAATCAACGATATTCTATTCCCGATCCAGCACGGTATTTTGCACTATCCAGGATTCGACGTGCTGCCGCCTTTTGTGCTCTACCACACCAGCAAAGTGAACACAGACAACTTTCCCGCCATCTGTAACCAGCTTGGCCAGCGGCTGGATGATTTGTGGCATACCCGACCCATCGCGTTCCGTAAACAAAACCACGGTGATTACAATATCCCACAGCTGACGCTAAAAGAGGATATTGCCCCTGAAGTGACGGGGTTTGCAGCGCATATTGTCACTAAGCAATAATAGATTGCTAGGCTCGGCATCTACCTAAAAAATCAGTGGTGGTTTAAAACGGAGATAAACACTGCTGATAACCCCCTGCTACGGCCAAATGCATAGACAGAGTTATTTTTCGCTAAACGCATCGTGGCAGTATTGAGTCAGGAAATCGACACAGACCCGTAATTTCGCGCTTTGATACAGCGGTTTTTGGTAAACAGCCCAAATATTTGCGCTTTGCGAATACTCAGGCAAAACTCGAATTAATTTTCCACTGTTTAAAAATGGCACGACATCCCATTCTGAACGCATCATGATACCTTTACCTTCTAATGCCCAACGCAGGATAATTTCTCCGCTATTAGACGATAGATGCCCCGATATTTTGACGGTTTTTTTCTCATGCTCGCACTCTAATTCCCAAATACCCGCCGTCGAATCGCGCTCTTTAGTAATGAGGCAATCATGCTCCAGCAATTCGGTTAATGTTTGAGGGGGATTTCTCTTTTCGAAGTATTTAGGTGATGCACATAAAATGCGTTTATTTTTAGCCAGTAATCTAGCGATATAGTTATCAGGAATTTCATCATTTATTCTAATATCAATATCGATATTATCGCGACTTAAATCTATTTGACGGTCAAACAATTCAAAATGAATCTGTAATTCTGGATATAATTGCATTAATTGTGTAATCGCTGGAGCAATATGGCTACGGCCAAAACCAAAACTACAGCCAATACGCACCATTCCTGCCGGTTGAGTTTTGGTTTGCCCGAGATCATCCATAAGCTTCTGTAGCTGCGTGAGGATATTCAGGCCCTGCTCATAGCACTGTTTTCCACTGTCTGTCAGGGCAACCCCACGAGCGGAACGATTCAACAGTTTTGTACCAAAAATATTTTCCAAAATTTGAATTCGTTTAGTCACAAAGGCTGGCGTTTGCCCAAGACTTTCTGCCGCGGCGCTAAAACTGCCGCAGCGCACAATTTCAACCAGCACCTGCAAATCTTTGGGTAAAGGGTACTGATTTAGTACCGTTTGGTTATCCATCCGTCTCATCTCCTGTGCACCATTGACACTATACCCTAAACGATTCTCGTTGTAGGACAACACGTCTTTAGCCTTGTTAAACAGCACTTGTGCTGGCCTGAAAGTGAGTCCCTAGAGTGGGACGGATAACAAACGTAGCCTATACACATGCCACTTGATGCATGACAGGTACATGATGACGTTATTTCCCATTTGCACCAATAAAACCGATTAAATGACTGATCCCGATCAACATCTTTAGTGTTAATAAAATGATATCGCTGTGTTTAAAGTTTAGAAAAATATCTATTTAAAACGAAGATTAACAAATCGTAAATTTAATATTCACAGTTCCAAAATCCATAAACCCACATTAATCATGGTAGTTTAATGACATCAGAGTTAATTCTCTCTTTATTATCCAGAATTATACTAGCCCTGGAGTGATCTTTAATGAATGAGCAAAAAAAACAGGAAAGCATAAATAAATTAACGCAGATAGTTGCGAATTTCACTGCGATGATTTCAACCCGAATGCCAGACGATGTTGTTGATAAATTAAAAGCATTACGCGAAGCAGAAACATCCTCAATGGGGAAAATTATTTATCACACCATGTTCGATAATATGCAAAAAGCAATCGACCTCAACCGCCCTGCATGTCAGGACACCGGCGAAATTATGTTTTTCGTCAAAGTCGGTACGCGTTTTCCATTACTGGCAGAGCTGCAAGCTATTTTAAAACAAGCGGTTGAAGATGCTACCGTCAAAGCCCCTCTGCGCCACAATGCGGTAGAAATCTTTGATGAGGTGAACACAGGGAAAAATACCGGTAGCGGCGTACCTTGGGTGACATGGGATTTAGTGCCAGACGGAACCGATGCCGAAATTGAAGTCTATATGGCTGGAGGCGGATGTACACTGCCTGGTCGCTCAAAAGTGCTCATGCCTTCAGAAGGCTATGAAGGGGTAGTGAAATTTGTTTTTGAGAATATCTCTACGTTGGCGGTTAATGCTTGCCCGCCTGTTTTGGTCGGCGTTGGAATTGCGACCTCGGTGGAAACTGCCGCGGTGCTATCGCGCAAGGCGATTCTGCGCCCGATCGGCACACGTCATCCTAACCCTAAAGCCGCTGAGCTTGAACTGCGTTTGGAAGAAGGACTCAATCGCCTAGGTATTGGGCCGCAGGGACTCATGGGCAATAGTTCTGTCATGGGGGTTCATATTGAATCAGCGGCTCGTCATCCCTCGACGATTGGTGTCGCTGTTTCAACCGGATGCTGGGCTCACCGACGCGGCACGCTGCTTGTTCATGCAGACCTCACATCTGAATCCATTTCCCATACGCGGGGTTCACTATGAAAAAGATCCTTACCACACCCATCAGCGCTGATGATTTAACTGATATTCGCGTCGGTGATGTTATTTATCTCACCGGAACATTAGTCACCTGCCGTGACGTCTGCCATCGTCGATTAATAGAGCTTAAGCGCCCTATCCCCTACGATCTGCACGGCAAAGCCATCTTTCATGCAGGCCCTATCGTGCGGAAAAATGAAGACAAATGGGAGATGGTTTCTATCGGCCCCACCACCAGCATGCGTATGGAAACGTTTGAAAAAGAGTTCATCGAACAAACTGGGGTTAGATTGATCGTGGGTAAAGGTGGAATGGGGCCATTGACCGAAGAGGGCTGCAAACAACACAAAGCACTGCACGTTATTTACCCCGCAGGATGCGCAGTATTAGCGGCCACACAGGTTGAGGAAATTGAAGAAGTCCATTGGACCGAATTGGGTATGCCTGAATCTCTATGGGTATGTCGAGTCAAAGAGTTTGGCCCGCTCATCGTCTCTATCGATACCCATGGTAATAATCTGATCGCAGAAAATAAAAAAATATTCGCAGAGCGCCGCGAGCCTATTGTGAATGAAATCTGCGAGCACGTTCATTACATAAAATAACCCCGATGAAATAATCCAATAAAGAGAGGCTGAGCCTCTCTTTCTCATAGGACGTTACCATGCCCTTTTTCCGCAATTATTGGCGGTATCTGGCACCGCTTATTGTGACGCTGATCCTCGCTTCGTTTCCTACGCCTTCAGGTCTTGAGATTCATGCATGGCTTTTTTTCTCTGTATTTATGGGGATCATCGTTGGATTGATCTTGGAACCCATTCCCGGAGCCGTCGTCGCCATGGTTGGCATAGCCATTATTGCCGTATTATCGCCGTGGCTGTTATTCAGCCCTATTCAGATGTCGCAAACAGGATTTAAATTCACCACCAAAGCACTCTCATGGGCGGTATCTGGTTTTTCAAATTCCGTTATATGGCTTATTTTCGCTGCATTTATGTTTGGAACGGGATATGAAAAAACCGGCTTAGGTCGCCGTATCGCTCTCATTTTAGTCAATAAAATGGGACACAAAACGCTATTTTTAGGCTACGCAATCATGCTATCGGAGCTCATCCTTGCTCCCGTAACACCGTCCAACTCCGCACGTGGTGCTGGAATAATTTACCCTATTATCCGCAACCTTCCCCCGCTATATGATTCTCAACCTAATAGCCGTAGTTCCCGCAATATCGGCTCATACATCATGTGGATGGGGATCACGGCAGACTGTGTCACCAGCGCTATTTTCTTAACGGCCATGGCACCTAATTTGCTGCTTATTGGCCTTATGAAAAGTGCGACGGGGATGTCGATAAGCTGGGGAAACTGGTTTTTAGGAATGTTGCCTCTCAGCGTAGGCTTAGTACTGTTGGTTCCATGGTTAGCCTATATCATTTATCCGCCAGTGCTAAAATCCGGTCATCAAGTCCCTCAGTGGGCTAAAGAAGAACTCGTCGCGATGGGGCCTTTATGTCGTAAAGAAAAGAGAATGCTGATTTTGATGGCGGCCGCTCTTCTATTATGGATATTTGGCGGTGCTTATATTGATGCTGCGATGGTCGGATATAGCGTTGTCGCTATTATGCTGGTGACCAATATTATTACCTGGGACGACATTATTAGTAATAAGTCCGCATGGAGCGTTTTCTTTTGGTTAGCGTCGTTAATTACGTTAGCCACGGGCTTAAATGACACTGGATTTATTCCATGGTTTGGTCAACGACTCTCGCAAGGGCTTTCTACCTATTCACCAACGTTAGTCATGATAGCTTTGATTGTCGTTTTTTATCTGCTGCGCTACTTTTTCGCCAGTGCCACGGCATACACTTCTGCACTAGCCCCAATGATGATTGCAGCCGCAATGGGAATCCCCGCCATTCCACTGCCTATCTTCTGTCTAATGGTGGGCGCAGCAATCGGGTTGGGAAGTATTTTAACGCCCTATGCAACAGGCCCTAGCCCCATCTACTATGGAAGCGGCTACTTGCCAACCACCGATTATTGGAGGCTGGGTGCGATTTTTGGCGTAATTTTTTTACTGCTGCTTCTAATCACAGGTTTCTTGTGGATGCCGTTCGTCTTTACGTAACAAGCTATTCCACTCGTTATCCTGCTCGATGAAGCGCGTAAACCGCGCTTCATCTTCATCGCATTAAGACCCAAACATAGAATACTCCGGAAGCGCTATGAGCCTGTGGAAGTACGCTTCAAACCGCATCAGCAATATCATTACTCGGCTAGACTAAATGCTTGGCACAGCGCCTTTGCTAATCCTTCAGGATTTTCCCACGACATTGAGTGCCCAGCATGAGGGATGGTAAGTACCTGAATACCATGCTTTGGTAGCTCGGACTGATCAACATCAGGCAAAGAATTTTCACCAAAAATCATCCATCTCTTCATAGAAAGTGAGTAAATCAGTTCGCGCCACGTAGGCTCAACGCCCGCAACCAGAGAAGATGCGCCGCGATGCAAGGCATAGGGTGCCGTAGCCGACACGCAGCCCAGCCAAGGCGTTTTCTCTTTTTCAAGCACCCGGGAATAGCCTACTCGCACAAATTCATCTTCGGTTTGAGCAGCAATCAAGCGACTATAAAAACCACCGCCACTATCAAAGTTAGGTTCAGAAACCACGAGTGTTTTCACTTTGTGAGGCAGCATAGCCGCCACTTCAATCGCAATACTGCCGCCCATACTATGCCCATAAACATCACACTCCGGCAGATCTAATGTATCAATCAGCATAGAAATAATCCGAGCATGGTCGCTAGTGCTGTAGCTGAACGCTGCAGGTCTGTCGCTATACCCCGCTCCCAGCAAATCTAACAATATAATTCTGCGCTGGCGAAATATGGGTTCCATCACCACTCTTGGATACTCATAAGAGGAAGCACAGCCTAGCCCGTGAATAAAAATAATGGGCAGACCGTTTCCGGGTAAATCTTGATAGCGTAGATGCGCATTCAGTGAAGAGATAAAGAAACTTTTCATTAAAGATTATCCTATGCAGAACCAATGTGCCGATGTATATCTAAAGTCGATGGATTAGCTGCGAGAACGTCTAGAGAAATGACGCCGAGCCTAACGAAGCATGCCTATTTTTCGTATTAGAAAAAGCACCCCAATAAAAACGAATCCAGGCAACCAAACCCATTGTAATTCAGAATAAATTACGGCGAATCCTGACGGTGTGAGATAGCGAGACAACGCAAAAGGCGCGACTTTGATGACCTGCCACGGAGCAAAAAATCGCTCATCCGACCAAGGCCACAGCCAGCCTACGCCCATACCTCCAGTGGTAACTGAATCAAGAAGACTATGAGAAAGCAGCGAAACAGTGAGAAACGACCAAACCCTCAGTATGCTAGCCCGAAACCATCGAGTCCCCAATAGACAGAGTATTGGCACAAAGAAGGCGAATAACAAAGAATGAGTAAAACCGCGATGCCCAAATTCATTGGCATAAGCCACCCCAAGTTTGAACGACAAAACATCAGCATCCGGCAACATCGATAGCACCATTCCGGCGAATAAGAGTCGCGTGGGAATAATTTTTCGACCTAACCCTAATCCCAGACACAAAGGTACAGCAGCATGAGTGACTATCGTTGGCATATTGGGAATACTATCTGAAGGATGAATAACAATGAAAGTGAAACAATATAATCCTTAGCACTTTTTACGTCCATTTAAATATAAATAAACTCCAATAATAGAATATATATCCGTGAGTCATTCACATGAAAAATTAATTAAAAAAACAAAGAAAACGTTGAAATAACATAGACAAAACATACTGAGATGAATGGCTTAGAAATATTACTTAATAAACCATGATCTCTAAGTGGATCAATGGAGAACGCGACTCACCAAGAAAGACATAGGCCGAATGCGTTATTATATTTTTACTCAAGATTCATAAGAAAAACATTCATCGCTCATTTCAAATATGGGTGAAAACGGCGGTGAGTAGCCACAAACTGATAGAAAAAAGGGATAACAATTGTCATCCCTTTAAGAATCATTACAGCGATTAATGAAAATCGCACTTACTCATCAAAGTACCAGTATCCCTGATTGACCAAATCAGTGAGTTCAGCAACAAAGGCGGGATTATTCAGTGCATCACCCAGCTCTTTTTTACCTACCGTAGTATAACGGCACAGCGCATCGGCGGCTTCAGGCTCAACGGCGTCCATTGGCTCGCTGTTAACAAAGAAACTATCACCAATGTTCAGCACACGTAGACCGCTCAGGCGAGTTAAGACTTCATCGCCCAGCAACGCATCAAGGATTTCATCAGGTTCATAAGCCGGTTCAGCTGGTGCGATATCCAACTCATGACGCGGCGTAGTCGCAAAACGACCCAGCCATTGTTTGAAATCCTCAGGCTGATTGAGCATCTCGATCATCATCCCGCGCAGGCGATCGACTTCATATTCTTCGATACGACCTACATGTTCACGGCAGGTCAAATCAGGATCGCTGTAATGCTCACCGCCAAGATCGTTTTCCAGCGCATAGTCAGCAAAGCTGCTGATTAAATCTCTGCCGTTCGGCCCGCGAAAACCAACGGAGTAGTTCAACGCCGTTTCATGAGTGAAACCGTCATGCGGGAATCCAGGTGGAATATACAAAATATCCCCTGGTTCAAGATCTTCATCAATGATTGGCTCGAACGGATCAACATGCAAGAGCGCTGGGTGTGGGCAGAACTGACGCATAGGTAATTTGTCCCCCACGCGCCAGCGACGGCTGCCCATCCCTTGAATAATGAATACGTCGTACTGATCGATGTGAGGCCCAACGCCGCCGCCAGGAACAGAGAACGAAATCATCAGATCGTCTAAACGCCAGTCCGGCAATACGCGGAACGGACGCACCAGTTCTGCAGAAGGCGCATGCCAATGGTTAACAGCCTGAGCCAACAACGACCAGCCGGTTTCGCCCAAACCATCAAAGTGCTCGAATGGCCCGTTGCTCGCCTGCCATTCGCCGTTTTTCTGGCTAACTAAGCGACTATCCACTTCCGGCTCCATCGCCAAGCCTGCCAACTCATCCGGCGTGATTGGATCAACGAAGTTTGGGAAGGCGTTTTTCAATACAACAGGTTTTTTTTGCCAGTATTTCTCTAAAAATTCAGGCCAATTAAGATTCAGTTGATAAGCCATACTTTCACACCAGTGAGCAGATAAATGGGCTCGATTATAAAGAGGCTAATGGCTTGGGTACCTTGTCATTGGTCAAGGATAATGTTGAATAATTCGCGAGGGGTAAATCAGATGGGTGAAAAACAAAACGGCGTGCTGCACTATCTCTGCAGTACGCCGAATTAAAAGCGGCTTCCGTTAGAGGATAAAGTCTTTGTCATCAATAATCCGCAACGGATCGATATCACTCTCTTTCTTGATGACTAACCCCGTTTCAGAACGCACGCATACGCCGCCGTAGTGGCCGCCGACGGTAAAGGTACATAGCTGAATATAGCGTCCAGCAACTTCCGGCAAACACCAAAGCTGTTGGTAGATATTTTTCTGTTCAGCGAACTTACCGGACGTTTCATCCAGCACCCGATCTTCATGGCTGATTAGGCCGATGTTGTTACCACAGCGTCCAGCAATAGGTTTCACCGCGTAGCCGCTCTGCTCCAACTCTGCGTTCAGCTCAAAATCAGCGTCCAGCAGATAACGATGGTGCGGGAATAACGACCACAGAACCGGCAAAATGGCCTTATTGCTTGGGATCACGGTCCACAACGGCTCAAAGACCATCACTTCAGGACGCAACAACACGTCAATCAGACGCACTGCATTTTTAGGATGGCCAGTCCGGATCGGAAGCGCTGCGTGATCGGCCTCGCTCTCTTCACGCAATTGATCGAGAGCCGTTTCCCATGCCCATGTTTTCCACACACAGCTCACCGGACGGTTTTCACCATCCACCAATTGACCTGACTCAGCCCAATGCAGCTCGTCTAAACCATGCAAGATCTTACTTTCAAAACCGGCTTTCGTTAACGCACACTGCATAAACTGCGCGTGGTAGCTCTCTTCGGCGTCATGATCCTGAAGAATATGCACGAATGGCGTCGCATCACTGTGTTTCCACGTATTGGCTAACGCATCTAACAGATACTCGCCGGGATCGCTGCCAGACACCTCACCCGCCTGCTGCGCCCACTTGTCCAGAATCAGCCCAGTTTCAGCATGGCATGAGGCTGAATCCGCATTATATTCATAGACTTTTAGCCCGCGCTCATCCATGCAGAAGTCGAGACGACCGGTGATCATATGATGACGACGGCGCTGCCAAGAAAGTCGCAGGCGCGGCCATAACGCTTCTGGAATATCAAACAGCGCCAGCAGATTGTCATCCTTGAGCACCTTGTCGGTCGCGTGCAAATACATCAAATGCAGCTCGTTAGTGGCGTGGATCAACTCTTGTTCGGCGCTGCGAGAAACGGCGAAATAGCGATAAGGATCGGCATTTAGCGTATGCCCACCGTTAGCCTGAACGTAGGTATGCTCCAATGGATCCTGCTCGTTCAGCCAAGTTCCAGCAAACTGCCCGTGGTTTTCAACACGTTCACAGTGGATCGCCAAATACGGTGCCGGTGTCTGAGGCTGCGGTAAGCTGTGGCGATCATCGGCGGTCTGGGTCATCCAGCCCAGAATCTCGGTATCGTCAAAGGTATCTTGGATAGCGTACTTTCCATCGCGATAAGTCAGCGGCAACTCGCGTGTCCACTGCTGCCCTGCGGGCAACGGATGATGAATGACATTCTGCTCAACGACACGAATTTTGTTATCCAATACCTGAGTGATAATCGCGACGTGCCCCGTGTGTTCAAACTCACCGCCCTGCTGCCAAATGAGCAACGAACCGGCAACTGGCGGGCGCAGGCAGCCATTAGGAAACGCTTGTAGCGGTAAAATATTGTCATTCACCACTTGGCGCAGATAACGCAATGAGAAGATCTCATAGGCCATTCTGACATCGGTGAAAACCGTGCCATAGTTGAGATAAAGAAAGCGGCGAGCGAACTCAACGCACTGCCACTTATAACCCATATATTCTTTATCCAGATAGTGACGGAATGACGCATCATCCATCTGTTCCAGATCTTTAAGGGATTCATAATTCGAAGAGTAAATCGCTACGCCTCCAGGGGCATAGCCTAACAGCGTACCAAAAGGGGCGTGTTTTTCTGTCGTGTTTACACACATAGCGGAAGCCTTACGCGAATATCACTGTCGCGACGACAGTTGGAGGAAAAATCCATCTTAAAACCACTGGCCATCATCACCATGATTTACAGCCCGTTGCAGGTGGACAACATATCAATAAGTTGCCTGACTCCTTCAAAACCTGAATCAATATGATAGCACCGTTGAAGGTGTGGGAAAGATGAATTGGGCGACGTGATAGTGGTTCTGTTGTGATGCAAAATGAACAGGCCGAGCTCGGCCTGTTCGCAAGGAGATAAATTATAATGGATAAGATGAGCTAATTTTTGCCGCGATATCTCGCATAGCATTTCGCGCAGTCGGGCTAATACCGCCAAGCTGGAAAAACCCGTGGATCACACCAAGATAACGCTGTGCACTACAGCTAACGCCCTGCTCCGTCATACGGGCGAACAACACTTCACCGTCATCACATAACGGATCGTATTCGGCCGTGAGAATATGTACCGGAGGTAAACCGAAAAAGTCATCACGCCACAGCGGACTGACTTCTGGATGCATCAACTCAGTCTGTGGGAAATAGGCTTCAAAACCGCTGAGCAGCGTGTCACGGGTGAGTACATAATCATCACCATTGCGCTTATAACTTTCAGACGATGCTGTTGCATCAATCATCGGATAAATCAGAACCAGCTGCTGAGGCAACCACTGATTAGCATCACGCAGGCGCAGAGCAGTTATCAAAGCAAGATGACCGCCCGCGCTGTCACCTGCCAATGTGATCTGACTGCGTTCAATGTTCAGCTCATCGGCATATTGCCAGATAAGATCCGCAGCACGTTCCGCATCGTCATGAGCGGCAGGATAAGTGTGCTCCGGCGCTAAACGATATTGTACGGCAATGACCCTACAACCACTGAGAAAGGCCAACTGCCTTAGCTGGTTGTCATGGGTCGCAAAACCTCCGCTGACAAAGCATCCACCGTGATAATAAATAACGGCAGGCAGCTTACCTTCAGCGTTGAGAGGCGAAACCACGCGCAGCGAAATCCCAGCAATTTCCCTATCTTCAACGGTGACTCGCTGTTCTATCTCCCCCGCTAAAACCGTGCTAGCGACATATCCGGCGCGACGTTCATCAAAGGTTTGATGACGAGATGAGGGACGTCCCTTGGTAATAAAATCAGCGACTAACTCTGCAATTGCGGGTTCAAGTGCCATTGACTCTGCTCCATGAGTGAAGTTTTTTTCTAAAGCGAAAACGGCTCACCATAATATATGATCTAGTCTCAAGCCTGTGGCTGAAAATAATGATTAATGATTTCAACCATCTGGTCGAGAACATGTTGTACTCGATATGGCAGATAGTCGCGCTTTTTGAATATAACGACTAACTCCAGCATCCAATCCTCATTTTGGCTAAAACATGGCATGAGTCTGCCCGCCTCAAGATCGGCTTCTATGCTTTGCCTCGAAGCAAAAACAATCCCCATGCCATGGCGAGCCAGCTCTGTTGCCGCATAAATGTTGTCGCAAATATATTTCCCCGTCACCTTATACTCTTTTCGCTCATCGCGTCCATGCTGACAAAAGTTCCAAATATTATTGTCATTAATCAGCATTGATTGCATCAGGATGCAGGAGTGATTAGCGAGTTGCTCAGGGCTTTCGATCGGGTGCTGTGCAAGATATTCAGGACTAGCATATGCACTGAAAGCAAAGGAGGCGAGTGAACAGGCCACCAGCGACTCATCTTTGGGACGTGCATAGGTAAGCAGAATATCCGCATCATCAGGAAACGTGACACCATCGTAGAATTCATTGCGGCCAAGGTTTAATGTGCGCAGTTCAATGCGGATCTCCCCACTGTCGGCCAATTTGGGAATAACATGCTGTGACAAAAAAATCACAATGCCCGTTGGGGCGTAAAGAGTGACCTTACCTCGCTTTTCTTTTTTGTAATCAGTAATAAAACTTTCCAAGTCATCCGTTTGACTCAGATATTGATTCACTTTGGGGAGAAGATGTTCACCGAACGGCGTCAATGAGATGCGGCGAGTCGTCCGTTCAAATACTTTTAAGCCAACCCGGCCTTCAAAATCGGAAAGGTATTTACTGATATTAGCCTGTGCAATACAGAGAATTGTAGAAGCCTGGCTCAAGCTGCCACTTGATGCTACAACAGAAAAAACCTTTAGTTCGTTCATTTTAAAACGAATTTGACTCATTACTCTTCTCCGCACACCATTTCCGCACGCCGCTAATGAATTATATAAATTTATATATAATCCTATATAAACATATTTATTGCTGTTTTATTCCGGACATAGGGATAATACCAAGTACTAAAGAGGTTCGGAATAGTCTCTACAATAGTTATCCATTTTAATTTAAAGGTGCAACATCGTGATTGTTCGCGCATGTACTTGTGTTGGTATTTCTCTGGCAGTTTTGATATCTGCCAATGCATCAGCCAATGAGCTTTCTGTTGGCCTCGGCGGCATATATCACATATCGCCTTATGCAGATTATACAAAAGATTTTAGCGCGATTCCTTTTGCCCATTATGAAAGTGATAAGATATATTTTAGAGAAACGTCTCTTGGCTATATTATTTCTCATGACGATAAAAATGAGTTCAGCGCGACGCTATCTTATTTACCTTATGAATTTAAACCCGGTGATAGCGATAAAAAATCACTACAACAACTGGACAAAAGAGAGACTACCGCGTTGGCTGGCATGTCTTATTATCGACATGAGAAATGGGGAACGGTAAAATTCTCTTTTTCAGGAGACATTCTTGATAAGAGCAATGGGTTTATCGGTGAAGCCAGTTGGATGCAAGCAATAAAAATGGGCAAATTGAGCATTATCCCCTCTGCTGGGATCACTTGGTATAGCAACAGCTTTACTCAATATTATTACGGCATATCCGACCATGAATCACATGATAGCGGATTAAAAAAATACCAGCCAGAAGATAGCTGGAATCCGTTCTTAGGCCTCAGTGTTAGCTATAAATTATTACCCCGACTCACGTTGCTGAGCTCGGCGCGCTATACGATGCTGGATAACCAAATCAAGAATAGCCCAATGGTTGATAGTGCCTATGATTTTAGCCTCTTTACTGGCGTAAGCTGGAGCTTCTAAATAAATAGGCAGAACACTGGTGATATACAAAGACGTCATGTTGTCTTATATCGCCAGTGCTCCGTTATTTTTCTAATCTTTCAACCTAGCATCTTGCAACCTAGCCTTCGTTGCTGTCTCTCATTGGAAAACTGTCAATTATCCATTCAATATCAAGTTGTATAAATCTCAGCAGAAGACCTATTGCTGCAGCATAAAAGCCAAAATTATCACGCTGGTAGCTACGTTTAGAGAATAATGGTAGCCAAACCAAAAGATGTTGGCGCAAAAAATGATACTGCTGCGCCAACAATATTTCAGAGTGAGGGTCGCCTTCGATCAACGCAGCCATCAGTCCGAGTTGAATGGCGATATGGTCGGCCGCTTCATTGTTTTCCGGGGCGAGTTCCAACTCCACCAGCCATTGACGCATGATTCTGCGTTCCTCGGAAGGCGTCGTATGTGGATAATGTCCGGCGTATGGAGATACCCCTGTAGGTGACGGCAGCAAAAACAGCGACGCAAAATCAGCAGCTAACTCCTGCTGACGAGCTTTACGCTTAAGGGCCGCGCACAGTCGTCGCTGGAACTGCCGTGTAGGCAACAGCAGTTCAGGAATAAACTTCAAACCATTCATCAGCGCCAGATTGTTTTTGTCGCGCAATCCAGCCAGAGCCTCATCTGAAAGTTCTTGAAACAAAAGCAGCGAGAACCAACGATAAATTTGGGCTCGTTGCCGAGCCATATCATCAAATAGCTGCATGAGCTCCTCCGTTCTCTGACTTAACCTCCAGTGGTCCACCGAATCCGGTGACAGCAGGAAGCTCCTCGCGATACCGTTCCACCTGAACCAAAGCAGTATGCGCCGATGGCCCCTGAGCTAGCTGTGATGTGCCAATGTCTGCACTTAAAACGTTAGGATCGCCGTAGGTACACAATGTTCCTGCTTTACCACCCACCAACGGCGAATACCATGCACCTTCGTGAATACGTACAACTCCTGATGCATAATCGCTACTTATCACAACGCCGGCCAATACCTGCCCACGATCGTTGAATACTCTCGCTACATCGCCCGCTTTTAGCCCACGAGATTTTGCGTCTTTGGGGCTGATATAGAGTGGTTCACGCCCTGCTACAGAATACGTTTTACGAAACTCCTCGCTGGAACACAGCTGTGAGTGCAGCCGCTTATCGGGATGACACGATTGCAGATGCAGCGGGTATTTTTCAGCACCTTTGCCGCCATGGCTGCGCTCAAACGGCTCCATCCACACCGGATGCCCCGGACAACCTTCATAATGAAAATCGGCAATGGTTTTACTGTAAATTTCAATTAGCCCTGATGGCGTACCTAATGGATTGAGATCGGGTTGTTCACGGAAATCACCGTGACGTACCCAAGGCTGTCCTGCGGGATATTCAATATAGCCATCGCCATTCCAGAAAGTATCAAAATCTGGCATGGGAACACCGGTAGCCTCACCTTGCTTTACCCCCTCTTGGTAAATAGCCTTGATCCATTGCATTTCATCGCGCTTTTCGCTGTAAACATCATCCCGCCCGAAGCGCTGGCACAAACCACGAAACACATCGAAATCGTGACGAGCTTCGAACTGTGGTTTAACGATCTGGCGGATCGCCATCAACCCTTTATTAGAATGGGTGCCAAACTGTTCCACGTCATTGCGTTCATAGCGCGTCGTCACCGGCAATACAATATCGGCAAATCGACAAGAGGCGGTCCACTGATGATCCAGCACGACCACCGTTTCCAGCTTTTTCCAAGCCTCGATCATACGGTTACGATCCTGCTGGGCATGAAATGGATTGGCCGCACTATAAATAGCCATTTTGATATCGGGGTACGTCAATGTTTCACCGTTAAACGCCACTTTTTTTCCCGGCGAAAGCAAACAGTCAATCAAACGTGAAACCGGAATGTGCTCTGAAGCGCCACGAAAATCGGCCGCATGAATCGGCGGTGGAGGATTCGTAATACTCCCCAAACCAGATAAGACTGGCCCCAACGATGTTATCGTGCCACCGCCGTTGTAATGCCAGCCAAATCCCACCCCGCCACCAGGTAAGCCGATCTGCCCCACCATGCTGGCTAATACCACCAGCATCCATGGATACTGTTCGCCGTGATGCATACGCTGGGCGCACCAGCCCCCCATAAACTGAGTGCGGCCTTTGACCAATAAACGGGCAAACTCACGGATTTGGTCAGCGTCTAAGCCACAAATTTTCGCCGCCCACTCGGCATCTTTTGGCTGTTTATCACTCTCTCCCAACAGGTAGGGCAGGAACTGTTCAAAACCAACGCAATAATCTTTGATAAAAGCAGCGTCGTAAATTTTTTCCTGATATAGCGTATGCGCTATACCAAGCATTAATGCGACGTCAGTTTGCGGATTTAACGCCAACTGCTCACCGTTGAGATAATTTTGAGTTTTATTACGCACCGGATCGACGCTGATCACCCGCATTTTCCCCTGCGCAACTCGCTCTTTAATTTGCAACCAATAACCAAAGGGATCGTGATCGGGTACCAGATACTCAATTTGCAGATTTTTGATCGGATCACACCCCCACAGAACGATGGTGTTAGTGTTTTCAATCACTAAAGGTAGCGACGTTTGCTGTTCGTAAACCTCCAGTGAACCAATAACGTGCGGTAAGATCACCTGAGCCGCTGCCGCCGAGTAATCTCCGACGGTCGTCACATAACTTCCATGCAAACCCAGCCCGCGATCCATCGCACCACCTGCTTTGTGCAATTTGCCAACCATTTGCCAATCGGCAAGGCCGGTAAAAACGCCGGATGAGCCGTAATGCTTTTGGACTCTCTCAAGCTCTTGGTAAACCAAATCGAGAGCCTGATCCCAACTTACCCGTACAAAGCGGTTATCCCCACGCTGGCTTCGATCAGACTTATCACGATTACGTAGCCAGTCGAGACGCACCATCGGATAGCGCGTACGCGATGGGTTATAGACAATTTCCCTTACCGCTTTGAGCATATCGCACGGAAATTTATCATGCTTGAATGGCCGAGTATCAATCCACTCGCCGTTACTCACCCTAGCTTCAAAGGCACCAAAATGTGAACCAGACTGTATCCAAAGATCCGTTTTTTCATCTGCAGCCCATACGCGGCTTAGCAGTGGCTGAGGGGAAAGGATATTTGCCGCGCCAACGGCCAATACCCCGGTAATAAATCGCCTGCGTGAAGGGCTGAAATCGTTAAAGTCCATCATTATTTCCTCGATTGCTCATGGAGTTAGCTTTCTAATTTGTTGTTTTAATTGGAGCGACTTTCACCCGTGTCGCTGGCGTGCGTTTGCAGGTATTTCAATAAGGTGCGTTCTTCCTGCTGATTCAGACGATAGTAGGCCGACATCGCTTTTAGCCCGGCAATCCAGCCATTAGCGTTATAACGCGTTGTCGGGGGCACGCTATGACAAGCACTACAGGTTGATTGCAACATTTGATCTGCGTATTGCCACACAGGCTCGATGCTGGCAGTAAAGCCATCATTCGACGTCCATGCCGCTACGCTGATTTGTTGCCACTCTTGATGAGAGATAGGATCTACTTCAGTTTTGAGGATCTTTACCGCAGGCATCAACGAAGGATCCAATACCGCAGCAAACACGCGTTTTCCGAGGTATTGAGTAATCACGCGTCCACGTCCACTGCTCTCACGCCAGCCCACAATCTGAATCTGTACTTTGTTACCTTGTTTTTGCAGAACGGCAACCTCCGTAGCAGGCATGAGTAGCGCTTTATCCGCAGAGCCGTCGACGGTAGCACTAAGCGATTTTTCACTCAGGGCATACAACGTGGATGCGTTAGGTAGGCTTGAACTCTGCTGAACGAGCATTTTGTATTGATCGCGAAACCCGTTGCTTGTGTTCGGTTTGTGATGGGCAATGCCTTTGTGACAATCGATACAGTTGCTGTCTTTTAGGGCTGCGGGTGTCATTTGTGCGGCTGCATTGGCCGACTGTTTACTGTGATCCATCGCATCATAGGCATGACAGGATTTACAGGCGGCCGAACGGTTCTCACTCATACGCTTCCATTCGCGCTGCGCCAATTCAGCTCGCTTGCTTTCAAACTTTTGCGGGGTATTAATCGATGGAGAGACAAACTCGTGATAAATATCGTTAATCGCTTCAGTTTTACGTACTAATGTTGGAATAATTCCTGGTGGAATATGGCAATCCTTACACTCAGCACGTACACCAGAGGCGTTTTTAAAATGTATACTCGCCTTATACTCCTGCCCGACACTACTCATCGAATGGCAAGATAAACAAAATTCTGTCGTGCTGGTCTGATGTACTCCCTGCCAGCCGCCCCATACCAGCATGAGCATCGCTGCTGCTCCAGCAATAAAGAGCCAAAGCGTTTTCTTTCGTATCCATGACATTATGGTATTGCCTCAGTTTTCATTATTTATAGCGACTAAGCTAACGGAGAAAACATGCATTCAAATAGATACGGGCGGCGGCAAAAATAGGGCCAGATACCACATTATGAGTAGAGTCAAACTATGGGGTGGCAAAGCGAAGTAATGTACAGAGCTTGATTATGTAAAAAGAGACAAGGCTAATAATTTTATGCAGGAAATCGAACTTGATAGGCAATGTGATATACCACTGCAATTACAGATTTTTCAATACTACTATCAGGCGATAACGCATGGAGAATGTATTGCTGGTGATATGTTGCCATCAATTCGTGAATTATCCCGCAGATTAAAAATTGCGCGAATTACAGTGACATTGGCTTATGAGAAACTAGTCGCTAATGGCTATATAAAAAGCCGCCCCGGAGTGGGTTATCACGTCTGTTTTGCACGGCCGGTCAAACCCGTTGGTCGCAAAATTCCCTACTTTAAAGGCCCAGCGCCCACAAGTCTGGTACCTGCAGAGGTGCCGGTAGATTTATATAGCCAGCCGGCCGCTGAGGTTTACTGTAAAATGGGCATTCCTGACCCTAATGCTTTTCCTTGGTCTAGTTGGCGAAAATGGAATAATGCACCATCAAATCTCAAAGAACAGTTAGTCACACGCTACCACTCGCCACAAGGCCTACTTTCTCTACGCCAAGAGATTGTTCGCTATTTGCGCTTTTCTCGCGGCGTTGATACCCAATCTGAAAACATCATTATTACCAACGGAGTACAAGAGGGATTATCACTGCTCAGCCAACTCTTTGTGCTTAATAAATTAGCCACAAAAGCCGCTCCCTGCCACGTGGTGACGGAGTCTCCATGCTACTCCGGCGCTTGGCATATATTTAATTACCATGGAGCCACCATCACCGCTGTAAATGTCGATAAACATGGATTGTGTGTAGCTCAACTACCAGAACATCCAACACAACTCTGCTACGTGACTCCTTCTCATCAATATCCATTAGGCTGTCGCCTATCGCTTTCTCGGCGTAAAGCATTGTTGCTTTGGGCACAACGCGTTGGAGCTTATGTAATAGAAGACGATTATGACTCTGCATTTTCCTATGAAGAAAATCCGCTGCCTGCGCTCAAAACAATGGATACCCAAGATCGGGTCATTTATGCCGGAACCTTTTCAAAAACGCTAGGGCCAGGAATTCGCTTAGGCTATTTAGTTTGCCCAGATGCGCTTCTACCCGCAGTAAAAAATATGAAGGGGCTTAGTAATAGCGGTAGCAACTGGCTATTACAGCAATTCCTAGCAGACTTTATGCATAGTCAGGTTTTTTATACCCATTTAAGTAAGTTAGCCTGCGAATACGAAGTACGGCAGCGAGTGCTATTCAAAGGTCTACAACACTTATTTCCTCAAGGAAAAATATGGGGGCACTACGCTGGACTACACCTAACGTTGTTGACGTCGCTTTCTCCTGAAATCATTCAACAACTACGTGCCCGCTGCCTATTATCAGCGGTACGCTTTGACACGCTGCACGAACTAAAAAATGGGTCAGAAGAAGTATGGGAAGGTCACAGTGCAGAAACAGCAATTTTTTTTGGTTTTGGAGGGCTGAACGCAACACAGTTGCAAAAAGTATTGATGGTTATCGAGCAAGAACTACCGTTTCTCACATAAAGCGATTTACCTTAAGCTTAGTGATCATCCTAGAGAAAGTTTTGTCGCTATCGCTTACCTAATACAATTACTTACAAAATCAGAAGCCCAATATTGGATTGTTTTTTGTATACCTTAGTCATTTTTCACTGATATATACTTGTTTCAACGTAAATGTAATAAGTTTGTGATGATTGATTCAACTCAGTCAGGAACAATTATCATTTTGCGCATGGATATGGTGTTGATTATCGCAGCATCACCTCTTTAAATATCGCTTTAATAATTACACTCCATATAAATGAATCCGTCGTTTACATACTCAATTTCAATATAATCTATGCTAAATCTCATTTCCTACACAGAAAATTACTATCTTGAAAGTGCTGTTCGCAGGCTATGCATTTTAGATAATGCCACCAGCATAGAATTACGTAAGGATTTGGCTCTCCCGCAAAACAGCCTTGAACATATAGTTCTCATCAATGATAAAGCGCCTTCAGACAGCCTACTGCATCTTGCCGAGTATCGCGGTTTTAAAGCTGGCGATAGAATTCTCGTTATTTCCGATATTGTTAGTGCCCAAGTGGCCGCCCGCTTTATTACAAAGACATGCCATCTCGTCGTTCAAAACAACAAAAGTATGCCCTCTAAATGGTTAAGCACATGCGAAAACCAAACCGTAGTCACCAGTGGGTCTTATCCCACAACATTGTTAACCGCTAGAGAAAAGAGGTTCTTGCATGTATTTGGAACAACTCAGTTCACTCACGAGCAAAGTAAATCTTTAGGCGTGAGTGAAAAATCGATCAGTGCTCGTAAGCGTAGCATTATGAGAAAGTTAGGAGTTAATCATACTATTCAATTACTGAATTACATGAATACCACTAATCTTTCTAAGGTTCTTATTTATCTTTAAGACCTGCATACTCAGCGAGTAAAGTTCCTCAACTGGCCACAACACATTAAATACTTTTATTAAATAACAGTTATAGCAACATCCCCACTCATTTATTACCGCATCTAATTTAACAATAGAAACGGTGTTTAACGCTATCTGACTGGTATTCAGAGTCATATTGGCAAGCCGCTGTAGATTCAAAAACCAGTTAAGTAAAAATGTTGATTAATATTTTCAAAAAAGATAATGAGATATTGAGTTAAGTTGAATATTCATGATAATTATAAATCGTGACGAATAATTTTTCTAATCAAATCCATTTCATTGGTTTTATTAGGATTTAATACCCACACACCCAACAATGATTAAAATTTTCTTTTTTTGGATTTTTGCATTATATAGACCATATGCTAAACTGTTTTTGAATAAATAATATATATAAAGATTAGCTTATCTTATGAAGATACTACTCCTGTATATACTCTCCACCCCAATATGCAGGATAATTCCTAATTTTATTCATTTGACACTCTTTATTTTCCTACTCAAATACAAGGAAGATACTCGCTCAAACTAGAACAGGGATGCATTTAATATGTTTAAAATTAGCACTAAATTGTTTTACCTTATACTTTAATTGCATAAACCTCGGATTTATCTCAATGTTATTGAACCGTAGAAAATCATGATGATTAAATAACAAAAAAATTAACAGAGCATGTGATAATGTTACAGACTCCAGACTCATCGATTAAAGCACTCTTCCAATGTATCGCTAATGAAGCACAGCCAATTCTTATCGCCGAAGGTGAAGAGATTATGGACTTCTCTAATGGCTCAGAGCCCCTGTTTTATTTCATTGAAACAGGCCAAATTCGCTATGAGTTTGTAAATAATCAATATTGGCTAGGTTCACTGAGAGCCCCCGCACTAGTAGGTATTGTCGGTTATTATTATCCAGAGCGTGCGGGTCGTTTTTTTGCAGAAATCGATTGCTCGGGATACTGCATTTCAGCCAAACGGGCTATTGAGCTAATTAATCTTAACAATCTCTGGCCTGATACGGTGAACTACCTTACCTACCTGATTAAAAAGCTTTTAGAACATGAAATGACTATGTCGTCAGGAAGTTCTTATTCAGCAATATGTTATCTACTGCGTCAACTCGAAAATGAGCCTGAAAGTGTGAGAGGAAAGATCAGCGTATTGCAATACTTATATAAAAGGACAGGGTACTCTAAGAGTATAATTTCATTGGTGATTAGTGAGCTAAAAAAAGGACGATACATTGAAACCAAAAAGAGTCATCTAGTAAAGATAAACCATCTCCCTGAAAAGTTTTAAGCATCTCAAAAAATTTAAACTGGCTAAAAAGCGAAGTCTTGTATTACTACCGCATACTCTGACACCTAGCGTACTGTCTTTTTCATTGCGATGAGGTTAGAGACTCATTACTCGCGAAAGAGTTGAGTCTTCTTTTTTAGCCAGATTAAACAACATTGAACTATTCTTATAGTCCCCCCACTATACTCATGAATATCCTACCCTATCTCTATAAGCATGATAACTTTCCCATTTGCATAATAATTTTCTCACACTCAATTCAACGCAGTCCCTCATCTAAAAATATAAACGGGGTTAATAGTCTACCATAACGCTACCGACATTAATCCCCAGCAAAATTCCTAATTTTTCTCTCATTTACGAATAATACAAAAACGGAATTATATAAAAAAATCCAATTTTGGGTTTCATATATAAATAACTTGAACCAAATGATAGCTATTGATTAACTATTTGTGCTTTCTGCGACAGGAGCAATACGGATAGTTCATTGATAATTTTCTTCGTTGTTCGCGTAGATTCGTATGTTTTTGTTCTTTATTTAAATCAAAGTCACATCGTATAGATGATTGGGGAAATTCAATTGAAAAGTAATAGTAAGTTTCATGTATCCCGCCTAGCAATTGCTTGTTCTGTCGCGTTAGCCTTTCAGGCGTCAGCAACAGATATTTCAAATGGCACTTGGGATACGTTTTCTTATGATGCTACAACCGGTGCCGTTTCTTACCAAGGATATGTTGGTTGGAACGGTGATTCTGATAGCGATTATCAAGCAGAGATTTATCCTGTTATTAATAACGCCGTCGTTAATGGTGTTATTTCAACAAACTACTTAAATCAAGATACAACTAATTCAAATTCGTTATCTATCAGTAATAGCACCGTTCATGGAATGATCACAAGTCAGTGCATGACGACCGATTGCTCCGAGGTACAGGGTTATAATGATCCATTGTCATTGACCGTTGATAATACAACGATTGATGACAGTTTTGAGCATTATGACTATACCGATGCCACAGATACTACTGGTAGAGTTAATACCTATAACCTAGGTACAGCTATTACGCTGGATGAAGAAAGCAATATCGTTATTGAAAATAATTCACACGTTGCAGGCATTACTCTGGTTCAGGGACCTCAGCAATATGATGAGAATGTTGGTAACGATACATTCAATAATACCCTAACGGTAAATGATTCAACGGTTACCTCAGGTGCATGGACCGAGCTGGACACCACCGGTTTCTACGGTCAATCAGAACGCCCTGAAGACTATAACGGCAATTTGGTTATGCCGGTTAATTACGATGTGAACCAAGACGGTGTTATTAATGCAAATGACACCATCATTAACATGAATGACGTAGCGCTAGCGGTAATTGATGATCCTACCGCGACGGAATCCATGAAAAACAATGCAACCTTCAATAATTCCACCTTAACTGGAGATGTATTGTTTGTCAGCGACTTCAATGCAGGTTTTGCTCCACAGGGCGCAGACACCAATGCTGATGGTATCATTGACTCCAATCTGGGCTATGCAGACGATGCATTAAACACAGATGAAATGAACCTCACCTTGGATAATGGCAGCAAATGGGTTGGTGCAGCGATTTCTGATGTGCAGGCAACTGCAGATCTCTATGATGTTGCGGCGAACAGCCTGTGGCCAGATTCGACCTACGATGGAACCACTGGATATGTAAATGGCGCTGAAGTATTCCAGAGCGGCGTATTTAATGTCACATTGGATCATGGTTCTGAGTGGGATACACGCAAAGCGTCTGACATTGATACATTAACCGTTTCCAATGGTTCTCAAGTCAACGTCGAGAGCTCTAGCCTGTTAGCTGATACGATCAATCTGAACAGCTACTCCTCTATGAATATCGGTGATGACGGTAAAGTTGCTGCGAACAGCATCAATATCGATGGCTATAGCACCGTTGATTTAACCGAAGAAACTGCCTCTCTGTATGCCAACCAGATCAGCGTTACAAACGGCGCAACTCTGGCGTTAGGTTTGGGTCAGGTAGACACTCATAATCTGGTACTCAGCAATGGCGGCGTTCTGGATGTTGCTAGCCGTGATTATGTACTGAACAGTGATATGAACACTGGCTATACCAACGGCAGCACTGACAACTCCGCTGATTATGGTGTTATTGGATTAAATTCTGATGGTCATTTAGCCGTTAATGGTGACGTGGCAGGCAACTATCAAGTTCGTATCGATAACGCGACAGGGGCTGGTTCTATTGCTGATTACAAAGGCAACGAGCTGGTACGCGTTTATGATGACAACGCCGATACTCACGCAACCTTTACCGCAGCAAACAAAGCTGACTTGGGTGCATATCAGTATGAAGCCCAACAGCAAGGCGACAGCGTTGTTCTCAAACAAGATGGCTTAACTGACTATGCCAATATGGCACTCAGCATTCCTTCTGCAAACACCAACATTTGGAACCTGGAACAAGATACTTTAGCTAACCGTCTCGACAATGGACGTAATGCACAGGCGAAAGATACTGGTGGCGCTTGGATCGCATATACCGGTGGTCATTTCAATGCTGACACTAATACTCTCAGCTACGATCAGAGCGTCAGTGGTGTGATGGTCGGCTTAGATAAGCAGATTGAAGGCAACTACGCGCAGTGGATTGTGGGTGCCGCAGCTGGTTTTGCTAAAGGCGATATTGATGATGCATCAGGTAAGGTTGACCAAGACAGCCAGTCCGCTCGTATCTACAGCTCAGCCTTGTTCACTAACAACATCTTTGTCGATGGTTCTCTGAGCTATAGCCGCTTTAGCAACGATCTTTCTGCAACGATGAGCAACGGTGATTCTGTCAACGGCGACAGCATTTCATCCGATGCTTGGGGCTTCAGCCTGAAAACTGGCTATGACTGGAAATTTAATGAGCACGGTCATCTGACTCCGTACGCAAGCGTTTCTGGCCTATTCCAAGATGGTGATAGCTACCAGCTAAGCAACGATATGAGTGTCGATAACCAATCTTATGACAGCATGCGCTATGAAGCTGGGGTTAACGCCGGTTATACCTTTGATTTTGGTGACCAATCCTTTACTCCATATGCAAAACTGGCATACGTGTATGACGACGCTAATAGCAACAGCGCTGATGTCAATGGAGATAGTATCGATAATGGCGTTGAAGGCTCTGCTGTACGCGCTGGTATTGGTGGTCAATTCAACTTTACCCAAAACTTCAGTGCTTATGCTGGCAGTGATTATCTTGGCGGCGGCGACGTCGAACAGGACTGGTCTGCAAACGTCGGCGTAAAATATAGCTGGTAATTTTTGTGGTTAAAAAGGCCTCTTGTCGATAATGCCGATCAGTTAAAGCTCGGTTGACCGATTCAGTGGCTGTGTAAGAATCCGTAATCTCTCAGGGATTACGGATTTTTTTATGTTTGGGCATTGCCTGACATAGACTCGCACGATGGAAAAGCCCACTGACCTTTTATTGGACACCTCTTTTATATTGGAGATAACTTATCATCCTTATTCAGTGTCCAAGCTTATTAGGTCGCAACAAAAAACATTATCAAACAGAGATATACCTGCAAGTGTATCCACAGCAGTAGGTTGATGTAGATTAAACTAGGTTAAAAAATGGGGAAAGCCTTGCAGGGAACGAGGTTCTGGCACAAAAAAAGACGTCCGTTGACGTCTATTGATGTTCCGATGGGAAGGCCGCACCGCGATTTACACCATAATCAATTGAAATAAAAGAGTTTATAAAAATAGGGATTGTTTGTTTTGTAGTCCCAGCTTAACCCTTTAAACACATTGATAATGCCGCGCTCGAACGCATCCTGTTTGTTGTGGTGTAACTGCTCAAAGGTGCTAAGGATATTGGCCTCACGGATTTCCGGTAGATTGCCCTCTTCCGGATTTTGCTCCCACTGACTGCGGGCTTCAGCGTCCATCAGACTCAACATGCCGGATTTCAACATCATTTCGCGCCAGATGCTGCAGTCGATATTACGGGTGATTACCGGCATCGCTTTGTCCACGGTCCACGGACTGCACCAGCCAGCAGTCAAAAGAATGCCTCTGACGCATCGCCCAGTAATCCGCCACATTACCGCCAATTGCGAAAGTCAGGCGTGAGATATTGTCGAGTTGGCGGATCAACATTTCAATCTGCTTCAGCGCAGCGTCGCGCCCGGTGACAATGCGCTCAATACTGGTCGAGCAAATCAGTTCGTTATGTTCGGTTAACACTTCAGCTTCTGTTTGCATGGTATTTAGTCCATATAAAAGCAAACGCGCCTGCCAAGTGTGGCAAGCGCATTATGCGGTGAATAAGGGGATTAGGAAGGTCAGAAAGTTAAATCGGGAAAGCAGTTCGCAGGAAATATCGCAGGTTTGCATTTGTTCCATCTTGCTACGTAAAGCAGCCCACCAACAGATCGTAAAACTTGAACAGGTTTAATTTCTTCCCCTACTTTTATTTTCAATATATAGATAACTGAGGATCGCAATACCCCTCAGCAAAATCCATGAGTTCTAGAACAACATTTTCCTCAGAAATAGATCTGAGATGACTCAGGCATAAAAGCATTTCATCTTTAGGCATACCCCGATTTTTGAAACAAACAAGCAGCTCTCTTAGCGTCATAAGAGCAGAGTAGGAAGCTATTTCATGGGATATAACATCAATAAATTCTTCTCTTAATCGCATAATTTCACTTCCTTTTCGTCGAAGACGATGCTCTTTGATACTTATCCAAGTTTAATCCATTTAATTGGGTTTGGCGCATACTGGTAAAAGTTTAACTCCCCCACCAGCCCTATCAGATCATCAGAGTGATTCGGACGAAACCGTACTTTTCAACACGCTACCACCACCATAACCTATCCTTATTCACTCTCGCTGAAGGGAGTTAAAAATGGTGTGTGTGATGCTCTGGATAATAGTGACTAAATAAAGTTAATCAGGAAGATGAGAGATCTTACCTAGCTTTTCTTATTTTAATATTACATCTTTTGGTTTTTTATCAGCGGATATAAGCAAAGAGTCAAGGTAGTTGGGGTCGTAAAAATTATCCCATATACCTAATTTATAGTAAGCTTTCATTAATTTAATGATAATACCTGAGCCTATAGAACTAACACCAATAAACTCTTTGTGTCGAAGAGAATATAAATCAATATATTTAATGAGTGGAAATTCGTCAGTACAATGTGAGAACACCTGCCAGTCGCCAGAGTCAAGTAAATCTCTTGTAACAAAAAGAATAGATATTAGTTCATCTTCACTTAAATTTAATTCCATATTAGGAAAAACATCTACTCGGTGAGCATAAAATGCACACACCGCACTATTTAATGCTTCTGGCTCATAACCAACAACTCTTCCAATAGAATATGTTCCATCTGCTAACGGAATAGTAAATAAATCACCAATATTCCACGTCTGCTTACGTCTTCTTTTCTTTACTGTCATATGTTCCCTCTATTATTATCGTACCAGCGTCGCGCTGCTATTATCCTTATAGCTTTATCCTGACATTTTATGATGTTTATTGGCTCACAGGCTACCTTTTTGTGTTCCACAGAATGTCTCTTTTATTCCTACAAATTCTCTAATTTTCGTTTCTTCCAGAACGTACAGCGCATTACCTGGTTTAGCCTTTCGCGTGTTCTACACTTGAGTCGGGGCATGTTCCCCTTACTGGGTGTATAGAGGACTTTCACCTTCGGCTCGTCTTTTGACTACCACAGTCAAAGGACAGTGCCTGTCAGGGCACTCCGCGTCATGACCGGCGCACCATAAAATGAGCGGGAAAGATCAGAGGATCCTTCCCGCCCAAATAGTTTCATATACGGCTATATATTGTTCTTAATTCATTTGCAAAACTTTTGTAGCCAGCTATTTTTCTTTTCTTCAAGTAACCATCTAGCTCATCTTGTTTATTTTTTAGCATGTAATAATCGACGAGATGGCCTATGAGAAAGTTTCTATAAAAAGGAACGATTTCTAAAGTTTCACTATCGTCATCCTCATCTTTTTCATCACCAATTATTTCTGAGAAATAAAGATCAATGAATTTTATTATTTTATCTTTATCATCACATAATTTCACCAAGTCATTAACCGTTATATTTGCATTATTCACATCACTAGCGTAAATATTAAAAACCTGACTGGACGGCTCTTTTTCATTCATGACAAGGTTGAGCCCTAAAACAACAGAATTCATCAAATCAATATAGCCATCTGTTTTTACAAACCTTCTTAGATCATTGGTCGTTACCATGCGTTTGTCTCCTTTATAATTCTTATCACTTTATAACCTGTATGCCTATAAAGCTCCATTGCCTCATCCCCCCACAGAGTGGCTTTTTCCAGATCCCATGATTCATTAATTTTTGGAGTACGGCCTCGCTACAGCAAGCTTCTATGATGTATTTCCATACTGACATCTTTAATGTCTATTTCTATTTCTATTTCTATTTCTATTTCTATTTCTTGTAATTAAACACTTTAACTCTCATTTAAGCGCAAGGCCATCCTTCATTCTAGCGAGGTTTTCCGATGAATATTTATGATAATTAATATTAGATTAATTTATTTCAAAAGTGTTTTCTTGCTGTTTATCAACACTTAATACCTAACGGATCGATCCAATTTAATGGATTCGGCCTATAAGCATACAGGTTTAGCTCGCCTCGCAACGAAATAGGATCCTAGCTGATAAACCACCTGCATTCTGGTGAATAATTTCTGAACTGATTGTAATGCAGCTCCGTTTCTTCGTCAAAATACTAGCCCGTCATCTTCAGTGGCGACTGAACGTATTCTGAATAAATGGATGACCTGAAGCATGACCAGGAAGCCCTTCCCAAGCAACTGCGGGGGGATATTAAGCAGGCTAACAGGGATATGAAGAACGCCGCTAAAGTGGTGCTCCGGGGGATAAAGGTTTAATATACTGAAAGGCTAAAAATAGCCAGATAGATGTAAATATATACGATACTCTAGTCATCAAGTGAGGAGGAAAGGATAAATAAGAGTTGTGTAAATTCAATTTATTACACAGGTTTTCATCCTCGAAGTTAATCAGTATGCATCTCGAAATCCGTTACTTGTAGGGTATTTTATAAAGAAAGACAGATTTTTTTATCTTTTATTACAACACAAAATATCCTCTCATTTGCATTTTTTAGTCTTAGATCGTATTCTTGTATTTTTTCTTCCACCTCGTCTAAAAGCGATAAGGCCATTCCATTCAAAATATCATCGTAATCCATTATAAGATTATACAAATCATCAGGGAGTTTAAAGTCTAACACCATTCCTTTATAATAATATTTAACATCGCTATCCTTTTCATAATAAATTGCAGCGTATATTTCCTTATTCTTATGAGAAAAAATATAATCAAGCATTCTATCCTCCACAACATTTGAAAATACTAGTAAGCTTCCATTTATTAGCATTAAATCCTTCGAATCCATCAGGATGAATTAATCTCGCATGATTTTCCCTCATTCTCCCTTTGAAGATGGGTCATGAATAACATTATAGCCGGCGGTTCTAAGAGCTCCAGAACTTCCAGTCCTAATTGCGGAGACTCCTTGAGGATTTAATCTTCCACTATTAATTGCATCAATTTCTCGTGGGTTAAATCAAAATTGTAAGGACCATCTGTGCTAATTCTATAAACTTTGGTTCCATCAGGCAGAGACGCACCTTTTTCAAGAGGTGTTCCCGTTAATCCAAGCAGAACAATCCACCCCAGCGAATTCAGCCTCCCGCAACCCTATCAGATCAACTTACGTAATCATCCCCACACGAACATCATACGACTAGACTCGTTTGCACACTCCCGAGACTATCACATCATAGTTCATATGTTACCGCCATCCACGGATAATTAAGTTATAGCATAAAAATAATAATCCTATGATTTATCTATTGCAGTAATAATTCCGTCTCCGACGATTTTACCATCTCTTATATTAAATTTCGTACCAATACTTATATATGGGAAAATTTTATCTGGAGATAAAAAGGCGACAGGAACATTCTCCATCGTCTCACCGGGACAGATCCCTCTTTTGCCTTCATTAAAAAATATCCGACAGTCATATGGATAATGAGATAGTTCATCTATATTTTTAAAAAGCAGTAAACACCTAAACGGGATAAGTGGGATTGGGCCTCTTCTCCCCCCGTCTTCTGTACTATGTAAATGTATAGTAACGTATACTTTCCTCACTCGCACCTCACGGCAAAGCTGAATAGTCTAGAACAGTATGTTTCACCATAGTATATGGCTCATCACCAAACTCCAGCACTGCTTTTTTAACATACTCTGAAGCTTTTGTACCCTATGTTGCAAAGTATTAGTTTCTAATATCTGAGATAATTCATCTGGAGTAACAGTTCTATATAAGTTTACGTACTCTTCTGACTCTCTCTTACATAAACCAAGTGGCTCGATGTATTTCAGCGGATTCTTGACGTATGAGTATGTATTAATCCCACCCGACAGCCCTATCAGCTTACAAGTACGATTCTCCTCCCTGAATTTGTAATAACGTTAAATTGCCGGTGAAGACGGCTCCAGTATCGATGTAATGCTGGTTGGCAAACTGCAACAGCACATGAAGCGGCGTGTAGCCGAAGATAAACTGGTCTGCGCCGCTGATAGCCTTAACCCATCCACGATCTGACTCGGTAATGCGATCCCGATTCCAGATCACGTCATCTTCATTCACTGACTTGCCATATGCATAATAGTTGCCAGGATAATCGGCTTGGCAGATAACGTATTTTTTGTCTGGTGTGGCAACCTCGATAATCAACGGCAGCGCGACAATCTGCGGCAATAGTGCTCTGACCTGCCGTTCCTGCTCGCGCTTCAGCTCAAAAAACCAGCCGCCGCCGGTAAAGGCAGTGCTAGTATGTGTTGCATGTAAATTTCCTTGTTTATTCGACTGGGTAAATCGTTAGCTAGACATAACTGTAGCTACCGTTGGTATCAGCTTCACAGGTCAGGCCATTAAGGGTGAGGGTAAAACGACGGGAGTAACGTGGATCCAGCCCACCGTTTTTCAGCGCGACCTCCATCCGTTTTACAAACTTTGGAAAAGCGGTATTCAACGCCTTCAACTGCTTTGGGGTTAAATCACCGCAAAACCCAGCACGGTCAGCAAGGTAGTGTAGCCGATTGCCTTCTTGTACCAGTCTGGCTCCAAAGCAAGGATAAATGTCGCGCCGTAGACCCCATTCAGGGACTGGTGTCGGGTTATCTTCTGGATGCATAGGGTATCCTCATGGTGCGGGGAGCTCATCAGATTGCACGCAGCGAAATATCGTGCTGGCGATATCAATACACACCTCACTGGTCACGGTGCCCTAACGTGCGTCGCTTATCGTCGTTTCTGAATCGTCGGAAAGTCCACACAGGGTGGTCATGCCACTTAGCCATCCGGCGGGTAAGTGATTTTCCCCGTGCTCGTTGTCTGTGTGAATAATCGCCATGGTTTTTCTCCTTTATCATTAAATTAATAAGGGTGCTGTACCCTGTGATTGCTCCTAAATCAAACCGAGTTCGGTAAAAGATACTGGCAGGTTGTCACCGATGATTAAGTGGTACAGCACACGAACGTCTATCAATTCCAATCCCCCCATTAATTTTTGCGTCAATACGCGGTCAGCCTGACTCGGCTCGGTATTGCCGCTGGGGTGGTTGTGGGCAAGAATGACCGCTAAAGCGTTGTGGAACAGCGCCATTTTGAGTATTTCGCGGGGATAGACTTCGGTTGACCGAATGCTACCCAATGACGTGGTTTCGCTGGCGATGAGCCGATATTGCGTATCCAGATACAACACCATAAACACTTCACGTTCGAGCGGGGCAAGCTGGAGGTAGGCTTTGGTATTATCAGAAGAGGTAAAATAAGGTGCATTGGGTTCTTGCCTTAGGCGCGACGCCAGCAGCGTCAGCATATGGGCAATAGCGGCGTCGTCTTCCTTACTTTCGGGTGTGGGCAGTAAGGCGCAAGCTGTGACCAACTGATCGCAACGACCTGTTTATCACGAAAACCATCATAGAGTTTGCCGCCATCACCACGGATCATCCACATTTTACCAGCCATACTTTTCTCTTTATTATTAGTCTGTTAACGAGAAACTTAGCACAACACACTATGCCATTATGGAGGTAAGTCAATCTTCGCCATCAAACCTTAACTCCCCTGAACACCTCTCTCCAATGCCATTCAACAAACACATCGCTGGGATAATTATCCTTAACCTGCGGTAACGCGATCTCTTTCCCCGCAAAATCCCAGAATAGGCGTTGCACTACCCCACCACCATTCACCGCATCGGATACGACTACGCGCATATTTTCATCTAAACCAATAGAACCGCGATCAAACGCTTTGTGGTGGATAGCGCACAGTGCCAGACCATTAGGAACTTCACAGGGTCCGTGGTGTTGCTTCCATCTGATATGGGCGGCTTCCAGGGCTATTGGCGCATTGTCGTGTCGCATATTGAAGCCGCAAACCGCACACTGATAGTTATACGCGCGTAGCACTGCCTGACGGAACTTCGGATCACGTTGTCTGAGTGAATGCTGGATATCAAATCCCATCTCATCAGCAATATCATCCTGAATACTGGTAGGGAAATGAGCCTCAAGGAGCTGATGGGCAAGCGTGTCGATTAACTTACGATTTTTAACCAGCAGAGCAAAATTGCCGGCATCAAATCCACCAGCGACATTATGTTCGGTGAGTTCGCGCCGGGGAGGCTGCTGGCTGCCAGTGGTTGAACATCGTTCTGCATTTTCCAGTTCCCAGAAACCATCGCCCTTCAGACGCCAGAATGGCATATCCGGCCGCTGTTCACGGCGCTGTGGCCCGTAGCGTTCCAGGAGGTCTAACAGTGGCTCATGAATTTCAGCGCTATAATTAAACAGACGACCATGCCCCTGTCGGTAATGTGAAAGGACATACAGCAGTAATAACGGCTTATGCGGCGCTCGTTGTTCGCCTTTGCGCCAGATTGTGATGTTCGTTATCGCCTGCTTTAAAGTCTTATCGGAAGTCATCAGATCAGAGAGTCCACGTACATATATTTGCGATGATGCTCGCAACATACAGCGCAATCAAGGCGTTATTGCATAGAACGCGACCTCAGCTTGATCATTGAATGCGCCAACATGCTCGCAGCATTTATGGTTCCCTAACTGACCGCCCTTTCATACGTACGTGACCTATTCTACTGACAGACCAATGACATCAATGTTTTTCGGTCCTTCAATCAAAAGATCTCCTTCCTTCGATAAATAATCCTTGTTGTTGATCAGGTGTATCGATCGAACCGATCGATTCTTTTCACCAAATCTTTCAACGACTGGCAGTATGATCGTCGTTGCTGGTGTGTTGCTCGAAGAAGCGGTTGAAAAGCTTATTGCTGGTGTACCGTTTCTTACACCGATTGCCTCAATCATCACTGCGGTGCTTGTGGCAGTCTGACCGCAACAGCAATGGCGCTAGCCTGTTACCTGCTGGATCAGGCCGATCCGTTTGGTGCAATCCGCCGGGATAAAGAAGCATTTATTGCTTTCATCTTCCTTCAGACCCCACCTGACGATGGGCGGGCTCCTGCGCCCCCGAAAAAAATCGACGGCAGTGGGAAATACCTCAGGGGTAAAGGTTTCTGGATGTCATGACCTTACTAAAATGATTATTCAGCACAAATATTTTCGTGTTGCCACCATCCAGATTATGTAGGGATTCGAATCTAGACACTTTGAGAATTTACTATCAGTATCCAGCCAGAAAAATGCCATTTGCCAGCGCTTTCAGCTCCAAGGTTCGACCAACCAGTAACCGGCTGATAATGAACGATAACCTGACAGACAGGCGGTCATAATGATCATGTTATGTTTTCATGGTGAGAACAGTCCTGTACTCCCAAAATAACCTGATATTGATATGGGAGGTTATGACGTACTGGTTCGACACGTTATGTCGTACCAAAGGGAGGTGGATTGAAAAAATGGTGGGGGGTAACTGAAGCTATCTGGCAAAAAGTTTGCCCGTCGTTGACAGTGCTCTGCAGAAGGCCAAAGAAACCGGGCTACTTAAGCGTATGTATTGGAGTTTGAGAAACCGTGTTTTTGCCGCTTTTTTGCCTGAAACCTGCACCAGTACTGTGGATGAGAATGCTTTTAATAAAGCAGCAGAATTCCTAAATCAGCACTTCCACCTCGGTTTAGCACTGACCGGAAATTGGTTACAGAAAAACCATGAATTGAAGCAAGCCATACACGCACAATCTCCCAATGCAGATCCCTATTACGTGAATATGGCTATTTGGCATCTCTATGAATTATTACGCGAACGCGATAATGAGCAGAAACAGGAGAAAGTATCCAGCATCACATCAACAGCCAGCAGTGAGCTCACTGAAATTAATACCCGACAACATTCACCAACTAATGTGATCTTCTTTGGGCCCCCGGGCACTGGCAAGACCTTCACGTTACAGCAAAAAATGAAAGAGTACACCTCTCATGCTGTACCAGCCGATCGAGATGCCTGGCTGGATTCTCGCCTTGAATCGTTGAACTGGATGCAGGTCATAGTGTTAGTGTTGCTCGATCTTGGGAAACGAGCCAAAGTTCGCCAAATGACAGAACATCAGTGGTTTCAACGCAAAGCTCTATTGAACGGCCGTAGTAGCAACTTTTCGCAAACTGCCTGGGCGACGTTGCAATCCTTCACCATACCAGGATCAACTACAGTCGCTTACAAAGGTCGTCGTGAACCTGCGATCTTCGACAAAACAGCTGATAGTGAATGGTTCCTGGTTGAATCCCAGTTAGAGCAAGTGGATGAGCTGCTTTCTCTTTATGCAGAGTTAAAGCAAGGACCTAAATCTGCCGAAGCCATCCAACGTTTTGCGGTGGTTACGTTCCACCAATCTTACGGCTATGAAGAATTTATTGAAGGTATTCGCGCTCGCTCAGACGAAAGTGGCAATATCTCTTACCCTATTGAGCCGGGTATCTTTATGCGCCTTTGTCAGCGTGCCAATGCCGATCCAGCACATCGCTACGCCATTTTCATCGATGAGATCAATCGCGGCAACATATCCAAGATCTTTGGTGAACTGATCTCGCTCATTGAAGTAGACAAGCGTGCGGGCATGTCCAATGTAATGAGCTTGCAACTGTCTTATAGCGGTGATCACTTCAGCGTACCCGCCAATGTCGACATCATCGGAGCCATGAATACAGCGGATCGTTCTTTAGCTCTTATGGACACTGCTTTGCGCCGTCGCTTTGACTTTGTCGAAATGATGCCTGACCTCTCTTTATTGAGTGGAACCAAGGTGAAAGGCATAGAGCTCGAGCCGTTGTTAGAGAAACTCAATAGCCGCATTGAAGCGCTTTACGATCGTGAACATACGCTGGGGCATGCGTTCTTTATGCCAGTAAAAAATGCACTCGATGCCGATGATGAAGAAGCTGCGTTTAAACAATTGAAGATCGCATTCCAGAAAAAGATCATTCCGCTTTTACAGGAATACTTTTTCGACGACTGGAACAAGATCAGACTGGTGCTGGCAGACAACCAAAAGCAAGACGACAGCCTGCAATTCGTGATTGAGAAAACCGACGATCTCGATACGCTTTTTGGTAACAATCATGGTTTACGACGCCATGATCAGCAATCGACAGCTTACGAGCTCGAAGCATTTGATCAAGAGAACTGGAATATGCCACAGGCCTATCGTTCAATTTATCAGCCCCAGCAGAGCACTCCTGATGAGCAGGCTGTAAACCATGGGTGAAGTTATCTCAGTTTTTGAATATGACCTGCTGGGGAGTGGAAAAGCGGCTTCAGTTGGCGCAAAGCTGGTGCCTCAGCAGGTCTTTAATTATTTAGAAGCACTTAGCCTGGCAAGTATTCAAGGGAGCCAGTTTCTCAAACTCACCTCTCGCTCAGGCTTCAAATTGCTTCAGGTGCAAAACTACGCGGGGATGCTTTCAACACCTCACGGTTTCCAGCTTGAGATACTGCCCAAGATTGGTAAAAACCTCACAAGTGCGAGTGCGCGAGAAACACTCATCACGATGTTAAGTCACCTGCCTGGGTTTCGACATATTCAAACCCAACAGGCAACTCTGCAGGCTCAGCGCATGCCTTTGCTTGAGATTTTTATCAGTCAGTTTTTGCTTAGCGTCAGACAATTGCTTAGACAAGGTTTACGCTCCGACTATGTGAGCGAGCACGGTAATCTGGCTTTTATGAAGGGCAAGCTGATGCTTTCTGCACAGCTGCGACATAACGCGGTAAATCGCCATAAGTTTTGTGTCGATTATGATGAGTATATGCCTGATTGTGCTGCCAATCGGCTCTTACACTCCACACTGGATAAGTTACTTAGTCTGAAGCTGTCATCAGAGAATCAACGCTGGCTTTGCGAACTACGCTTTGCTTTTGACGGTATTCCACTTAGTAGGGATGTTGAGAGCGATATGAACAGCTTACGCATTGAGCGTGGTATGACTCATTACAGCGAGCCAATGGCTTGGGCGCAGTTGATCCTGAGAGGAATGAGCCCAAGTGCATTACAAGGAAACACCAAAGCGATATCACTTTTGTTTCCTATGGAAGCGGTATTTGAATCCTTTGTGGCACAGACCCTACCCTACGAATTACCTTCTCACCTAAAAGTTTTTCCTCAAGCAGCAACTTATTCTTTGGTAAAGCATGGACTTAAAGATTGCTTTAAGCTTCGCCCAGACTTGCTGGTTCAATCACGCCAACCAGTTCAAACCAAAATGGTGATGGACACGAAATGGAAGCTGGTGAACAGTAACGAGCAAAAAAAATCACTATATGGACTTGCGCAATCCGACTTTTATCAAATGTTTGCCTACGGCCAAAAATATCTTGATGGGAGCGGCGGAATGTATCTTATTTACCCTGCGCATGATGACTTTAGCCAACCGATACCGCAGCACTTTGCTTTTTCAGAGACTTTAAAATTATGGGTTGTGCCATACCGGATAATGGCAAAACGCGGTGAGAGGATGATGTGGCCGAGTGACGAGTCCTGTACAATGAGACCCAACCCAGATCGGATGGCTGCTTCAGTATCCTATAGTGGAGGCATGAGATGACCCATGAATACCAGCGGCAAAGCCTGGAACAACTAATTACTCAGCAAACAGCAGCGCCCAGAAGCGCTGCCGCTGTATTTAACGAGAACCAAACTCTCTGGCAAACCCTTGGCTTTAGCCAGTCTCAAGTTTCGCTATGGCTTGCCTCATTGCCTCAAAGTAATCATCTAAAAGAGTTCACAACGGCAACGTACCAGGTTACTCCTGATGTTGCGGCACATTTAGTATCATTGTTACAACAAGCTGGTGGCCGCATGCCCCTGGCACAAGTACTGAAAAAACTTCCTGCTGGTATTACAACCAGTGAACAGCAGATACGCAAACTAGCGCTGAAGCATGCGCAGTTAGAGACTAAAGGTCCCTTGCTCGTATTGATAAATTAGCCGGCACTTGTAGTAACCATTGGCTGTATTAAAGGATTTTAGAAAACATCATGGCAAAAGAAGCAAAAGCAAAAAAACAAGACCCGCAACAGCAGCTAGAAGCACTGTTCAATAAACTGGTCAAACAGCACACCGAGTTTACTCAGCCATTGGTCGAATTACCCGAACATGAATTCGCCAAGGCGGGTCTCATTCAAGGCTTGGTTGAAGGCAACTTAACGCCACCGGTCATGTTGATTGCGCTGGCAGAAGGCCATTGGGAATACGCCGCTGACACTGCAAAGTTTGATGATTTAGCCTACCAGCTGTTAAGCGATATCGAAGGTGACTGGCCAGTATTTGCCGTTGCGGACGATGGCATGAACCAACGTATTTTGGCCTTGTTCGGTGCCGATGGATCTGACGGTACCCACGGTGCAGATACCCTGCCAAGTCTGGAAGAATTACGTAGCTTTGATCGCATGGAGCGTGATCCAACCTTTCGCTGGTCAATGCGTGTTTATACACGCTTAATGCAACGATTTGATGCCTTCCATGAAAATGTTTACCGTGTCACAAAAGACAAGGTAAACGACAAGAACGACATTATTGAGGAAGTGGCTAAGCTTCTGTTTTTAGAAACTTTCCGTGTGCATCACGATGAAGATCTTACCTTTAAAGATGATGAGGGAAATACCCTGCGTTTTCGTGACGTCTATGATTGGCAATATGTGGCCAGGCACGGCGATAAAGCCGTTGCACAAATCAAAGCCGCGTTTGAGGAATTTAAAAGCCACGAAAACTACATTGTGATCTCAGATGATGGCTCACGTAATCCCATCTTTAGTAAAGAAACACACCTGCGCCTGTCTGTTGCGAAAAACTATCAGGATTTGCTGGAAGCAATACAAAACCTGGGGCCGGTAAAAACCAACGATGGCAAAACCACTAAAGAACAAGGCACGCTGGCTGATGTGTCAGGAGATTTACTCGGTAGAGTATTTGATGTCTTCCTACGCGCTAACTTTGAATCCAAAGGTGGCCTTGGCGTTTATTTAACACCTAACCCAGTAAAACAGGCCATGCTAGAAATTGCTATGCACGACATCGACGATGACGATGAAATGCGATCGCGCTTAGCCAATGGTGATTTTCGTTTCTGCGACCCAACCTGTGGCTCCTTTGGTTTTGGCTCGGTGGCGTTAAGCCAGATTGATAAATGGATCGATTTTAAGCTGGTGCTGGCCGACGATAAAAAAGAATCATTGAAACAAAAATTACGCGATTGTGCATTTACCGGTGCCGATGCTGCACCGCGCATGGTGATGCTGGCCCGCGTGAATATGGCATTACAAGGAGCCCCCAAAGCACAGATTTTCTATACCGACAACTCACTCACCACTAACGCTCTGAAGCCCAATAGCTTTGACCTCATTTGCACCAACCCGCCGTTCGGCACGCCTAAATTTGATAAAGGCAAAAATGGTCAAAACTCAAAAGCCAGTTACGAAGCCAATATGGAGCAAGTTCTCGGTGGTTTTCGTCCAACCCAAAAAGTCGTTGATGGCTACAACGCCTGGTATGACCACGTAAAAATGAAGTGGCAGGATATCGGTGATTTAGAGCTGGATGACAACGGCGAGCCTAAATGGGCGGGCTATCGTACCGATTTACGCAAAACTGGCGGTACTGATAAAAAGCCGTTTTACAGCCTGCAGCCTACAACCGCAGGGCTCGCGCTGGGCAGCAAACCCGATAGCAAGGGCAACTGGCAGCCGGTAGGTGCCACCATTGATCCGGCCGTACTGTTTATCGACCGCTGCCTGCAACTGCTTAAACCTGGTGGCCGCCTGTTAATAGTGCTGCCCGACGGTATTTTATGTAACTCCGGTGACCGCTATGTACGTGAGTACATCATGGGTAGAAAAGACGAAAAAACCGGCGAGTTTGTTGGCGGTAAAGCCATAGTCAAAGCGGTGATTTCTCTGCCAAGCGACTGCTTTAAGCTCTCCGGCACGGGCGCCAAAACCTCGATTTTGTATTTGCAAAAACGCCATGCTAACCCCAACCAGCCAGAGCAATTTTTGCCCGAGCCACAAACCGACGTGTTTATGGCAGTGGCTGAAACCTTGGGCTACGTGGTGAAAAACAACATCGAAGACTATAACGCCGGTGTCGCTAACGATCTGGATAAGATTGTCTCGGCTTATAAGCGGGGTGAGTAATGTTTGCAAAAAGATATAACGCTGACGAATTAATCGATATTATCGCTGCGCCAGCGTATAGCCCTGAACTTATTGAATATGTAAAGAAAGTAGCGAACGCTCCGTATCTATCACAGTTTTTGTCACAAAAACCAAAGCTAGGAATAACAGGCACAATCGCAAAAGACTACGTTAGTGCTGATACAAAAGATGCAGTCCCGTATGTATCGACTAAGCAAGTTAAGGGACTTCATGCTTACATGGATGATGCTAAATACATATCTAAAGAGGCAGATATTGAGTGGGCTAAATGTAGAGTAGATGATGGCGATATTATCATTAATAAAAGTGGTAATGTCGGTGCGGCTGCTGTCCTGTGTTGCGCACCATACAAATATGTAAACTCTGTTTCAGACATTATAAACATTAAACTCGATAAGACTGCCTCTATAGACCGTGATTTTCTTGTCGTCTATCTAAATAGTCCTTACGGGCAAAAGCAGTTACAACGCCTGAGTGGCGGCGCAATTTTTAGTCATGTTAGTTTGCATGCCATACCTGATATTCGCGTTTATCACTCTGATATTAAAGCCCAAAAATACATCGGGGATAAAGTTCGCCAAGCCGAGCAACTGCGCGCTTGGGCGAAACGACTGGAAGGAATGGCTGATAGCAAAATTAAAGATTTATTTCACTTCAACATTGTTGATTCATTAACATTGAAACCTAGAAGAATGAAACAACAGGTATTATCAGCAGTGTCTTTAGCTCCTGAGTTTGCACGTGCGACCGATAGTCAAAGGACCTTTAGGAATTCATCCAAACTATCTAATTTCATTAGTAAATGCAAATGTGGTGACCCTATCAAATCAGAAGACAGAGTACCTGGCCCATATTTTTACTATGGCGCATCAGGTCCAATAGATACTCATACCGAATTCAATTTCAACGGTAAATATCTGATTATTGCGCAAGACGGCTCTATTGGCTGTGCAAATGTAGCCGATGGAAAATTTTGGGCAAACAACCATGTTTGGGTTTTAAAAGTAAAAGATGAATATGATATTGAGTCTATTTGTAGATTCCTGGATAAACACTTTCCGTGTTGGAAAGGTGTTACTACTGGCAGCGTTGTACCAAAAGTGACTTCAGAAAACCTGTTAAATATTCTGATTCCGATTGACGTAGCGAAGAATAGAGAAATAGGAAGCAAGCTGAGACTAGCCGTTACTATGGCTGCATATGCAAAAAAGTTAACAGCATCTGCAAAAACCTTAGTCGAAGCCCTCATCGAAGGCCAACTGACCGAGCAGCAATTGATCAACGCCCAGCAAGCCCTGAAAGATGGCGATAACAGCTTAGACCTAGCGATTTTAAGCAAGTTGAGCGCTAAAGGTTATGCCATTGAAGGTGCCACACCACTATTTAGCGATGTGGATGAGTTATATAGCTTGCTGGAAGATGCGGAACAAGCTGAGGCTGAAGAGTAAAGATGGCAGTGAGCAGCATGGACAACAGTACAACCAGACAAAATAACGACATGTTAAAATGCGAAGCGACACTAAACCTCTGCCAGCAGCTTTGGCAACAAGGTGGTTTGATCGCCAACAAAGCAGCGTTGTTATTGGCGGCTGTGCCTGCCCTTAGGCCGCTGTTACAACCAATAATACAGCCGAAAGAGAACAACGCTGAAGCTGATAGCGTTAGTGCCTATAGCCTCACCGCGCCATTACTTGATGCTTTTAATGATTTAAGCCAGTCAGGTGAATGGCAATTAGCGTTGTTGGGCTTAAACCCAGATGTTCGCCAACATTGGATAAATTTAGCCGCCGCTCGCTGCCAGGAAGCAGGCGCGATGAATGACACAATGGTATTGGTTAAACTCATTCAGCAACTGGGCAATGCCAGTGAATGGGTCTTAGCCCAGTTGGAAAACTCAAACTCCTCGCCACAAATCATTGCAGGCCCATTGGCGCAAACCGAACGCGATTTACTCGGCCATAGCTTAAACGACAACGCTGCCATTCCCGCTCTATGCCGTATTTTGCGCACCAGCCATACCTTGTTTACCGTGAGCGAACAAAATGAACAACTGGCACCTATACAAGTAGTGGATGTCACAGCAAAACAACTGACAAATAACTGGTGTAGTGGGCGTTTGTTAGCACTCCCTAACACCTTGCTTGATGAACATGACCTTAAACCCAATGCCGATTGGTTATTGGTGTCCCGCTCAGGTTATGACAACGTGCCGTTTACCGCGCTATTTGCCCAACAGCCCTGGTTATTTTTACTCAGTCTCATTATCTTTGTGCAAGATGCCTGGGCTGCCGAGCAACGTGGCGGCTTGTTGCTCACCTTACCTGCCGGGCAAAATGCCTTTGTCCCCGGTCAAATAAATATGGCAGTACAGGGCATTGAAGGTGATGAGGTTAGCCTGGGCAGTTTGGCTGAGTTTCTTGTGCTTCTGCTCGGTGAGCTCAATATCCCCCTCTATCCGGCACTCGATGCGAACACAGAAAGCATCAACCGCCTAAACCGCGTCCTAAGTTCATTCATTCCCGAATTGTTGGCACAAAAAATCTGGCAATTTACCGAGGCTGGTCGTAGCGAGTCCGGCCAATATCGAATTCACACAAGCTTCAGCGATGCCTGTTATAGCCTGCCGTTAGCACCTCTATTTGGCTACAAAAGCCAAACGTTACAACGGGCCATTAAGCAACTGGCGCAAAACTGCTATGCCAATAAAAAACGCGCCGCCAATAGAATAAACCTTCAAGGATCGTCGTTATGAGTTTTGAATTAAACGAACAGATGGTTGATAGCCTGGCAAAACAACATCGCTGGGCGGCGACGGGCGTATCAGATTACCCACCTCGCGACCCGTTAGTGGGCCAGAGCCGATTTTTCAAACGCTTTCAAACCTTTTTGCATACGGTAGATCATGACGATGATCGCTTTGCTCATGTATTTGCCGTCGAGGCCGAATGGGGCCGGGGTAAATCACGTTTAGGCCATGAATTGGTCGCACAGATTAACGACTGTTCCAGGGGCTGGTTTGTCCGCGATGAACAAGGCCAACTGCACGATAAGCAGCTGTTTAATCGCGATACGCAAGATAAATACCTGGCGCTCTATATTCGCTACTCACAAGTGGCATCGGATTATCAAAACTCGGATAACTGGTTTGCTTTTGGTTTATACCAGGCGCTATTACCACTGGCCACCCAAACCTTTGATGGATCGATTCAAAGTGAAATTGCCAAACAAGCCTATGAACGCTTAATGCCATTTGGCTTTAAATCTGAACTGTTAGCAGATGCCTTACAGCTGAACGCCAACCACAGCGAAGAAGACCTCTATACTGACCAAACGCTGGTAGTCAGTTTGGTGCAAGCCGCCTATAAAGTATTAAAGAGCTTTGGCGTGCAGTATATGTTGGTGGTGCTGGATGAACTGGAAACCGTTGCAGAAGCCGCCACTTTTGGCCTGGAAGATGAACAAGATAAACGCCTCGATGGCCAGGCCATTCGCCTGATTGGTAAAGCAATTAAAGAGGAAGACCCTCGCCGTAAACTTCCATGGTTGCGCTATGTTGCGCTGTGTTCACCACTGCTTGGCCAGCAATTGCGCGAAATTCAATCGGTCGCACGCCGCTTTGAGTTAGTGGAACTTGAGCATAATGCCTTTGCCGATGTATCAGACTATGTGGCAAGCCTCTTAAAAGACGGCAAGCTGGGTTTTAATTACCCTGCTGGTTTAGTGGAAGCTGCTTACGCCATGAGTGGTGCCAACTTCGGTTGGTTTAACGTGGTCATGGCTAATGTGGATGCGGTGCTGAGTCAATACCAACAGGCAAGCCGCAGTATCAAGGATGTGGGCGATTTATTTGAAGCTGTTCTGGCCGGTTCTGGCCGCGTGGCCAGGCATGTGCTGGATAGAGGTGCGATAGAAGGCATTCAAACCCGCGACCAGGCACTATTGACCGAATGTCGAAGTTTGCTCTACGGCCAATTACCCGTGCGCTTAGCTGAAGTAAGCTATGCCACTGAATTGCTGGCGCTGAAAAACGAAGATCTGGAACCCATAGCCGCTCATTACCGCAAACTGAGCATTGACCGCCTACAGTGCCGACAAGCCCTGGAGCAAGCCAAATTCCGCCGTGATAAAGATGAATGGTACTACCCTGCAGTAGATCAAGCTCTGAGCTTAGATACTTTGCTGAATAACCTGCGTACTTTTTCGATTAAAGAACAAGCCGCAAGCGGCGATAAAGGCGCAGTATTACTGCCACTGTCAAAAGGTGAGTTTAAATACTTACTCAGCTTGCTGTATGACCACCCTGCGATTGAATTTGCTGCCGATGCCTTATGGCACAAGTTAGTGGGTGAAACTACCGAACTGGACGCCAGCGAAGCAACGCATATTGGCCCCAGTGTGGCGATGTTACTGCGCCTGGATTTGCGTTATCGCAGTGCCCAGCAAAACTCACTGATTTTTAAAGATCCCGCCATGGGCGATGCTCATGAACAGGCGATGAGTGAACTTAGCAAACAAAGTAGCCAGAAGCCGCTCATCAAGGCATTAGCCCGTGTAACGGGCTTTGTGAGATTACTGGATAACAACTGGACTTATGATGAAAACTTGCTGAGTAATAAAGCGGGCAGCGACGATGCACCTCTGGCCATTTTAACCGAGCCACGTGGCCGCCAGAGTGGTTTACTTACCCTGGATGGATTTAAGCTTCACCCAGAAGGTAAAGCCTTGTTTGCCTGGGTCAGTAACCTCATTGAGCTGAACAATCTTCACACCTTTGCGGCAAACCACAGCCACCAAAATGGTCGCACGCCAGTATTAGCGTTAACCGCATCTGCACATCTCATGGAGCAATACAGCCGACTGGATGAAAGAAATGAGTTACGTGATGCGATACTGCTGCATTATGTCAACCCAAGCGAAGCAGACCAGTTAGAGCGTATTGGCTTAAGTCTGGCAGCATGCCAGTTGCACGGCGTGAATTTAACTGCCGACAGCTTTACCGCGAAATTCAAAAACAAGCTGCATGCCCTGACTACCTTTGCCACGGATGCCATTCACAAGTGGCGCCAGCGCTTGCAGAAGCGCGGTTTAATTACATGGCCGTTAAAGGTAGATGGTAAGTTATCACCGAATGACCGCGACCTGTTGTTTAAAGGCTGGTATCAGTTGGCCATTGCTCACCCTGAGTTAAACGGCATTCTCGATTTACAGCAGCAACACGGCGTGCCAGTGAATGAGCTAAGCAGCTTGTTGGATAAACTTAAAGTGCCGGGCAGCTATATTGCCAAAGGCTATACGGCCGATGAACATGCCGGGCTATTTACTGAACTTAATAATGTGCAGCGAAGCCACGCGCAGATCCCATTGTTTTTAGCCCGTATTGCTCACCCTAATAAAAAGCACAAGTGGCAATTCGAAGGCTTTAAGCAGCAGTTTTATTTCGCCTATGTGGCTGAAACGAGTATTACCGCCAAAGGCGTGTTTAATGACTGGATGTGGTGGTGTGGAGAGCTGAACTTACTCACTTTAACCAATCCAACCGAAAAACAGGCAATTTGGGAGCACTACCCGCGCACCCGCTTAGAAAATGCCATTAGAGAAGCACAAAACTGGTTCAGCGGTAACGATATGGGCAGCTACGCAGCCAATGTGAAAGTCATGAGCCGCGTGTATGGTTATGCACGCATTAATGAAATGTTCGCGCCTCTGGGTACAAATAAGCTAGGTTTTGTCACCGTGGAAGCTAAAGAGCAGCTGGGAAAAGCACAATCACTATTTAACGTGCTCAAACAGCAAGAAGAACAACTGGCTGATATTGCCGAGGCCAACGACACGCAAGTACTGGCTGAGCTTATCCACAAGCGTGCTGAAGTGCTGGAGCTAGTAGCAAAGGTTAAACCGCTTAATAGTTCCAAGCCCATGCTAAAAGATGCCCATATTCTTAGCTTAGAAGACAAAACGACCTCGCTTTATCAACGGATTGAACAGGCCTGTTTATTTGCCGAATTTGTTGAGCGCAGCGCTGAGCGTATCAACAACCGACTCGCTGATTTAATCATAGATGTTGAAACAGAGTGTGCCCCACTGACGAATTTCCCGAAACGTCTGTACACCAACACGCTGCGCACCATAGGTCATATTTTAGACGGCGCGTTAAAAGACGATACCAGCAGTGCCACTGGACAAAAAGAGCAGCAAGCAGACAGTGATACCTTACTGCATTACCTGCGTAAACTCGATTTAGGTAAAGCGCATGACAAGCTTTCAGCCTTAGCGCAGGAAGTGGGTTTAAACCTGCACAGTGAGCAACAGCTGCCGATAGCGGAGATCCAAGGACATATTTTATCTAGCTACCGCAACTGCAAAGAACGATTTGGGAAGCTGGTTAATAACCTCGCAGAGCAAAACCTACGTGCCCAACAACTGCAAGAATGGCTTAGTAGCGCCACGGCTGAGTATGAGTACGCTGATGACATTGTAGAGCTACCAAAACTGGTAATGAAATTACAGCTCATTGAAGACGCTATTGCCGATCTCCCCAACGATGCCGAGAGCAAGCGTCAAAGTATGCAAAACAGTTTGCGCAATGGGCAGTTTTCATCGTTACGGGATTTACCAGAAGAGCTCTTAAAACCGGCTCGCGGTCAACTTACACCGATTCAAGGCCAGCTACTTAAAATTGAAGAGCGTCTTAACCAAGTAAGACGCAACTCCATCGAGCAGGTAAACAGCTGGCTGCCGTTATTAAAACCGCTATTGGCTTCTCAAAAGCAAGCGGAACCAGCAGCGTTGACTCTGGGGGATGTGAGCAATTTTGGGGTCAGTGAACTTCAACTGATGTGTGAAAGCACCCAGGCCAAATGGCAGATTCAAGGTGAGCAAATATTAAAAGATACAGGCTTAACACTGGCGGATTGGCAACCAATTTATCAGGCTTTGAGTCAAAACCAAGAACCCGCGTTAACACCTGAGCAACAGAAAGGACTTGTAGACAAAGGCATTGTAAAAATGCGCCTTACCTTTGCCACTGGTTTATAGAGGTGACGCGATGAGTCTTTATTTATCTGCACCACTGTCCAGTAATCGTAAAGGCCGGTTTTTGCAAACTGTTGCGGGGGCAACCCCCTTAACGAAGGATTGGATTAGCTCGCCGCCAGCCAGCGGTTTGTTGTTAGTACAAGCAGAAGAGTTGACTGACGCTAATACTATGCAACGCCTATATCACTGGGCTATGCAGGCAGGTTGTGCCACTTTGGTGATAAACCTGAAGGCTGAACAATTTACCTTATTAGCGCACTTGTCCTCCCCACTAGATTGGCAGTTAGTACCAGCGGTCTTGAGGGTGCAAGAGCCAGGGCTAACCGCTTTGCTAGCCAGTGAAACAGACCAAGCTATTGCTGGCTTTACTGGCAGTGCAGATCGCCACCAACACCAGACTGGCGATGTGGTGCATACCCGTTACATACGAAAACACAGCAACAGTGGGCTATTAGCCTTTACCACGTTACCTTTATGGTCGCTAAATTTACTCGATCATAGTGAGATCCTGGTGAGCTGGTTGAATTGGTTTGTGGACCACGCTGGCATTGCTGAACGAATCATCGAACCTAACGCGCCATCAACTGACTACACACCAGATAAGCACGATCTGGTTGTATTGCTACTACTCTACGCAGGCACTGGCATGAGCTTACAAGCGTTGTCTGAGCATAATGCGGTTAAGCTGATGTTTGATGTTAGCAGCCTTAATATTGTCAAGCGGGGTGAGATGTTGCGGCAGCACGATTTTATCGACGACGCGGGCATAACAGCTACCGGTAAAACATGCCTACAAGCCTCGCAATATTGGGCTTATGCCCCATTACTTAGCGAGCAGCTACACACAGGAACGCTATAAGCATGAATGAGAACAAAACGATGAATTTAGCGCAATCGCTCGCCATCGATAGCCAGCTTCGCTTACCGGGAAGTGCAGGACGCTTGCTTAAACAGGTCCGTGATATTGAGCAAGTGGCGCCGCTGTTCCGTGATGCTGGCTTAGTGAAAGCGGTCCCCAAGCCCACAATCGTTAATTTACGCGTAGCCGGTATTGCGACTAAATCGTGCTTAGACAAGGTATTGGGTGGTTTTATTTATGCCAGTGCAGCAGTGCGCACAGATTTGCTAATAGATGACAATAAAGTCAGCACGGTGGGTAGCGACTCGGTATCAGAACTGGATGATATTGATTTCGAAGCTCAGCGTAAACGGCTTGATTTAATTGAAATTCGTCAGTCTTATCAGTTAGTTGAGAAAAAACTTTTAAGTTATGAGCCTGGCGATTTAATTTTGCTGGATACGCCGTTGTTTTTAGCACGAGATATGGCTCCGCTGGAGCGAAATGTCCGTCATAAACAAGAGTACGAAAAAACCAGACAAGTGATAGAAACTTTTTGGCAAAACCATCGCTCCAGAATTTTTCCCTGGAATCAAAATGGTGTAGTACTTGCGAGCATTTTGGCTGAGCGCTTTAGTGCCATTGTAAGTATCGCTAAACAAGATTTACGTACCGAACAAGGACGCAAACAAATTTTAGCATCTGATGGGTTTTCTAAAGAGTTGATGCAAAATCTGGAAGGACTGGATGAAAGTTTGGTTGGCGTGGGGGATTTGCGATTTATCAATGGCATTTTAGGCAACTATTCGCGCACCATCGCATTTCGTTTGTCTGAACAAGAAAAGCGCATTGAACCCAATATTGAAGCTAAGCAAGGTCTAATTGGTTTTCACTTCCGTAGTGCCCGAGGTGGACAGATAAAAATGGTGCAATTAGCGGGTGACGAACCAGAATGGAAAAGTGCTGATCTCGATTTAGTTGCCTCTCGCCTGATGGTGCTGGATATGCAAAACAAAGGTAATGCAATGCCGTTGCCACAATTACTTGGCTATCAACAGCTTGGTATTTTACCTAAATTTGCTACGTTTTATCGTCAGGGTTTACACCAGGCACTAAAGAAGAATGATATTGAGGCCGGGTGGTTGGCAGGCCTTGATGAGGGATTGAATAATGGCTTATAAAGTTTTAGGTAAATTAGTCGGTAACACTGGTGATGCCAGTCAGTTAACTATGGCTGTGCAAGACTCGTTTTCAGTACGCCGTGGTGAGTTTGTACGCATTATGCACCAGGAACGCAAAGATGAGGGGCAAGTCGCCGTACTGGGGCGAGTGACCAAGATAAGCCGTACTAATATGCTCTATAACGCCGGCTTTGGCGATGGTGTAACCGAGCTTGAGCTTTTGCCCGGTGCGAATGTAACTGGTGAGAATATGTTTGCTCAGGTCGAGCTGGTTGGTTACCGCGATCCTGTTACTCGTCAAATCAAAATTCCACGTCGCCCACTTAACCCGGGTACTGCTGTTGAAACCGTCGATTTTCAGTTTTTGAGTGATTTTTACGAATTTAATGAACACTCCAGTTTGCACTTGGGTAACTTAGTAGGCTACGACAAAGGCGAGAATACAGTTCCTGTTTTTATTGACGTGAACAAGTTGGTCACTGAGCATTTGGCTGTTCTGGCAATGACGGGTTCAGGTAAGTCTTATACAGTTGGCCGCATTATTGAGCGTTTAGTCGCGGTTAATAACGGTACGGTAGTAGTATTTGACCCACATGGTGAATACGGTAAAGCCCTCGCTGGCGGTAATCTGCAATTCTCAAGCTTCTTAGAAGCCACTGACGATAAGCGTGATCAAGAAGCACTGCCACTGATAAAACATACCTTTGAAAAGCTGCAAGCCGCCGGTGCAGGTATTCAGGTTTACTCGCCGCAGCACGAATCTTTTAAACATAAATACGCCAGTAAGAATACGCCATTAGCGCTTCAGTTTGACCATTTTGAAATGGACGATATTGCTGAAATATTACCTGGCTTAACGGAACCGCAGCAACGAGTACTCGATGTTGCAATTCGTTATTGGCGCTCTGCAGATAAGACTGAGCCACGAGATATTAACCGCCTACGCTTCTTATTAGGTGATGGTATTGAAGAGTTAAAAGAGTGGGACGACCTTTCTGAAGCTGAGGCGAAGGCGTTATCAGGCCGTAGTGCCGCCGTCGCCTCGATGAAGCTTTCACGCGTGCTTAATGAAGCCAAAAGTTTTTACAGTGCAACAATGGCTGAGCCAACTGATATTTACAAAATGGTGGGACGCCCGAGCAATCAACAGGGGCGTTTAGTCGTTGTTGACTTACAAGGTTTGAGTGATACCGCTAAGCAAGTCATTTGTGCACTGTTATCTAGTGAAATATTAAAGGCGGCCTCGAGCAAAACGGACCCGCTGCGCCCATGCTTTATCATTTACGAAGAAGGCCATAATTTTGCTCCGGCCGGTGGCAATGCAGTCAGCCACCGCATTATTAAAAAGATCGCCGGTGAAGGTCGTAAATTTGGTGTTGGATTTGGCATTGTGAGCCAGCGTCCATCGAAATTAGATTCAGATGTGACCTCTCAGTGCAATACGCTAATTACGATGCGCTTAAAGAACCCAGACGATCAACGATTTATAGCTAAAGCATCAGATATGGTGAGCAAAGCTGACCTGGAGGAACTTCCGAGTTTATCAACCGGTGAAGCTCTGGTGTGTGGTCGTTCAATCCCTGCACCACTGCTTGTTAAAGTTGGTAGTAAGGCATTAATTCACGGTGGTGAATCACCGGAGGTATTGCGTGTTTGGGGCTCTTTCAATGGCTAAGGTGCCTATGCCTGAAGTAGCTTGGGTAAATGAGACGTTTCCACTTTTAGCAAGCGGTAAGCTATTGGACCAGGATGTATTGGTCCACAGCTTAGGCTGTAGCGTTTGGAATACATTCGGGCATGAACAGTCATTTATGGCGGTAGTGGAATGTCCGGCTCCAGGTACATTTGGTGCTGATATTCGCTCAGACTCGGGCTGGTTTCATAAATCATCTGCATCACCTATGTGTTTAATCGAATTTGAACGCTTTGATGGTTCAGCGAAGGGGCAGCAAAAGCTAGAAGAAAAATTAAAAAACCTACTGGAAGCAGCGCAGCGCTGGAATCATTGCCCCAAAACCCTGGTCCTCAGTGCTTGGAGCCAAGGCTTAGTAGGTGCACCTGATACCCGAAAACTGAAAGACATTTGCCGCATGGGTTTTACTTCGTCCACTGGTACCCAAGTAAGCGCCGCTCCTGATGTTGAGGTGGTATTTAGTCGCTTTTTATTTATCAAAAATCTGAGCATGATTGTTTTGGACAGAATTCACTATGAGGTGTTGATGTGAATATAAAATCAGCACATTTTTTGCCAGGGACGAATAAACGCCTTGGTGATAAATACCTGTTACTTGAATGCCTTGGTGATGGCAGCCATGGTTGGGTATGGCGGGCGGAGCGCCTGCAAGATGGAAAAATTGTCGCAGTAAAAATCCCTAAGGATATTACTCGGGAAGACCGCCAGCTTGCCGAAGGTAAAGAGCTTTTAGACGTCGAGTCGCACGAAAATATTGTGCAAATTTTTGATATGGGCCGTATAGATAATGAATGGTTCTATATTGAAATGGAATATTTCCCAAGCCAAACCCTGGCGCAAAAGCTCGATGACAGGCAGCGTAATTTTGGCCAGACCTATGAACGTTTATTCAGAATATATCGTCAAGTGCTCTGTGCTGTACATTATTTGGCCGAGCTACCAATACCAATATCCCATGGAGATATTAAGCCACATAACATTTTGGTTGGCGAACGGGACCTGGTGAAGTTGACGGACTTTGGCAGCTCAGCTTTACCAGAAGAAATTTACGTTCGTACCCGAGAAAATGGCGGAACTGTGTTGTATTCGGCACCAGAGTTCTCCAACGTCGATAGCCGTAGAGGTAGTCTGGAAGAGCTACTATTAGGCGACATCTATAGCTTAGGTGTTTTGCTATACCAGCTGCTGACAGGAAAGCTTCCCCATGATACGCCAGCACAAGTTCAGCGCCACGCACCTTTCAAGCTTCCGACAGAGATTAATAGCTCTATTCATACGGCCCTGGAGCAAGTGGTTCTTACCTGCTTACAAAAACGAGCGGAGGATCGCTTTTCAACGATTTCCGACTTAATTCATGCATTTGATGCTGCTGCCACTAAGCAATTAAAAGTTGGTGCTATTGCTCCCGTTTTTCAGACTAAACCTCATCAGGACTGGTCAAGTGCGGTACTTGAAGCAATGTCCGATCAATCTTACCAAAAGGCTGCTCAGTTAGCGTCGCAGGAGTATAGCCGCAGTAAAGATCTACAAGCTTTACATCAGCAACTTATTGCCTTGTACCGCGCCAATCGCTTATTCGACTTTGAAAAAGTTGTAGAAGATAATAAAGCGATCTTGCTTGAGGATAAATTGACTCAACCAGCGGCTCTGTTCGAGCTGATAGTTAAGACGAACCTACAGTTGCGCAATATCAGTCAAGCAAAATCCTGGCTGTTGCAACGAAAGAAAATTGAAGCAGAAAACGCGACTACCATGTATTTAGAATCATCTATCCTTGGCCTTGAAGCAAAATATACTGAAGCGAGAGCACTATTGGAGAAAGTAAACCAAACAACCCCAATGAAGTTCCATGTGTTAAGCCAACTCATTTTAGTTTGCGAGCAAATGCGTGATTACTCTAGTGCTGCAGCTTATTTGAAAGCGGCATTACGAGTAGCGCCATTGGATAACAGCATGAAAGAGAAAAAAGAATTGTATGCAAAGCTTGGGGTTATTTGATTGAAAAGATGACCATTGCGCGAACAAGGCATAGTGGATATTTAACACTTCCGTTCACATACCGGACAAAAAAATAAAGTTTTACATAACGATTTCCTTCTTGATTGAGTTAAGACAAAAGCCTCTCCCCATTAGGGCGGAGGCTTCTCAGTTATAAGCTTTTAATTAACAAAGAGTGAATATTCAGACACTTAGTTAGTATTATCGAAAAGGACTATTAATCTTTGCATAGTCAAATAGAGTGATAGCTGCCATTCTATTCGCATCAAGATAATCCGCCCACCACTGCAGCATCAACCTGCGCTCCCCCAGATGCTCCGCCTTATGGATATAAGCCGCACGTACAGAGTTACGCTCCATATGGCTCATCTGCCGTTCAACCGCATCCCTCGACCACAATCCCGATTCTATCAATGAACTACAGGCCATTGTTCTGAAACCATGTCCACACACTTCTGTTTTAGTGTCATAGCCCATGACTCGCAGAGCCTTATTCACCGTATTCTCACTCATAGGCTTACGTGGATCGTGATCGCCAACGAAGATCAGCTCTCGATTCCCACTCATTTTTTTGATCTTTTCCAGAATGGCTAGAGCCTGCCGCGACAAGGGAACAAGATGTGGAGTCCGCATCTTCGAACCACGCTGAGAATGCTTAACTCCTTCCAGTGGCTCACGCTCGCCCGGAATCGTCCACATGGCCGTTTCAAAATCGACTTCTGGCCAGCGAGCAAAGCGCAGTTCACTCGAACGAATGAAGACCAGTAAAGTGAGTTCCACTGCCAACCTAGTTAACGGCCTGCCGGAGTAGTGATCAATGCGATGAAGTAATTCAGGAATGCGATTGAGTTCTAGCGCTGCGCGATGCTGTCTTTTCGCCGTAGCAACCGCACCAGCAATCTCTTGCGCAGGGTTGTAGTCGATTAATCCGCTCTGAACGGCAAAGCGCATAATCGCAGTAGTCCGCTGCTGTAAACGAGCGGCGACTTCAAGACGCCCGGATGACTCCACCGCTTTGATGGGTACAAGAAGATCCCGCGTCTTCAGTTCCGCAATGTTCCGCTTACCGATGGCAGCAAAGAGATTATCTTCGAGGCTTTTCAATACACGAGCGCTATGCGATGCAGACCACTTCTGATTGCTGGCGTGCCACTCTCTGGCTACCACTTCAAACGTTATCGCCTCTTGTTCCTGTTCTACCTTAACAGCTTTCTTGTTTTCACTGGGATCGACACCATTAGCTAAAAGCTTACGAGCCTCATCCCGGCGTGCCCGAGCATCAGCCAATGACACTTCAGGATATTTCCCCAACGCCAGCATCTTCTCTTTGCCGCCGAAGCGATAACGAAGTCGCCAATATTTAGAACCGTTAGGGTGAACCAGCAATACCATGCCGTCACCATCAGTAAGCTTATAAGCTCTTTCTTCTGGTTTAGCCGAACGAACCTTCACATCACTCAGAGCCATGATGAGTATCCTTTCAAGGGTTCTGTGTGGGTACAAACATTATCGAACCGGGATATACCCGCAGTTGTACCCGCATCAGTAAGTTGATGTAGATTGAATCAGGTTGACTTAGGTTGAGTGAAAAAGCGAGGAAAGCCTTGCGGATACTGGATTTCAGGCACAAAAAAAGACGTCCGTTGACGTCTATTGATGTTCCGATGGTGCCGAAGGCCGGACTCGAACCGGCACGTCTTTCAACGGTTGATTTTGAATCAACTGCGTCTACCGATTTCGCCACTTCGGCACGAAGAGGTATGCGGAAAACGTGTGCATTATACCTAGCCACGAACCTCACGCAATACTTATCCTGCATTCAATTGTTTAAGTGACCAAAAAAACGGCGAAGATGCGAGGGAAAGCGCGTTATCGCATGTTTTATCATCAATATGTCGTCACCCTTGCCATTCTTGTCGCGTGCTTTACACCTCTTTAAAGACGACATCCGTTTTATTAAATGTCAGCGTAAGAAGAAATTATCGCTTTTTCTGGCGGATGGCGTGAGTTGCGATAAGCTCACTCCACGTTAGCTTTAATTCATTGTGTAGTGCCCTCCTCATCGGGAAAATTTATGTCATCTAACAATCCTTATATTGTTGAAGTAATTGAATCACATGAGTTGATTCAGCAGTGGTTTGCAAATACGGCGGTGGAGGCTGATGTCTGTACACGCTTGCTGTCGCATTTTAGTCCTAGCTTCACCATGGTTGGCGTCAGCGGCCACGCATTAAACTACCCCGCGCTGTGTGCATTCTTTCAGGCTAATGGCGGCGCTAAGCAAGGGCTTAAGATTGAAGTATCGGCGATAAAGATTATCAGCGAGTGGGAAAACGGTGCGGTGCTCAGCTATCAAGAGCAGCAGTCATTGCCAGAACAGGCGGCTTCGCTGAGATACTCAACGGTGGTGTTTGAGAAAGACCTTCAGGGGAAAGTGCTGTGGCGGCATCTGCATGAAACTAAGGCCAATAGCGGGACTTAAAACGTAAAAAAGGCGGGAAATATCCCGCCTTTCGTTTTTTATCAACCAGTATTAATTAGTTGATTTTGATTGGCATACCAGAGCGTGCTGCAACGGCATTATCAACCGCGCTTGTTTGAACGCTTGGATCTGCAATCACTTTATTAATCGCATCGGTTAATACCACTGGAACCGGCGCATCAGAGTTGAACTGCTGCTCTGTCGTCGACAGCGGGTTGTGTACCTCGATGTAACGAGAACCATCGGGCTCAACGGTCGCTTTTACAGGCTCATTGATAAACTGTAAACGGGTGCCGACTGGCACGTGGTCAAACAGGTATTTGATATCGTCATCGCGCAGACGCACACAGCCGTGGCTTACGCGCAGACCGATACCAAAGTTGGCGTTAGTACCGTGAATTGCATACAAACGCCCAATATACAGTGCGTACAGCCCCATTGGGTTGTCAGGACCTGCTGGGAATACCTGTGGAAGAATCTCGCCATTGGCAGCGTACTCTTCATGCATTTTTTTGGTCGGTGTCCACGTTGGCCCCGCTTTCTTACGCTGAACAGAGGTTACCCAGTTCATTGGCGTATCGCGACCTAGTTCACCAATCCCAATAGGCAGAACGACAACGGTTTTAGAGCCTTTTGGATAGTAATACAGACGCATCTCTGCACTGTTGATGATAATGCCTTCACGCGGAGCATTTGGCAGGATCAGTTGGTGTGGAATAGTCAGCGTCATACCCGGTTTTGGCAGATAGGTATCCACTCCTGGGTTAGCTTCCAGCATGTTACTCAGGCCCATCTGATACTGAGCAGCAAAGTGCTCCAGAGGCAGTTTGCTGTCATCTGGAACTTTTACTTGGATATTCTCACCGATCAAGCGGCTATTATTCGCAGGTAAAGGGTATACAACGGCAAATGCGGACTGCATACAAGCAGTTGCTGCCAGAAGCACCGTGAAGAGCGCACGGATACTCATTTTCATGTTTATATTCCTGTTGAGTGCTAGACCGCGCGCAGGCGGTTGTCAATGTTAGTCAGAGAAGACTGGATGCGCATTATATGTGCACAAACGCAAAAGAGGAAAACATTCGTGTGTATCTTCTTAACAACGTATTTTTTCCATCACTAAACCAAACTGTGCATATCTTAAGATTAGCGCTGCCAGTGAGCTAGATCACAACCATTTTTGTTTCCATATGTAGCGTTTGGTTTTATTTACAAAAAATCAATGAATTCTGCTCTGCGACCGCTCTTGTTAGCATTAATATGTCCCCACTAAAAATCTGACCAAACCTATTGCCTGAAAAAATGGATAAACGCGTGTTGAAATTTTTCCCTGCGACACTGCTGGCTGTCGCCTGTGCGCTAATACCAATTAGTGCCTTTGCCCAACAACCTGAACCCTTGGCCTCTCAGGTTGTTGACGGGTACGCCGAGCACATTTTCTATAACAGCGGTGCTGCTGCGATGGCTTTAGTGGCCATTGATAACAATCAACAGGTGTTTAGAAGCTTTGGTGAAACTCGTCCAGGGAACGATATTCGTCCGCGCAAAGACTCACTCATCCGTATCGCATCACTCACTAAGTTGATGACCAGTGAAGTCCTCGTGAAACTGGCGGATGAAAGAAAAGTCAGTCTGTACGACCCATTAAGGAAATATGCGCCTAAGGGCATGCGGGTGCCTTCCTATAGCGCCAATCAGCCAATCATCCTGATGAATTTGGCCTCTCATACCAGCGGACTCCCTCGTGAACAACCAGGGGGAGCACCTCATCGCGATGTCTTTACGTGGCCAACCAAATCTGATCGTTGGCAATGGTTGAAAAGTGCCAAAATAACCGTGCCACCGGGCGTACGCGCATCTTATTCCAATCTGGCTTTCGACCTGCTGGCAGACGCCCTCGCTCAAGCTACGGGGAAATCCTATCCGAGTTTATTGAAAGAGAAAGTCACCCAACCACTCGGTATGAAAGACACCACCTACACGCCGTCCCCAGAGCAATGCTCGCGGATGATCGTACCCGCTCGCGGTGCTAGCCCATGCCAAAGCAGCCTTGCCGCCATCGGTAGCGGTGGAATTTATTCCACCCCAGAAGATATGCAGCGTTGGATGCAACAGTTCCTATCGTCATCTACTCAGCCACGTAGCCCCTATGCACAACAGTTGCTGAAAATGTATTACCAGCGTGAAAAACTGACGATGATTAAAGGTATGGATGTCCCTGGCAAAGCGGCAGCGTTAGGGCTAGGTTGGGTCTATATGGCACCGCAAAATGGTTTACCGGGAATGATTCAAAAGACCGGCGGCGGCGGTGGATTTATTACCTATATGGCGCTGATACCTGAGAAAAATGTCGGTGTATTCGTTGTGGTGGCTCGCACTGAACTCAGCAAGTTTACGAACATGAGCGATGGCGTTAATCAGCTTGTGAGTGAATTAGCCCAAAAAAACCAGTGAACTGCGTCAGTTTCAACCAATAAAAAACGGGCCTATCAAGGCCCGTTTTTATCTCATACTGAATAGAAGTACTGAATAGAAGAAGACTACGATTTTCTCAGCAGCATATAGACACTAATCAGCAGAAATAGCAGACTCGGTAGTATCGCACCCAGCACCGGCGGAACGCTGTACACCAAGCTTAGTGGTCCAAATATCTCATCGAGCACGTAGAAAAAGAAGCCAAAGCTAATACCGGTCAACACCCTTACGCCCATAGGCACACTACGCAGTGGACCAAAGATAAAGGAGAGTGCCATCAGCATCATTACCGCCACAGACAGCGGAGCGAAAATCTTGCTCCACATGTTTAGCTGATAACGCGAGGATTCCTGCCCACTTTGCTTCAAATACTTCACGTAATGATACAGACCGCTGATAGAAAGAGAGTCAGGACTCATGGCAACGACACCCAATTTGTCTGGGGTCAGATTGGTTTTCCAAACGCCGTTCAGCGTCTGTGAGCCGGTGATCCTTTTGCTGTCGGTCAGGTTAGATTCTTCAACCTGCGATAGCTTCCACTGGTGACCTTCAAACGTTGCAGAGTTGGCATAGCGTAATTTTTGCAAGTGACGTTCATTATCAAAGCTATAAATACTCACGCCCTGAATACTTTTCTCACCTGTAACACGCTGGATAAAGATAAAGTCGGTGCCATCTTTTGCCCACAACCCCGTTTGCGTAGAGAGCAATGATCCTCCATACATCTGCTGAGCACGATAGTTACGCGCAGCCTGCTCCCCTTGTGGAGCAACCCACTCGCCAATCGCCATCGTCAGGATAACCAACGGAATAGCGGTTTTCATCACTGAGGAGGCGATTTGCATGCGGGTATAACCCGCCGCCTGCATAACCACCAGCTCACTGCGTTGCGCAAGCATCCCGAGACCTAACAGCGCCCCGAGCAGAGCGGCCATAGGAAAGAAGACTTCAATGTCCTTTGGCACGCTTAACAGAGTGTAAAGCCCTGCGCCAGCGGCAGAGTAATCCCCCTGCCCGACCTTACGCAGCTGATCGACGAATTTGATAATTCCCGATAGCGACACCAGCATAAACAGCGTTGCCATGATGGTGCTGAAGATGGTGCGCCCAATGTAACGGTCTAATACTCCTAGCATCAGGCGACTCCTTTACCAGTCATTCGCGCACGGATTCGACGCATCGGCAGCGTATCCCAAATGTTCAACGCAATCGCGAGCAGCAGATAGAAGCCGTTCACTACCCATACCCAGATAAAGGGATCAATCTTGCCTTTGGCAGCGTTGGAACGCAGAGAGCTTTGCAGCAGGAAGAAGATGAGATACAGCAGCATCGCTGGCAGCATACTCAACACTCGACCTTGTCGCGGGTTAACCACGCTCAAAGGCACGACCATCAACGCCATCACAAAGACAGAGAATACCAACGTGATACGCCAGTGGAACTCAGCGCGGAAGTCTTTTTCGTTGGAATCCCACAGCGCCGTCATGGGTGCCTGATCGGCATTGCTTGGATTTAATACAACAGCCTGATGCCCAATAACCGCTTCATAGTTAACGAAATCGGTAATACGGAAGTCACGCAACAACGCGGTCCCTTCATAGCGAGTACCGGTATCGAGCACCACCTGTTGGGAGCCATCAGGACGCCCTTCCATATGGCCAGTATCTGCCACCACGACCGACGGGCGTTGCGTTCCATTAGGACGCAATTGCGCTAAAAAGACGTTTTCGAACTTTTTGCCCTTAACATCGCCCACAAACAGCACATAGTTGCCATCCTTTGAAGGCTGGAACTGCCCTTCAACCATGGATGCTAAACCGGGGTTGGCCTTGGCCTCCGCCATCACTTCATCGGAGTGGAATGACGACCATGGGCTCACCCAAAACGCGTTAACCAATGCAAACGCGCCCGTAATAAAGGCAAGAATCATCGCGGTTTTAATCAGCACGCCTTTGCCTAAGCCACAGGCATGCATAACCACGATTTCACTCTCGGTATAAAGTTTACCCAGCGTCATCAGTAGCCCGAGGAACAGGCTAAGAGGCAGAATAAGCTGGGCCATCTCAGGCACACCCAGCCCGAGGAGAGATAACACTAAGTTTGTCGGAATTTCGCCGTCAACTGCCGCACCGAGTATCCGCACCATCTTTTGACAAAAAAAGATCAGCAGCAGGATAAATAGGATAGCAATCTGACTCTTAAACGTTTCCCGTACCAGATATCTAATGATGATCACGCTTATTACGCCTGTGAAAACTTGTCTTTTTGCAGGAAAATAGATAATTTCTACGCTAACCCGCCATTTTTATGATGATTATGGCGGCGGTTACAATCAGAATAGCATTACAGCATGTGCCACAAGTGTAACCTATAGGAACACACTTATAACTGGCACTTTGTAGAGAGCGAATCGCCAACTACCTGTGATGTATACCCAAACTTGTTATCGTTGTCGCAAACAATGAACACAGCAACAACATAACGATAAGAAAGGTAAACTGATTGTACAGTAAAACAATTGTACCGTAATCGTTGGTAACGAAAACGAGAAAATAACTACCGATTGTACAACGTCCCTCTGCACAGCACATAAAGTGCCTAGCAGAATGAGAGAAAATCACGCCATTACCGATGAAAATGTGGACAAAAACCGCCATCGTCTGTGAAAAACGTGAATTAGTGTTCCAGTCAGTTCAACGGCAAGGGCCGACATAATAGTGACTTAAGCGGTATTTCTTGCAGTAAGAAATATCTCAATACCCCAAATAATTGTAGCTGCATCAAGGCGACAAGCGAGAAACCCTGAAAAGTTGGGTGAAGCATCGCAGTTAAGAAGACACGGCCTCAAGTATGCAAGGTATTATAGCTTAGTCATCACCCGCACCGTTGTCTTTAAGATTCAGGAGAGTGCATGGAGTTCAGTGTAAAAAGCGGTAGCCCGGAAAAACAACGTAGCGCCTGTATTGTCGTCGGTGTTTTCGAACCGCGCCGACTGTCCCCAATCGCAGAACAGCTCGATAAAATCAGCGATGGCTACATCAGTGCCCTACTGCGCCGTGGCGAACTGGAAGGTAAAGTGGGTCAAACTTTATTGTTGCACCACGTACCTAACGTACTCTCAGAACGCATTTTGCTGATTGGCTGTGGCAAAGAACGCGAGCTGGACGAACGTCAGTATAAACAAGTCATCCAAAAAACGATTAATACGCTGAACGACACGGGTTCAATGGAAGCGGTTTGCTTCCTGACTGAGCTGCATGTCAAAGGCCGTAATACTTACTGGAAAGTACGTCAGGCGGTCGAAACAGCCAAAGAAACGCTTTATACCTTCGATCAGTTGAAGAGCAATAAAGCCGAGCCACGTCGTCCACTGCGCAAAATGGTCTTCAACGTCCCAACCCGTCGTGAACTGACCAGCGGCGAACGAGCGATCCAGCACGGCTTAGCGATTGCCGCCGGTATTAAAGCCGCGAAAGATCTTGGCAATATGCCGCCGAATATCTGTAACGCAGGATATCTGGCATCTCAGGCGCGCCAATTAGCAGATAGCTTCAGCCCCAACGTCAGCACCCGTGTTATCGGCGAGCAGCAGATGAAAGAGCTGGGCATGAATGCTTATCTGGCCGTTGGGCAAGGTTCGCAAAATGAATCACTGATGTCTGTTATTGAGTATAAAGGCAGCAAGAACCCAGATGCCAAGCCTATCGTCTTGGTTGGTAAGGGATTAACCTTTGACTCCGGCGGTATTTCTATCAAACCAGCGGATAGCATGGATGAGATGAAATACGATATGTGCGGTGCAGCATCTGTCTATGGCGTAATGCGTATGGCCGCTGAGCTGCAACTGCCGCTGAATATCGTTGGCGTACTCGCGGGCTGTGAAAACATGCCAGGTGGGCGCTCATACCGTCCGGGTGACATATTAACCACGATGAACGGCCAAACCGTTGAAGTGCTTAATACCGATGCCGAAGGCCGTTTGGTGCTGTGTGATGTTCTAACCTACGTTGAACGCTTCGAGCCCGATGTGGTTATTGACGTTGCGACATTAACCGGTGCCTGCGTGATTGCTCTGGGTCATCATCTGACTGGGCTGATGGCCAACCATAACCCATTAGCATCAGAACTGATCAGTGCATCAGAACAGGCTGGTGACCGTGCGTGGCGTCTACCCATGATGGATGAGTTCCAAGAACAACTGGATTCTAACTTTGCTGATATGGCAAACATCGGTGGCCGTCCGGGCGGAGCAATTACCGCCGCTTGCTTCCTGTCTCGATTCACCCGTAAATACAGCTGGGCGCATCTGGATATCGCAGGTACGGCATGGCGTTCCGGTAAAGCCAAAGGCGCAACAGGCCGCCCTGTTGCTATGTTGTCTCAGTTCCTGCTCAATCGCGCAGGGCTGAATGGCGACGATTAAGGAAATTTAGTTAATAATGGAGACCCCGATTCGGCTTCCCCTTAACAGGGAATGGCCGGAAGGGGTCTTTAGTTGTTTTTATTTCACTACTTCATAAGTGCTGCATAAGCTTAAGGCTCAATCACATCATGAAACAGGCAACCTTCTATCTTCTGGAACATCATCAGCCTGATGGTGAACTGGATGCCGTTGAGGCGCTGGCCTGTGACCTTGCTGCCGAACAATGGCGTTCAGGTAAACGAATTCTCATTGCCTGCCAAAGTCAGGAACAGGCGGTAAAACTGGATGAGGCGCTATGGGCTCGAGATCCCCACCAGTTCGTGCCACATAATCTCGCTGGTGAAGGTCCGCATTACGGCGCGCCAGTGGAATTATCATGGCCAGGAAAACGCGGCAATGCACCGCGCGAACTGATGATCTGCCTACAGACCGAGTTCGCGGATTTTGCCACCGCTTTCCATGAAGTGATAGACTTCGTTCCTTATGAAGACGCTTTAAAGCAGTTGGCGCGCGAGCGCTATAAAATCTACCGCAGCGTCGGCTTCCAATTGACCACGGCTACGCCGCCAACTCACTGATCGATCAAAATCAAAGAACAGACGAACCATGGAAAAGACATATAACCCGCAAGACATTGAGCAGCCGCTCTACGAGCACTGGGAACAGCAGGGCTACTTCAAGCCGAATGGCGACACCAGCAAAGAAAGCTTCTGTATTATGATCCCGCCGCCGAACGTCACCGGCAGCCTGCATATGGGTCACGCTTTCCAGCAGACCATCATGGATACCATGATCCGCTATCAGCGCATGCAGGGTAAAAATACCCTGTGGCAGGTCGGTACTGACCACGCGGGTATCGCCACTCAAATGGTTGTCGAGCGTAAAATCGCAGCCGAAGAAGGCAAAACACGCCATGACTATGGTCGTGATGCCTTCATTGACAAAATTTGGCAATGGAAAGAAGAATCTGGCGGTACTATCACTCGCCAAATGCGTCGTCTGGGCAACTCCGTAGATTGGGAGCGCGAGCGCTTCACGATGGATGATGGGCTGTCTAACGCAGTTAAAGAAGTGTTCGTTCGTCTGTATAAAGAAGACCTGATTTACCGTGGCAAACGTCTGGTGAACTGGGATCCAAAACTGCGCACCGCAATCTCCGATCTGGAAGTTGAAAACCGCGAAACTAAAGGTTCCATGTGGCACCTGCGTTACCCGCTGGCTGACGGCGCAAAAACCGCCGATGGTAAAGACTATCTCGTTGTAGCAACTACCCGTCCTGAAACCCTGTTGGGTGATACTGGCGTAGCGGTAAACCCAGAAGATCCGCGTTATAAAGATTTGATCGGTAAATTCGTGGTACTGCCACTGGTTGGTCGTCGTATTCCTATCGTGGGCGATGAACACGCCGATATGGAAAAAGGCACCGGCTGTGTGAAAATCACCCCTGCCCACGACTTTAACGACTATGAAGTTGGTCGCCGCCATGCGCTACCGATGATCAACATTCTGACCTTCGATGGCGACATTCGCGACGAAGCAGAAGTGTTGGACACCAACGGCGAAGAAACCGACGTTTACAGCAACGAAATCCCAGCACAGTTCCGCGGCATGGAGCGTTTTGCCGCCCGCCGTGCCGTAGTAAAAGCCTGTGAAGAGGCTGGCCTGCTGGTTGAAATCAAGCCTCACGATCTCACCGTTCCTTACGGCGACCGCGGTGGCGTGGTTATCGAGCCAATGCTAACCGACCAATGGTACGTACGTACTGCGCCGCTGGCGAAAGTTGCGATCGAAGCCGTTGAACAGGGCGAAATTCAGTTCGTACCTAAGCAATACGAGAACATGTACTACTCTTGGATGCGCGACATTCAGGACTGGTGTATTTCTCGTCAGCTGTGGTGGGGTCATCGCATTCCAGCCTGGTACGACAATGAAGGCAACGTATTTGTAGGCCGTGACGAAGAAGAAGTTCGCCGCGAAAACAACCTGAGCGCTGACGTAGAACTGAAACAGGACGACGACGTTCTGGATACGTGGTTCTCTTCTGGTCTGTGGACCTTCTCAACGCTGGGCTGGCCTGAACAGACTGAAGCACTGAAAACGTTCCACCCAACCAACGTGTTGACCAGTGGCTTTGACATCATCTTCTTCTGGATCGCGCGCATGATCATGCTGACCATGCATTTCGTGAAAGATGAAAACGGCAAACCGCAGGTTCCATTCAAAACCGTGTATGTGACCGGCCTTATCCGTGATGACGAAGGGCAGAAAATGTCCAAATCCAAGGGTAACGTTATCGATCCGCTGGACATGATCGACGGTATTTCGCTTCCAGAACTGTTAGAAAAACGTACTGGCAATATGATGCAGCCACAGTTGGCTGAGAAAATTGCTAAACGTACCGAAAAACAGTTCCCAGAGGGCATTGAGCCACACGGCACCGACGCTCTGCGCTTCACTCTCGCAGCGCTGGCTTCAACCGGTCGCGACATTAACTGGGATATGAAGCGTCTGGAAGGTTATCGTAACTTCTGTAACAAGCTGTGGAATGCTAGCCGTTTCGTACTGATGAACACCGAAGATCAAGATTGTGGCCTGAACGGTGGTGAAATGGTGCTGTCTCTGGCCGATCGCTGGATCCTCTCTGAATTCAACCAGACAGTAAAAGCGTACCGCGAAGCACTGGATAACTACCGCTTCGATCTGGCGGCTAATATTCTGTACGAATTCACTTGGAACCAATTCTGCGACTGGTATCTGGAGCTGACTAAGCCAGTTATGAACGGGGGTTCTGATGCTGAACTGCGAGGCACTCGCCACACGCTGGTGACCGTACTGGAAGCACTGTTGCGCTTAGCGCATCCAGTTATTCCGTATATCACCGAAACAATCTGGCAGCGAGTGAAAGGCCTGAAGGGAATTACTGCTGATACCATCATGCTGCAGCCGTTCCCTGAGTTCGACGCTTCTCAGGTTGACGAGAAAGCGTTGGCGGATCTGGAGTGGATTAAACAAGCCATCATCGCCGTACGTAATATTCGTGCCGAGATGAACATTGCGCCAAGCAAGCCACTAGAACTGCTTCTGCGTGAATGCAGCGCTGACGCTCAACGTCGTGTTCAAGAAAACCTGAGCTTCATCAAATCACTGGCGCGTTTGGAAAACATCACCGTGCTGCCTGCTGGCGATAAAGGCCCAGTATCTGTGACTAAGCTGGTTGACGGCGCAGAGCTGCTGATCCCGATGGCTGGTCTGATCGACAAAGATGCCGAGCTGGATCGTTTAGCTAAAGAAGTGGCTAAAATCGAAGCGGAAATTGGCCGTATCGAAGCAAAACTCTCTAACGAAGGTTTTGTCGCTCGTGCACCAGAGGCCGTTGTTGCTAAAGAGCGCGAGAAGATGAACGGTTATGCGGATGCGAAAGCGAAGCTGATCGAACAACAAGCGGTTATTGCCGCGCTGTAATTATTCGTCTTTTCATCAGCAACATATAAACAGGGAGCGATAATCGCTCCCTGTTTTCTTATGGTAACTTGAGGCAATTTTCGTAGATTAAATACGCTCAACCACCATCGCGATACCCTGCCCACCGCCGATGCACAGCGTTGCTAAACCTAGCGTCTTATCTCTGGCGGCTAAAGCGTGTAGCAGAGTGACCAGAATACGCGCACCGCTCGCACCTATCGGATGACCTAACGCGATCGCGCCGCCGTTCACGTTCACTTTATCTTCATTAAACCCTAACGTTTTCCCTACTGCGCCAAACTGGGCGGCAAAGGCTTCATTAGCCTCAATGAGATCGATATCCGACAAACTCAAACCACCATTTTTAAGTGCTAGCAGCGTTGCTGGTACCGGGCCCATTCCCATCAACGCAGGTGCAACACCGCCGCTGGCGTAGCTACGGATCCGCGCAAGCGGGGTTAATCCCTGTTCTTTTGCCATGCTTTCAGACATCACAACCAAAGCCGCGGCACCATCGTTGATCCCTGACGCATTGCCTGCCGTTACCGTTCCTTCTGAGGTAAAAGCGGGTTTTAAGCTGGCTAACTTATCTAACGACGTCATACGCGGATGTTCATCCGTAGAAAAAATCTGATCGCCCTTTTTATTCTTAATCACTACTGGCGTAATTTCTTTCTCAAAGCACCCAGTGGCAATCGCCAGCGAAGCTTTTTGTTGAGATGAAAACGCGATGCGATCCTGTTCTTCGCGGCTAATGCCATACTCTTTAGCCACATTCTCCGCGGTGATCCCCATGTGATAACCTTCCGTTGCACACATAAGCCCATCACGCAAAATCACATCATAAACTTGGCCATCACCTAACCGATATCCCCAGCGAGCTTGGCTCTCCAGCAGATAGGGAGCCCGGGTCATGTTCTCCATACCTCCGGCTATCACCGCTCTAGCGTCGCCTGCGCGAATAGCCTGAGCAGCCAGCGCTACGCATTTTAAGCCAGAACCACACACTTTGTTGACGCTATAGGCAGGCACTTGATGCCCAATACCCGCCTTAAGCGCCGCCTGCCGTGCAGGGTTTTGCCCTAACCCGGCCTGAAGCACATTGCCCATGATAACTTCATCAACCAAATTCACATCTAGACCAGCACGATTCAATGCTTCACGAATCACGATTTCGCCAAGAGAAACCGCAGGAATAGAAGAGAGTGAGCCATTAAAGCTCCCTACAGCAGTACGAGTTGCACTGACAATAACGACGTTTTCCATAATGAGATTCCCTAGAAGAAGACCAAACCAATGATGAAAATGGGGCATGTTAGGAGCAGCACGGTGACGCAATAGCCCATGATGTCGCGCACTCCCAAACCTGCGATAGCGAGTGCTGGCAATGCCCAGAATGGCTGCGCCATGTTCATCCACTGCTCACCATAGGCGATAGCCATGGTGGCCTTGCCTAAGTCAGCGCCTAGCGCTTGAGCGGCGGGAATAACAAACGGTCCTTGGATAACCCAATGCCCACCACCAGAAGGGACGGCAAAGTTGATCAGCGCAGAGCTGAAGAAAGTCATGACCGGGAAGGTGTCTTTGTTGGCGATTTCGATGAACCACTGGGTGATCATTCCACCTAACCCCGAGTGTTCCATCATCAACTGGATACCCGCATAGAAGGGGAATTGAACCAGAATACCCGCCGTGCTGCGTGCCGCAGCCGTCACCGCACGCATGTAGGCCATCGGCGTTTTATGCAGCAGCAAACCGGCGATCATGAACAGCAAATTGACAATGTTAATTGTCAGATTGAAACCGTTCTTCCAGAAATACATCACCAAATAGCAGATGCCTAATGCGCTGATAATGAGCGTGATAATGCGGCTCTCTTCCATTTTTTCAGCTACTGTTGCATTCGCTGAAAGGGTCTTTTGGAAATCAGGTTCTTCAGCCAGTAAAGCAGGATCGATGGAAACCACGTTTCCTGCTTTTGGCATCATCATTCTGGTAATAAACGGTAAAAGGACGATCAGCGTGCCGGTAATAAAAATATTGGCGCCAGACAACAAGGTATGACTAACAGGGATAAGCCCCGCAATATGCTCAACGGGGTTACCTGGCGTCGCTGCCAACAAAGGCATTGAGCCAGAAAGGCCACCGCCCCAAGTCATAAAGCCGATATAGGCACAGGCAATCAGCAGCGGATAGTCTGAACCGGGTACACGCCGAGCAACTTCTCGAGCAAACATGGCACCGACAATCAACCCGAAACCCCAGTTAATCACGCAGGCAACCAAGCCAAAGAAAGTCACCAGCATGACGCCTTGAACCGGCGTTTTCGCCATGGACGCGACGGTTCTCAATAGGCGTTTAACCGGAGCCGAGCTGGCTAACGCATGGCCGGTAACAATAATGAGCGCCATCTGCATCCCAAAACCAAGCAGGTTCCAGAATCCATCCCCCCACATTTGCACCATCTGTATCGCGGAGTGCGGCGTACAGGAAAGACCAATGATGAACATAATCATGGTCAGCAACATGGCAAATATCAGGGGGTCAGGAAGATAGCGGCTAACGACTGCCGACATCGCACGCGAAATGCGTCCAATCATAGAGCCCCCTCATTGATCTGAATGGGCATCTCTTTGAAATCGCTCGCCACGCTAAACTGCGCACCGGTCTTCTCTATGATGGTCTCCAAAGAGACTCCAGGTGCATGTTCTTTGAGAATTAATTCCCCTTCAGAGAACGCAAATACCGCCAGCTCGGTCACGATCATATCGACGCAGTTTGTCGCCGTGAGTGGTAGCGTACACAGCGGTAATATTTTCGCCGAACCATCTTTAGCACAGTGCTCCATGGCGATAATCACGTGGCGAGCACCGGTCACCAAGTCCATTGCGCCCCCCATGCCTGGCACCATTTTTCCTGGCACCATCCAGTTAGCTAAATTTCCCTGCTGATCGACCTGCAAACCGCCGAGAATACTGGCATCAACATGGCCACCGCGAATTAATGCAAACGAAAACGCGCTATCAAACATGGCGGCGCCAGCTCGCAGACCACAAGGTTTGCCTCCGGCATCCACCAAGTTTGGACAGGCTTCAGTCACTGGCCCAAGACCTAAGAATCCATTCTCTGATTGCAGAGTGATTTCAATGCCATCAGGCAAGTAGTTCACGACCTGCGTTGGTAGCCCAATTCCCAAGTTCACAACGTTGCCGTCTTTAAGTTCCAACGCAACACGGCGCGCAATTAACTCTTTCGCATTCATGAGCAAACCTCCGGTGAAACCACAACGTAATCAATCAATGCACCTGGCGTGATAACCTGATCGGGCGGGATAGAGCCGACATCAACCATCTGATCTGCTTGGGCAATAACCAGATCGGCCGCTAAGGCAATGATGGGATTGAAATTTCGGGCAGTGAGTTGATAGGCCAGATTGCCGGAACAATCGGCGGTATGCGCATGTACAAGAGCCAAATCGGCGCGCAGCGGAAGTTCTAATAAATATTCAACGCCGTTTTGGACGATCTTTTGTTTGCCTTCCTCAACCACGGTGCCAACGCCTGTTGGGGTCAGAAAACCGCCAAGCCCTGCACCACCACAGCGAATACGCTCAATCAACGTCCCCTGTGGAACAAGCTCAACCAGCATTTCATCGGCGATCATCCGGCGCCCCGTTTCAGGGTTAGTACCAATGTGTGAAGCAATAACTTTTTTGACCCGGCCACTGCTGATCAATGGGCCGACGCCGGTATCTACAAACGCGGTATCGTTGCCAATAATGGTTAAATCTTTTATACCAGATTCAAGTAAGGCTTCGATTAACAGTGGAGGCGTCCCAACCCCCATAAACCCGCCAAACATAATCGTCATCCCATCATGGAAATAAGGGATCACATCAGCGAGAGATATTTTTTTATTTTTCATTGCAGCTCCTTAGAGTTTGCCCTTACTGGGCTACGCCAAGGCCATTGCAATGAGCAGGCCATTATTTATCAACAGTCAGAAATGAATATGCGAATATCTATCCAAATGAATTTTAAGAATATATTTTCACAGAGTTTAAAAGACAAGAAAATAAACAGCGGGCGCAGGTGCAATTTCTTGCACCCATCGCTGCAAGAAACTTCACCTGAACATTAATTTATGTGATCACAATGACTAAAGGGGCTGGCTGAAAATAACATTAAGATAGCTAATTAATACTGTATTCCTGAAGTTTATACATTAAAGCACGGCGACTAATCCCTAACGCTTTAGCCGTATCAATCCGGTTTCCCTGATATATTACCAGCGCTCGTTCAATAATCTCTTTTTCATACTGTTTTAAGCTCTCTTTTAATTTCATTGGTTTATCGAGTCGCTCTGCCAGTTTCGGACTATTTTCCACTACAGCAGCGTCTTGAATCATTTCTTGCTTAAATCCGATAGGCAGATCGTCAACGAAAATCATATATCCCGTACTCATAATCACGGCGTGTTCAACGGCATTAGCAAGCTCACGCACGTTACCTAGCCATGGATAATTCTCAAGCATACGAATAGCACTGACGTCAAAGCCGATAATGTCTTTATTATTTTCCGCGCTAAATTTCTGCAAAAAATAGCGCGCCAGTAATAAAATATCTTCCGGTCTTTCACGTAGAGGTAATGAATATAGGTGCATTACATTAAGACGATAATAAAGATCACGCCTGAACTCACCTTGCTCAATCATGTCACTCAAATCACGATTGGTAGCCGCCACAATGCGCACATCAATTTTGATGGTTTGACTGCCACCAACACGTTCAAACTCCTGCTCTTGTAATACGCGCAACAGCTTCACCTGCAAATTAAGTGGCATCTCACCAATTTCATCCAGCAGCAGTGTTCCCTGATGGGCACGCTCAAATAGCCCCTGCCGTTGCATTTGCGCACCGGTAAATGCCCCCTTCTCATGGCCAAACAATTCGCTCTCTAGCAACGATTCGGGCAATGCGCCGCAGTTAACCTTAATAAACGGTTGCTTAGAGCGCGGGCTATTATAATGAATCGCCTTCGCGATAAGCTCTTTGCCAGTACCGCTTTCGCCTGTGACCAACACATTGGCATGGCTCTGAGCCACTTTGGCAATGGTTCTACACAGCTCCATCATTTTAGGGTTATTCGTCAGAATTTTGTCACAGTGATAACTATCTGACAGTTCACGGTGCAGAATATTGATTTCTTGCTTCATGTTGCGTAATTGCAGCGCACGATTAATTAAAAGTTTTAACTCATCCAATTCAAACGGCTTGATGACATAATCAAAAGCGCCTAGGCGTAATGCCTCCACGGCCGTTTCAACGGCGGCATAAGCCGTCATTAAAATAATCGGCGTATCCAGCCATTTCTCTCGCATGCGCTGCAAAGCTTCAAGGCCATTCATCGTTGGCATACGGATATCCATCAACACGATGTCAGGCCTTTCTTGTTCAAAAATAACCAGTGCATCCTGACCATTATCTGCACAGAAAACCTGATTACCTTCCTGTGAAAAAACCGTGTTCAACATCCTGAGAACGTTTTTTTCATCATCAACGATAAGAATACGGCAAGGTTGGCTCATAGCAAATTCCCACTATTTCTTTTCAGAGGTAAAATAATCATGACCTTTGTACCCTGGTGAATTTTACTTTCTATTATCACGTCACCAGAGTGGTCGTTAATAATGCGCTGCACAATCGATAGTCCTAATCCCGTACCCTGTGACTTGGTGGTAAAGAATGGCATGAATATTTTCTTCTGAACGTCATCACTCATGCCACCGCCGGTATCTTTGATTGTGATCTGTATCTTTTCCATCGTTAAGCGGTTCGTTTCTATAGAAATTTCACCTTTATCGGGAATTGACTGCACAGCATTAATCAGCAAATTCAGAAATACTTGTTTCAAACCGCTAGCGTCCACCTCAAGCGCGGGAAGCGTTTCATCCAGAGAAATAGAAAAGTCTATTCGACTATTCACCCCATTGGTCTGAACTAACACCAACGTTTCTTTTATAATCTGATTAATGGAGACTTCTTGGAACAGTCTGGATTGTGGACGCGCAAAGTCTAAAAGCTGTTGAATAACTTTATTAATAGAGCGTACTTCGTGAATAATAATATCGATATATTCAATTCGCTGGGGATCGCTCTCACCCTGTTTTAAATATTGGATAAACCCACTAATAGCGGTTAATGGATTTCGTACCTCATGCGCAACCCCAGCCATAAGCTCACCGAGCGTAGCCAATCGTTCAGCCTGAGCGATATGACGCTGCATCTCTTTTTGTTCCGTAAGGTCGGTAAAAATCACCAGAGCCCCAATAATTTCATCATCGGAGTTGCGTAATTGGCTACTGCTGGCTTTGATTTGTAACACGCGTTCTTTCGCTGGATAACTGACCTCAACGCCAACGTGTTCCACGCCGTGTTTTAGCGTATCAAGCAAAGGGCTACGATATTCATCCTTTTCAAAGATAGTGGCATAGTCGTGATCAAAAAGCTCTCCTAATGAATAACCCGTAATATTAACCGCCGCCGGATTACACATAATAATACGCCCGTTAACATCAACGCTAATCATCCCGTCGGCGGCGCTTTCGATAATTAACTCATTCAAGGTTTTCGCTTCTTTCAACGCGTAAGCCAAATGGTTAATTTTATCCGCAATACCTTCCATCTCCCCTTTAAGCGGTGGCATCTTCGTATTTAAATCAAAGGGAAGTTTACTCAATCGTTCTTTAATTAAATCAACATCTCTCGATAAACGACGTGAAAATGAGAGGATCAAAAAGAGGCTGCTAATAAGGCCAATGCTAATCACGCTGATAATGCTGGCATCCATAGCCCAAGCCTGCTTATCAATATCGTTAGAAAACTCATTAGCCCAAATATAACCAATGACTTCACCCTTCCGGCGAATCGGGATCATGGCATTAAGAACGTCGCCCCTGACCTGCGACCCCGATTTGATCTCAGCTTTACCGCTTTTCATCACCGTTCTTCCGGGATGATCCTGTGCAATCGAAACGCCCACTTTACTGCCGTACAGCGCCTGTGGCGCATAGGTGATGATGGCATCGACATCTCTATGATAATAACCTGCCCCTACATTTGGAAAAGCACGCGTTATTTTTTCCGTTCTGTCGGCCAACACCTTATTCAACGCAGCAATTCTTTCTTGTCGTGAAGCCGTTGCATAGAGCGTTAAATCATCACCTAAAGCGTCATCAAGCAGGTGAGCGATAGAGTAAAGCTTATTCTGCTTCTCCTCTATCAATGCTGTTCTGCCATTCTTTTCAACAAAATACGACATCACTAAAATAGGGAGGAAAACCATAAAAACGGCCAAAAAAATCATTCGGGCACGTAACGTTGCTGGGAATAATCGATTCCCTAGTGAGATATAGGGTCTCAATAGCCACTTCATAATGATATTCCGACATAGGCGTATAAAAAATTCATATTTATGAAAATTAAGTTAAGAAAATATTTATAATGATATATTTCATTTTCGCATCATCAGAAACTCTTAATTATCACAGACAGTAAAAGCAGTAGATAAATATACGCGTTTTTAAACAATAAGCTTTGAGCACACTCTCAAAGTCTGCAATGAGTGAAGCTAGTCGAATAGAAAGGCGGTTTATCACTGATGAAGAAACACATAGCACAAGAAGAACAATCACGTTGATGATTAGATATTGCATCTTGACCTTGTGCAATGGTATACCCGTGAGACTTCAGGTTGCAGCGGCGTTTGTGACTCAGACCAGACTCATGTCTCATCCCGCGATGATGGCTGCAACTCGAACTATTTAGGGTATATTAGAATTATTGCTAATCTCCACTTATCCGAATCAGTAACGCTGCGCAACAAAACGACAAGCGGAGACAGAAACCACGGATTACACGCTATTACTGGAAAAACAATGACGACTGCAACCCACATTCATCTGCAAGTGCGCCCAATGGCGCCCAGCGACAACTCCGACATTGCTCAAGTTATTCGTGCAGTCTCAGCAGAATGCGGCCTTACCGCAGACAAAGGCTATACCGTTTCAGACCCTAACCTCGATCACCTCTTTGACGTCTATAGCCAGCCACGCAGTGCCTATTGGGTTGTTGAGCTAGATGGAAAAGTCGTTGGCGGCGGCGGCATAGCACCGCTTGAGGGGGCCGATCTCACCTTGTGCGAGTTGCAGAAAATGTATTTCTTGCCTGTATTACGCGGCAAAGGTTTGGCCAAGCAGTTGGCGCTTCAGGCGATGGATTTTGCCCGTGAGAACGGTTTTACCCAATGCTATCTGGAGACGACCGCCTCTCTCACCGCGGCTATCGCGCTATACGAAAAGCTCGGTTTTCAACATATCGACGAAGCGCTAGGCAGTACGCGCCATGTAGATTGCGAAGTCAGGATGCTAAGAGATCTGTAATCTTCCGCTCTGTTTTCAGGCCGATATATTCGGCCTGTTTTAATTTAACGAACTGCATTCTAGCCGCTCACGCCAGCGATAAGACGCTAGTATGATGATGAGTAAAACCCCCTCAGCCACCAGCATGCTCATTCCCTGTGGGCTAAACCACGTTCCCAGAATCACCGCCGCGTTTAAAACAATTGAAATCCACGCAATCCAAGGAAAGAACGGGGAGCGATATTTGATCGTCTCTTGTGGATAGAGCCCTGCGTTAACCTGCTTACGAAATCGATATTGGCACCACGCAATGACCATCCACGCCAAGCAACCAACCTGTCCTGTACTCGCAATAAGATAGAGATAGAGCGTTTGAGCCGAGATGTATTTTGTTAATAGTGAAACCAGCGCAATAGCCGCTGTAAATAAAATACCTTTAGCCGGAACGCCCTGCATATTCACGCTGGCAAAGACTTTTGGTGCGAAGCCATCCTTTGCCATCGACCACAACATGCGAGAGCTGGCATAAATGGCAGAGTTGGCGGCAGAAAGCGCAGCAGAAAGAATCACGATCAGCATGAGTGTTCCGGCGCTGGGTAAGCCGACTCGTTCAAATACCCAGACAAACGGACTCACGCCGCGGATAGGATGGTTGTAAGGATAAACCAAGGCCAAAATAGAAATCGCCAGCACATAGAAAAGAATAATGCGTACACCAATCCCTTTAATGACTTTTGGTAAAACCTTTTGAGGGGATTCGGTTTCTCCAGCCGCATTTCCAACTAACTCTACGCCTTGAAAAGAATACACCACGATAGTCATGCAAATAAAAATGCTCCACACGCCGTGTGGAAACCATCCATCAGCGGTTTTTAGCGTTGGCTGCCACGGAGTTTGGTTATACATCTGGATGATCAAATAGAGGCCAATCAAAATAAAGAAAATAATCGCGAAAACTTTAATGGCAGAAAGCCAATATTCACACTCGCCAAACACATTAGCAGACAATAAATTTACAGCGGTTAATAACAATAAAATCCCTAGGCAGAAATAATAAACCGGAATATCTGGCATAAACTGATGAGCGATTAATCCTGCGGCAGTCAAATCGGCCGCCAGTGAAAATACCCAGCTAAGCCAATAGAGCCAGCCAATGGCATAGCTCCAAATAGGATGGGGAAGGAACATCAATGCATAGTGTTGAAATGAGCCTGAGTGTGGAAACGCGCAGGAAAGCTCGCCAAGACACATCATGGTCATCATCATTACGCTACCAGCTATAAGGTAGGCCAGCAGCGTTCCCAACGGACCAACCGTATGTAATGGTTCAGCAATACCGATAAATAAACCCGTTCCAATGGTGCCTCCTAAAGACATCATCAGCAAATGACGTCTTTTGAGAGTACGCCGTAGTGTTGTTCCCTCTTGCGGGGGAGGCACTTCCTGCATACAGCTCATAGATTCCCCCTACCGGTGGGTTCTCCCACCGGTATCAGGTTAAGTATCAATATTTGAAACGTCGTTGCACACCGCGCGTTTGGCACGCCATCAATAAACCGGTGTAATCCAGTTCAAAGCTGACGATATCCCCAACTTTCAGTTGCTGTTGGCTATCTTCAATATCAACGAGCGTATGATCGCTGGTTTGGCCTAACACGCTGATGGCATCGTCTTGAGGTACACAGTTTTCAGCAGGCACGTCCTGACGACCAAACGCCAACAACGCACGTTTTCTCGTGCCGTGATCGGTAAATGACTTTGGCTGTAGGAAAGCGTCAACGCCAAGCTCCCCAACGGGAACCGTCGGTTTACTATTAAGCTCAATAATTTCTACATGCAGCATATACATATCAGAACATGCCTTGCCGACATCTTTGCCTGAATGGTGAAAAGCATCGAGATACTTCATATCCACATATTCAATGCCAAACTCATGCAATCCACCGATACGTAAATGATTTAATCCCGCAGGCCAGATACCTTTGTCCAGCAGGTGATAACTGGTGCAGTTTCCGGCGGAAAGATGCTCAATTTTCACGCCTGAATCAGTTTCGATGCGTTTAGCGATTTCAAGAAAGTCCTCGCCGTTTTTCACCGTCGGCAAGACGGTTCCATAACAGTTGAAATTAGTTCCAAGCCCATACAGCGCAAGACCCGGTAGCTCTTCAATCAGTTTTACGGTCGCCAGAATTTGCTCGTAGTGGGCAAACCAAATGCCTTCCCGTAAATCCCCCATATCAATCATTAACAAGACTTGATGAATTTTCCCCTGACGCTGGGCCTCATCTGAGAGCGCCTGCATAACCACCGGCTCACTGTTCAGACTGATATCCGCATAACGCACCACATCTTCAATTTCACTCAGGCATGGGCTACGTAATAAACAGGTCGTGCAGCCCGTGGCGCGAATTTTTTTCAAATTATAGGTACGCGATTCTGCGATCACGTTAATTCCGCCGTCTAAAACGGCCTGTGCCGTTTCAATACAACCATCAAAAACTTTATTTACTGCCATAACCTCAATACCGTGTACGGCTAACATATCTTTTTCCACACGAGCATTTTCGGTCAGTTTCTTTAAATCAATTTCAAGCGTTGGCATGTACATATTATTTCACCTCACCAGCCAGCAATTTTGCATTGCGCCTTTGAGCACGGTGATAAATCACTTCCGCCACAATGACAGCTAAAAGTGCCCCGCCGATAATTTTTCCGGCATATTGGAAATAGCCCCCCATATCGATCTGTGAAGGGGGAATAAACAGCAGACATACGGCAAAAGCGATCGAAATAAAGCCCAGAGCCGGTAGTAACACGGGTAATACGCGACCAGGAATTTTAAAACTGCGAGGCGTATCCGGCTGAGTGATACGCAGGCGATAAAATGCTGGGAACATCACCAGATAAGGAATGAAATAGGTGATAGTTGTTAACGCAGTCAGCATCCAATACGCCGCAGCAACGCTTGGGGAAACGAAAGTGGAAAAGCATAAGACAGTTACGATCAGAGCCTGCATCACCAATGCGAAAGCCGGCGTTTGATATTTAGGGTGCAGCTTACCGATACGCTCACCCAGCAAATTATCTTCACGTGAAGCCTCTTGCAGCATGTAAATTGGGCCGACTAACCACGAGTTAATTTGCCCCAGCGCACCGAAAAACATACAGACGGCCATCACGGGCAATAACCACGGCATGTGCAACGTATCAGCCGCAGAACGCATCGCCTGCATCACGCCCGCGACGATATCGGTATTGCCAGCTGGTAACAGCGTATTCAGCGCCCAGGTACCCACCATATAGATACCCACTATCACGACGGCAGAAACCGCCATAGCGCGCGGGAAATCGCGCTGAGGATTGCGAGTGCGCCCAGCAATCATCGGAGCAACTTCTAGCCCTGCAAAGGCAAACATCATGCTAGATAAGAAAACAATGGTGTCCCAATGGCTAAGGTCAGGGATCCAGTTTGCCGCCGTTGCATAGTCGGTTTGCATTTTGTGTCCAGTACACAGCCAAACAACGGCCAACAGGATCAAAATCGCGGAGGGAATAAACACGCCACACCAAGCACTGACGCTATTAATTATTTTTGTCCACTGCATGCCACGAATATTCAACAGAGTCAGCAGCCAGAATATCACCATGGAGCCAACGCCGATAAATACCTTACTTTCAGCCAAACTGTCGCTGAACATATAGCCCAACGCCGTAAAACCAAATTGCAGCATCAAAGGGAAAAACAGCACGCAGGAAAACAGAAAGCACACCACGACTATCCATGCGATGCGTTTGCCAAAGGCTTCTTTAATCCAAACGAAAATACCACCGTCTTTTGGCCAACCGGTAGACAGCTCGCCACACACCATTGCTAATGGGAAAAACAGGCAAAAAGCAGCGATAACCCACAGCAACATGGCTGATGCCCCATAAGGCGCCACGTTGGGTATTTGTCGTAAACTCAGAATCGCAATGACGTTCATAAAAACGATGTCTTTGATTCCGAGCAGACTTGAGTTGCTATTACTCATAGTCATCTCCAGAGAAAACCAGAGGGCGACCGTCGCCCTCTGTAGCAAAGGGCAAATTAGAAAATGTCGTATTTGACCATATCTTCGTAGGTGTCTTCGCGTCGAATCAGTCGATCCTTGCCCTGATGGTCAATCATCACCACCGCAGTACGTGGGCGGTTGTTATAAACCGTCTGGCTTTCAATGGTGTAGGCTCCCGCATCAAGGAACACGACGACGTCACCAATTTGGGTATCGTGCGGCAATAAGAACTCTTCCCCTTTGACGCCCATATGGAAATAGTCCCCACCGTCACACAGCGGACCCGCTAGCTTGATATACTGATCGTGCGGCTCAGTGATGCGAGAAGCGTTATAGACGTAGAAGAACCAGTCGAAATGCTGGCTGTCAGACAAAACGCTGTAGCCCGCATCCACGAATTTCCATTCAACGTGGCATTCAACATTGCCTTCTAGGTCATAGTTTGTTTTACGTTTTTCACAGGAAACATCGGTTAACAGCACGGCTGCAGAACCGGTGACTTTGCGTCCTGGTTCAATACAGATTTCAACGTCGGTACGCCATTTATGCACTTCACGAATCACTGCATCAGCAAAGTCCTGAGCCGTGATCCCTGCATACATGTTGTCTTTTAACGGATCGCCATTCTCTTCATCATATTTGTAAGGCACTGGAATGCCGCCACCCACGTTGATCAAATCAAATTTGATCCCCAAAACTTCTTCCAAACGGCGAGATTCATCTACCAACACCTTGGTCGCTTTCGCAAAAGGCTCTGACTCTGGAACCTGATCGCCAACGTGCATGTGTAAGCCACGCAGTTTCACATAAGGCATTTGCAGAATACGGCGACAGGTTTCCTCTGCCTGCTCGAGATCCAGCCCCGATTTAGCATGAAACGCAGTAACTAGCTCAGCATGAGTCGCGGAGGGAACATTCGGTTCTACGCGGACACAGACGTTGGCCGTTTTCTTCAGACGACGAGAAATTTCGTCGATATGGTCAAGCTCATACAGGCTATCGACGTTGATAAGATAGAGTTCATTATCAATAGCATATTCAAGATCTTCCGGCTTTTTCACCACGCCGTTAAACACGATTTGGCTACCGGAAAAACCTATTTCTAGACACTTACGTACCTCATAAAGCGAGTTAGCCTCTGCGCAGATGCCTGCATCTTTAATCGCTTTCAATACGCCCATCACCGAACATGTTTTTGAGGCAAAAAACGTTTTGGTATTGGCATGCGCAGAGAACGCCTGCTCAATTTCTTTGATGTTGCGCACAATCTCTGGCTCAGAAAACACATAAAACGGGGTACCGTATTTTTTTGCCAAGGCCTCGACGTCTACACCTTCAAAGCACAGTTTTCCATTATGGCTAGTGAAACGACGATCGTGCTCAATAACGTTTTGACGCAGTTGGTTATAGTTTTTAACGATGTTATCTGACATAAAATCCTCTGCTTATCGGCGGCTTGATGTGTGATATACCCATACAGATAACATTGTTATTGCAACCACCATGCCAAATTTATTTTCCTTTAAAATCAATAAAATAATAAAGCAGGTAACAAGTGGTTTTTGTCATATATTCGAAAAGTTGCCTAAGTGACGAAAATCCGTCACCTTTTGAAAGGACACACATATGCCTCCACTCGATCCAGAACTGCAGCATGCGCTTGAGATGTTTTCTCGCTTCTTCGATCTTATCCACCAGCCATTAGCGATTATTAATCGCGAGGGAAAATACGTTTATTACAATCAGGAAAGCGCAGATCTGGATGGCTATACCGTTGAGCAGGCGCTCGGCCATCACATGTTGGACGTGTACCCCAAGATGAAAGAGTCACAAAGCACCATGCTGCACTCTCTCAAACAGGGGGTGGAATATATCGGCCACTATCAGGTCTATTACAACGCTAAAGGGCAGGCCGTAGATTATCAGCACACCACCGCTCCGCTGTATGGCAGCAGTGGTGAAATGGTGGGCGTGATTGAAATTGGCAGAAACATGTCCAGCGTGCGCCGATTGCAAGAGCAGGTTGTCGAATTAAATCAATTGCTCTACTCAAATCGAGCAGAAAACACGCATGACATCATTACAGAAAACGCCGCTATGCTCGCGCTGATTGACAAAGGTAAACGCCTCGCCGTCAACGATATTCCTGTCGTCATTGTGGGAGAAACCGGCACTGGCAAAGAGCTTTTTGCGCGCTTAATACATCGTTGCAGTAAACGAGCGAAAAAGCCTTTCATCGCCCTAAACTGTGGCGCGCTACCTCCAACGTTGATAGAAAGCACTCTCTTTGGCACAGTCAAAGGCGCTTTTACCGGTGCAGAAAATAGCCAAGGTTATCTTGAACTTGCTGACGGTGGAACCCTGTTCCTCGATGAACTGAACGCCATGCCAATAGAAATGCAAAGCAAGCTACTGCGTTTTCTACAGGATAAAAGCTTCTGGAAATTGGGAGGAAATCATGAGATCCATTCCAACGTGCGCATCGTAGCAGCAATGAATGAATCCCCTACCCAGTTAATCAAACAAAATAGAATGCGCGCAGACCTGTTCTATCGTCTTGGGGTAGGAATGCTCGCGTTGCCACCGCTTGCCTCCCGCCCTGAGGACATTCTGCTTTTGAGCCGCTACTTTATTGATAAATATCGCGATGACGTTGAGCATGACATTCAGGGAATAAGTGAAAAAGCCTGCCATATTCTGCTAAAACGCTCATGGCCTGGTAACGTCCGTATGCTGGAAAATACCATCGTGCGCAGCATGATTATGCAAGAACACGACGGTCCGTTAGAAAACATTGCTTACGATGAAGAGTGTCCAGAGCTGTTCCCTGCCAGCAACACGGCCTGCGAGATAGCAGCAGAGCAAACCCATACTCTTGAGTCATTTGCCAGCAATGGCGATCTCGTCAGTCAAGTGGCCCAGTTTGAACAACAGCTGATTACCCGTGCGCTTAATCATGCCAATGGCAACGTCGCAGAGGCCGCCAAAAAACTTGGGCTATCTCGTACAACGCTGCATTATAAAATCAAAAAATACGCGATTCGATTAGGGGTATTATCTAACGGAGCTTAGCCCTTTAAGTCATAATTCACCGGCCAAAAGGCCGGTGAATTACTATGAATGACGTTTACGGAATATCTTTGTCAGAATAAAAAACACATTCATTTAATGTTTTTTAATGTACATGTCCTTGGTATAGAAATATCCAAGATTGTTAGTGTGATATCCACCGACATACGGTTTTACCAGTTTGACCACCACATATTGGTAAACAGGGATAGCGGGAACCTTCTGCGCGAGAACATCTTCTGCCTTCTGGTAAAACTGCCCTCTTTGCTCAAGGCTTCCAGCCATTGCCGCTTGCTTCATTGCCTCATCAAAATCAGCGTTGCTAAAGCCCGTGGTATTTTGGCTATCGCCAGTACGGAAATTATTTAAGAAGGTTGAAGCATCATCATAATCGGCGATCCATGCATAGCGAACCAAGTCATAAGTGCGGCTGTGCATGGTGTCTAACATGGTTTTCCATTCCTGATTTTGCAGTTTGGCTTCCACGCCTAAATTCTTTTTCCACATCGAACTTGCCGCAATAGCAATACGCTGATGGGACTCCGAGGTATTGTAGAGTAAATCAAAACTCAACGGTTTCGCTTCGCTAAAACCAGCCTCTTTCAGCAATTTCTTCGCCTCGGCGATCCGCTGTTCATGCGTCCAGCTTGCGTAGTCTGGTTTCTTGAACGTCACACCACCGGTCGTATCCTGACTCGTCATCCACGCAGGCCGCTGTCCTTGCCCTAATACTTTTTCAGCAATAATATCTTTATCTAAACCAAGGTTTAATGCCAAACGCACTCGAGGGTCATTAAACGGCGCTTTTGTTGTATTGAATTGGTAATAATACGTCGCCAGATTGGGTTCAACATGAACCTGCTCACCCAACTGCGCTTTTAACGCTTTAAATTGAATCTGCGGAACCGGATAAGCAATATCGATTTCTCCGGCTTTATAACGATTTATATCCGCTGTTTCAGATGCAATAGGTAAATAAGTCACACGGTTAATCACCGTATGGGCATCATCCCAATAGTTTTTATTACGTTCTCCAACCACTTTTTCATTCACAACCCATTGTGAAAGGGTATATGCGCCGCTGCTGACGAAATTTCCCGGCTGAGTCCATTTATCGCCATATTTCTCTACGGTTTTCTGGCTGATAGGCACTAATGAGCTATGCGCCAGCATCGAAAGAAAATAGGCCACCGGCTGATTCAGCGTTACCTGTACGGTTTTATCGTCCAGCGCTTTGATGCCAAGCGTATCCGGTGATTGCTTGCCCGCCACGATTTCCCCTGCGTTGTCGACATGCATGTTATTAAGATAGCTGCCATAAGGAGAAACCGTTTTAGGATCGACAAGCCTACGCCAGCTAAATACCACATCCTGCGCGGTAATAGGCTCGCCATTCGACCACTTAATATCCGGTCTTAAATGAAACGTCCAAACGCGGTTGTCTTTATTCTCCCAGCTTTCCGCCAATCGAGGCTCTATGCTGCCATCGTGTTTAATGCCTACCAGCCCATCAAAAAAATCGCTAATAATATTAAACTCAACGTCGCTCTCAACCTTATGCGGGTCAAGCGATGCGGGTTCACTGCCGTTATTTCTGACGAGTTCCTGCTTAGTCGCCAGTTCTGTTCCTGCGGGGATAACCGCCGCCAGCGCAGAGCTACACATTCCCATTAGCCCTAATGTAAGCCAGATATTGCGTTGTATTTTATGTTGGTTTGCAGCCATTACGTTCACCTTATGCAGTGATTTTTATAGGTATTATTTGTTTAATCTCTATGGCTTCGATTTACAATGAATTTAACTAACTATTTACATTAGATGTGACATACCGCATTTACATCACGCGCCTATTTATTCAACGCGTAATTCAACACTGATAAATATAAAAACTAACCAAAAAAATACGCAAAAAAAATCCGGTGCCATTACTGACACCGGATCCACTGTTCTCTATGAGAAGTTAAAGATTAATGGCGAACGCCGTTATCATCTTCGTCAACGCCTTCCGCGTCGTCTTCATCACCTTCGTCGCCTTCTTCACCATTTGGATCTTCGAAGTAGGTACCCCAGCCGTCATAATTCACGTTCATTTTTTCGGCCAGATTCATCAGCTGTTCAACCTGAGTGTCGATAACTTCCGCATTCAGGCCGACTTCGCTGATCACGTCACAGCACATCAGCAATGTACCGTCTTCGACTTCCAGCTCTTCGGCATCCGTCACTTCGTAACCCAGCTTGAAAGCTTCAACCGCCGCTTTCTCTAACAGCTCGAAGTTATCCGCCGAAAGGTGATGCTCAATGGTGTATAACGCGTCCGGATCGCTGCCATCATCCAGCAGTTCTTCAATGATCAGGCGAGTTTCTTCACGTTGTTCTTCTAATAGCTCAGGGTTTGCCATGTCTTTGTCCTCAATCTGTGTGCAATCGCGCTAGTTTCATTCTCCCACAGCCACGGCTGCGCCTCCATAAGAAACGTGAATATTTCTCTGATAGGGGTTGATTTTGAATTTTAATACACATAATGTGAATATTAATTCATCAAGCACAATAAAAACACAACTGGGGATGGGCACTATGAGTCAGCTATATCAGCATCACTTTCTTAGATTATTAGATTTCACTCCTGCGGATATCGCATACCTACTCACTTTAGCCGCTGAGTTGAAACAGGCTAAAAAGGCAGGCAATGAACCGCAGACGCTGAAAGGCAAGAATATCGCGCTCATCTTCGAAAAAGACTCCACCCGAACCCGTTGCTCTTTCGAAGTTGCCGCTTATGACCAAGGTGCCAGCGTGACCTATTTAGGCTCCAACGGCAGCCAGATTGGCCACAAAGAATCCATTAAAGACAGCGCACGAGTTCTGGGCAGAATGTACGACGCCATTCAATACCGTGGCTGGGGACAAGAGGTGGTCGAAACGCTGGCTCAGTATGCCGGAGTGCCGATTTGGAACGGGCTTACCGACGAATTCCATCCAACCCAAATTTTGGCCGATTTGCTTACGATTCAGGAGCATATGCCAAACACCCCCCTATCGCAGGTAAAACTCGCGTATTTGGGCGACGCACGCAACAACATGGGTAATTCTCTGCTGGAGGGTGCCGCACTGATGGGAATGGAACTACGTTTAGTTGCCCCCAAAGCCTGCTGGCCGGAAGCGGAGCTGGTGGCTCAGTGCCAAGCTATTGCCGATAAAACCGGAGCCAAGCTCGTTCTCACCGAAGATCTCGCTGAGGGCGTGAAAGATGCCGATTTCCTGTATACCGACGTTTGGGTTTCTATGGGAGAACCGAAAGAGGTGTGGAAAGAACGTATCGCGCAGCTACTGCCGTATCAAGTCAACATGAACGTGATTAAGCTAACAGGCAATCCACAGGTGAAATTCCTGCACTGCCTGCCTGCATTTCATGACGATCAAACCACCGTCGGCAAACAGATGGCGGAACAATACGGCTTACATGGCGGAATGGAAGTCACCGACGAAGTATTCGAATCTGAACATAGCATTGTGTTCGACGAAGCGGAAAATCGCATGCATACCATCAAAGCTGTGATGGTAGCGACGTTGGGTAAACTCTAATTACAGCTCTACTCATCAACAAATCAGCGCGCCTGATATTCATCGGCGCGCTGATTTTATTTTTAAATCGCGGTCACTGCTTCAGGCCTAATACAGGTGCCTTTTTCTCGACGTAAAATTGCTTCGGCATCGGATAAAGCACCAATGAATGCCGTTCCGCCAGTTTGTTCGACAAACTCAATGACGGCCTCCGCCTTTGGCCCCATGGCACCATCCGGTGCAGCAAAAGGACGCAATATTTCAGGCGTAACATCACGCAAAGCTCTCGCCTGCGGCGTCCCCCAATCCTGATAGACCGCATCTGCGTCGGTTAAAATCATCAAATATTCAGCTTGCAGCTCTTGGGCTAGTAAAGCAGCGGATAAATCCTTATCGATGACCGCTTCAACGCCACAATAGCCATGTTGATTAGCAATCACCGGCATTCCACCGCCCCCGGCACAAACTACAATATGATCGCTATCTAGCAAGCACTTAATGGAGGCAAGCTCTACCACCTTCCTCGGCTTAGGCGAGGCCACAACTCGACGAAAATATTGGCCATCCGCTTTCATCGTCCAGCCATAACGCGCCTCTGGCTCATGTTGCTGATCGGGAAGGTATACAGGGCCAATAAATTTACTCGGATGCTGGAACGCGGGGTCATCTGCCTCCACTTGAATGCGTGTCAAAAGAGTAACCACCTGTGGAATACTCTCTTTTTGCTCCAGCGTTTGAGCAATCATATACCCCAACATTCCCTGAGTTTCAGCCACGAGAATATCCAACGGATACGCAGGCGTTTGCTGATCCAAGGCACCTTGCAACGCAAGTAAGCCTACCTGTGGGCCATTACCATGCACAATCACCACTCGATAATTTTTGACCAGACCAGCAACCACCTCAGCCACCTGAGTAATATTTTTGTACTGATTTTGGGCCGAAAGAGTTTCTCCACGCTGTAAAATAGCGTTTCCTCCCAGCGCGATAACAACGGTTGGTTTCATTTTATTCCCCATAAAAAGCGTTAATTTGTTGGGGTAAAAATAAGTTTATTTAAAATATAAAATGTGATGGTTGCTACATTTAAAATATAGCCTATTATTTTTTTATAATCGGAATACCACGGCGCCACTTAATTAAATAAAATTGAATAATAGATTTTTTAATTTTTTTTACTAATAAGCCTTCAAATAAGAAAACTTACCTTACAATAGATCAAATGTGATTTATCTCACCAGAATCCCCTTACGATTATTATAGCTTACCGTCATAGCGATTTGGCACGAACCATTTTTCATTATAGCTATGCCCAATAATTTCAATATTTGGGACGGTAGCATTTTTGACACCCAGTACCACCGATTGAATCAGTGATAGGGATGAGCAGAACAGCTAACGCTCCAAAGGCTAGAAGTGCTGGGTATTCAGGGGAGTATCTTATGTCACAATCGATAGAGCATGCGGGCTCACCGCAAAAAACGGGCATACCTGCTTGGTGGGTAACCGTATTTTTATTCTGGCTCGGCTGGATATTTATGTATGCAGACCGTACGGTATTGAACCCAGTGATGGGAGAGCTACAAAAAGAGTTTGGATTAAATGGAACACAATTAGGAATACTTAATTCAGTTTTTTATTTTTCCTATGCACTACTGCAAGTCCCAGCAGGAATTCTAGGCGACAAAATCGGTAAGAAAAAAGTATTAGTCCCTGGGTTTTTATTATTTGGCATTTTCACCGCCGTCACCGGATGGGCGAAAACGTGGACCACGCTACTATTTTCTCGCGTCGTTACCGGTGCTGGAGAAGGGACTTATTACGGCCCTCAATATGGTTTATCTTCTGAACAAATTCCTAAGAAATATCGTTCTCTGGGCAGCGCCATCATTAACAGCGGTATGGCATTCGGTATTGCTCTTGGACTGATGTCATCAAGCTGGCTTGTTTACGATCAGGGCCACAGTTGGAGAATGCCGTTTTACGCGATGGCCGTGCCAAGCATCCTAACCGGCTTAGCTATCTGGTTCTTCGTTAAAGAAAAGAAACGCAGTGCTGTCACCGCCGATGGCGTCGCGGTTAAAAAAGGCAAATTCAGTGATTTGCTGAAAAACCGCAACCTGCTGTTGGTCTATCTGATGGTGTTCTGCAGCCTGTTTGGCTTCTTCGTCATCCTGACATGGCTGCCCTATTACCTTCAAAGCGAACGCGGGATCCCTGGCAGCGCAACTGGCTTTATCTCGTCGTTGGTGGCGTGAATTTCGATTCCTGGCGCTCTGCTGTTCTCAACCATTTCAGACCGTTTAGGCAAACGTAAACCGCTCATTTTGATTCTGGTTCCACTCGCCATTCTGAGCATGCTCTCCATCGTTTGGATGCCGACCATGGGCGGCGTTATTGCAGCGCTATGTATCTACGGTTTGGTTGGCAAGCTCGCGCTCGACCCAGTTCTGGTGGCTTTAGTGGCCGATAGCGTAGACGAAAATAACTACAGTACCGCCTTCGGTTTATTCAACTTTATCGGCATGAGTTCCTCTATTTTGGCGCCGATCATCGCGGGTGCCGCTCGCGATCTCACCGGCAGTTTAGCCTCCAGTTTCTACGTATCAGCAGCCCTCTTGGTCATTGGCCTGTGCGGCATGTTGTTCCTGAAAGAAAAGAAATAATCCGAGGGAATTAAAATGATTTATGCATCTGTAAAAAAAGGCAGTTTTCAGGACTCCGTAAGTCTGATGCTGATATCACGTAAGCTCAGTGAATCACCTCAGGTGGATGAGGTTTCCGTCATGATGGGCACTCCAGCGAACAAATCACTGCTGGAGACGACGGGCTTCTGGCATGAAAGCTTTGCCAGCGCCACGCCAAACGATATCTGCGTAGCAATACGGACTCACGCAGAGGTTCCAGATATTGCCCAGCTCATCAGCCGCCAGTTGGAAACTGAGTTGAGCGCTATCGCTCAAGGACAGGCCAGTGGGCAACACTTGCAAAAGGTTCGTCGTTGGGAAAGTGCGCTGCAAAAGCTTCCTGATGCCAATCTGTTACTCATCTCCGTCGCGGGTGAATACGCTAACGACCTAGCCCGTCAAGGGTTAGAAAACGGCAAAAACGTTATGTTGTTCTCCGATAACGTGCCGGTTGAACAAGAGCTCGCACTTAAGCAAACCGCTCGGGAAAAAGGGTTGCTGGTGATGGGGCCAGATTGCGGTACCGCCATGGTGGCAGGCGCACCTTTAGCCTTCGCTAACGTGCTGCCCAAAGGATCTATCGGGGTGATTGGCGCATCCGGCACGGGTATTCAAGAACTCACGTCGCAAATCGCATTGCTCGGCCATGGGGTAACACATGCACTGGGCCTTGGCGGTCGCGATCTCAGCGAGGCGATTGGCGGCATCAGTGCCCTAAGCGCACTAGAAATCCTTGCCAGAGATGAACAAAGCAAAGTACTCGCCTTTGTATCTAAACCTCCAGCGGAAAGTGTGCGTAAGCAGGTGGTTAGCGCCATGCAAGCCGTGGCAAAACCGGTGGTCGCGCTCTTTTTAGGCAGTAAACCCGAACAGAAACACGAAGGGAATGTTTGGCTAGCCAGCTCATTAGCGGAAGCCGCTCACCTTGCCGTTATGCTGGCTAGCGTAGAGGAAATCGCCGCCGCACAGTCTAGCGTGGTAGGCAAGAAAATCCTTGGACTCTATGCCGGTGGCACGCTGGCGGCGGAAGCCGCAATGTTGTTGGCAGAGCAGATTAACGTCACTGCCGATGGCAAGCATGAGCGTGGCATTATGCTGCACGCCCAAGGACATACCATCATCGATTTGGGTGATGATGCTTACACCGTTGGGCGTCCACACCCAATGATCGACCCAACTAGCCGCTCGCTTGAGATCCAAAAAATTGCCCACCAGCCAGAAATTGGCGTGCTGATGGTCGACGTTGTGCTGGGCTATGGTGCATGCGCCGATCCTGCCAGCGCAGTTCTGGAAGCAGTAAACAAAGTACGCGCAGCACGCGGCGCTGAAAATCCATTAGTCGTCATCGCAACGGTCACCGGAACTCAGAAAGATCCTCAGCCGCGCGCTGAGCAGATCGACACGCTCATCAACGGCGATATTGTCGTGATGAACACGCTACAGGAAGCCGTGTTATTGGCTCACCATCTGATCGTCCGCGTACCAGAGACACCTCATTATCCCCGTGCTCCACTGCTGGATGGCATCAAAGTCATCAACGCAGGCCTGCGCAGTTTTGCTCAGGATTTGCAAAGCACCGGCTGCCCTGTGGTGCATTACCAATGGGCCCCCATCGCGGGCGGCAACGCTCATTTAGCCAGTTTGCTAAAACAACTACATTAAGAGGTCTGCTATGTACTCATCTATTACGCACGCCAATGAGGCGATCGTGGCACGCATTAAAGAAGCCCGCCCATTCTGGACCGGTGTTCATTTGGCGAAAGACGTTATTCCAGCGCTACGTCAGGGGAAAACCTTACTGCACGCCGGACCACCGATTGAATGGCAGGATATGACGGGGCCGATGCGTGGAGCATGCCTCGGTGCATGCCTCTATGAAGGCTGGGCTCAGAATGAACAGCAGGCTCATGCTCTGCTCGAAGCAGGAGAGATCACGTTTATCCCTTGCCATCATGTTAACGCCGTCGGCCCAATGGGAGGGATCACCTCCGCCAATATGCCAGTGCTTGAAGTCAAAAATCATACACATGGCAACAGTGCCTACTGTAATTTGAATGAAGGCATTGGCAAGGTGATGCGTTTCGGTGCCTATGGCGAAGACGTTCAACGCCGCCTGCGTTGGATGCGAGATACTTTAGCTCCGGTGTTGCAACAGGCGCTGAGTGAAACCGAAAACGGCATCGATCTCAGTGCGCTGATGGCGCAGGCCATCACGATGGGAGATGAATTCCACCAGCGTAACATTGCCGCCTCTGCGCTGCTGATGCGCACGCTGGCGCCTAAAATTGCGCTACAAAACGACGATAAAGCACGGCTGGGTGAAGTCTTACAGTTCCTTAGCGTAACCGATCAGTTCTTCTTGAACCTCGCCATGGCTTATTGCAAAGCCGTGATGGATGCCGCCGCAGAAATCAAAGCAGGTTCCATTGTGACAGCAATGACACGTAATGGCCGAGACTTCGGCATTCGCGTAAGTGGGCTGGGCGATCGTTGGTTTACTGCGCCGGTCAATACGCCTCAAGGACTGTTCTTCACCGGCTTTAGCCAAGATGACGCTAACCCCGATATCGGCGATAGCGCCATCACTGAAACCTTTGGCATCGGCGGTGCAGCGATGATTGCAGCACCAGGCGTCACGCGGTTTGTCGGCGCTGGCGGCATGGACGCAGCGCAAGAAACCTCTGAAGAAATGAGTGAAATCTATTTGCAGCATAATCCGCTGCTGCAAATTCCATCCTGGAATTTCCAAGGCGCATGCTTAGGTTTAGATATTCGTCGCGTCGTCGAAACCGGGATCACTCCGCTCATCAATACCGGTATTGCCCATCGCGAAGCAGGCATTGGTCAGGTCGGCGCAGGCACCGTTCGGGCACCATTGCCTTGTTTTGAACAAGCGCTAGATAGCCGCCAGTGATTGCCTACCGCCAATAAGTGGCGTCTGGATATGTGAAAATCGGTTCAATCACGCCATCAATCTACGTAATGCATCACATCAATTGTTAACGCTACACCGCTATGGACAGGGTATTAGCCCGATGGGATGGGTCATACGCTGCGCTGACTTTGACCGACTCGCCCAGTTTTTGGAGCCTGAAACCCGCCTGACAGCCATGAACGGTGGTTTGCATACTCCTTATTTTCAATTACTCAAACCACGGCGTACGCTCTGTTTGCGCATGCCTGATACGCTACAGATAGCGCCGCAGCGTCTTGGACAATATCTGACGCGTTATAGCAAAGCGACCGGGCTCTGTGGGCCGCTCAATCAGATATCTCACTCGACATCACCCTATCTCCAAATTTTCGAAACACAGCTTTCTCGCTGGGCGCAGGGCCTCGCCCCAGATTGGCGTTCTATTATTGGCTTAGGTCCCGGCTTAACCCCAAGCGGCGATGACATGTTGGTAGGTATGATGGCCGTTCTTCACGCCACGTCTTACACCGCTCAGTTGCCTTCACTCCTTCCCGACGAAAAGCAGCTGACAACATTAACCACAAGCGTCAGCGCCAGCTATCTTAACTATGCAAGACGCGGTTATTTCAGCACCACCCTACACACGCTTCTACGCCGACTCGCATGTGGCTCACAGGGTATCGAACGCTCACTTGAAAGCATGCTGCATCATGGACATACTTCGGGAGCGGACACTTTGTTGGGAATGGATCTCACTCTGCGCTGGCAATATGCTCATCTACGGAGGGTTGAATAGAATGTTTGATCAAGAAACGCTCCGCACTTTTATTCGGGTGGCTGAAACACGTAGCTTCTCCAAAGCTGCGGAATGCCTACATAAAACGCCTGCAGCCATCAGCTATCGCATTAAAACGCTGGAAGAAAGTCTGGGAACGCAGCTATTTCTGCGCACCACACGCACCGTCAGTCTTACACCTGCGGGAACGCATTTACTGGAACGTTGCCACCAATGGCTAAGTTGGATCGACGCCATGCCCGACGAACTAAGTCAGGTGAACGACGGCGTTGAACGGCAGGTCAATATCGTGGTCAATAATCTGCTTTATAATGCGTCATCAGCGGCAAAACTGCTGACATGGCTGAATCAACGTTTTCCTTTCACCCAGTTCCAACTTTCGCGTCAGGTTTATATGGGCGTCTGGGATGCCATGCTTTACGATGATTTCCAACTCGCCATTGGTGTGACAGGCTCTGAATCCCTCTCCAATTCAATCCGCACCCTACCATTTGGCGAAGTGAGCTGGGTCTTTGTACTCGCCCCTCACCATCCATTAGCCGCAAGTTCAGGTCCTTTAACGAATACGCTCTTGCGCGGATACCCCGCCATTAATATCGAAGACACTTCGCGAAATTTAACTAAGCGTATTGCTTGGCTATTACCGGGACAAAAAGAGATTAAGGTTCCAGATATGCAGACCAAGCTTGAGTGCCACCTAGATGGCCTTGGGGTGGGATTTTTACCGAAAAATATTTGCCAACCGTTTATTGAGCGGGGGCAATTGCTAACGCGAGATGTCGAAAACAAACGCCAACCATCGCCTTTGTCTCTGGCATGGAGTAAAGATCGTAACGGTAAAGCGGTACAGGAAATTGTTTCACTGTTTAAGTATGGCGATGAGCGAATACGTGGTTTTCTTACCAATATCGACAAATACACGCTGCTATAGTGGCGTTTGCATCAACGATTAATCATCGCAACCGCTGCTCGGGTTGCGATGAATCACTAACCGACTTCATCAAAATCAGTTAACTAAAATCTTCACGACTGCCTTCTTGACTGGCGCATTGTCGCCTGGTGAACACATTGGTTTGTGTAGCTCTCCAGGATAGAACACCACAAAATCGCCTGGGTTCATAATAATGCTTTTCTCTTCAAGCCCCTGCTGATCCAGCGGTAAAAACGCAATGTCGCTCCCCTCTAGCCATTCCCCCTGCCCCTCTGGAGCAGCCAAATTGCTAAAGGTCATCTTTTCCTGTCCGGCGAGCACAATCTGAATATCTAAATAGCGCCCATGATATTCCTGACGACGTTCTTCTGCCGGAGACGTTGCATCATTAAAAACCATCACAAACTGGTTTTCACCATCGATATCAAATCGACCTAACGCCGAATCGACGTTGATATTTTCCATAACATACTGAATAGCCTGCTTTAACTTAGCAGGGAGATAAGGCAGCAACGCTAAATGGTTAACATTCCCGGTGATCATAAGTTCCTCAATGTCATATTCAAATTATTTTGAAACATTGTTTTATTATATCTCTAGAGAAACCGCTGAAACGAGGTACTAACCACAATTTGGCTTATAGTTCCCCCAAAAAAATCCCCCTTCACAGGGGGACCAAAAAAACGACTTTTCTCACATCAACCAATAGATACTTTCATAGGGTCGCAATAGAGCGGGAATATCATCCTGTTGCGGATAATTGCTCATGAGCATGCCGCCCTGCTCTGGCAACGTCAGCTCCGACGTTAATGACTGCGGCTGAGCACTGAGGTTGGCCAAAATATACAGCGCACGGCCCTGATAGCTGCGACGATAGCACCACAATGATGGATGCTCCGGCAGCAGATCAACATAGTCGCCATATGTCAGTAAAGGCAATTGCTTGCGAAGCTCAATGAGTGCCTGATAGCAGTAATAAACCGAATCTTTGTCCGCGACTGCGGCTTGCGCGTTAATTTCGGCGAAGTTACCTGCGGGCTCAATCCACGGAGTGCCTTGAGTAAACCCGGCATTTTTATCGGCGCTCCACTGCATCGGCGTACGACTATTATCGCGCGATTTAGTGGCTAAAATCGCCAACAGCTCGGCGCTCTCACGCCCCTGCGCGCTCAGCTCACGGAACATATTCAGGCTTTCTACGTCTCGATACTGCTCAATACGCGTAAAGCCCGGATTGGTCATACCAATCTCTTCGCCCTGAAAAATATACGGTGTTCCCTGCATACCATGTAAAACCATCGCCAACATTTTTGCAGCAGTCACGCGCAGCTCGCCTTCGTCGCCAAAACGAGAAACAATACGCGGCTGATCGTGATTACACCAAAACAGCGCATTCCACGCTTTGTTGTGCATTCCCTGCTGCCAATAGGCAAAGATCTTCTTCAGCTCGATAAAGTCTGGACGCGCTAACGTCCATTTCTCCCCGCCGGGATAATCAACTTTGAGATGGTGAAAATTAAAGGTCATCGATAGCTCGCTGCCGTCTAGCGCCGCATAGCGCTGGCAGTGCTCAAGCTGAGTTGACGACATCTCACCGACCGTCATAAGCCCACGAGGTTTAAATACATCACGTCCAAATTCGCCAAGAAACTCATGAATTCTTGGGCCATCGGTGTAAAAACGGCGGCCATCACCCTGTAAATCATCGGGGAAGTCTTGCTGCTTGGACACCAGATTAATGACATCTAATCGCAAGCCATCCACGCCCTTGTCAGCCCAGAAATGACACACCGATTTCAACGCTTCACGTACCGGCGGGTGCTCCCAATTTAAGTCCGCCTGCTCAGGCGCAAACAGATGCAGATAATACTGACCTGCGCTTTCAGACCATTGCCAAGCATCCCCCCCAAATTTTGAGCGCCAGTTATTTGGCAGCGCATCTGCTTTACCATCGCGCCAAATATAAAAATGGTGCTTTTCGTTCGCTGGGTCTTGCGCCGCCACAAACCACGGATGCTGAGTTGAGGTATGGTTAAATACCATATCCATCACAATCCGCATTCCACGTTGATGAGCCTGTTCCACCAAGCGTTCAAAGTCAGCCATCGTGCCGTAATCAGGGTTAATCGCGCAGTAATCCGCCACATCATAGCCATTATCGATCTGCGGTGACGGATATACCGGCGTCAGCCACAGCGCACTCACGCCGAGTTTTTCAAGATAGTCTAGGCGACTGATAATGCCGTTAAGATCGCCAGTGCCGCTGCCAGTACTGTCTTGAAAGCTTTTTGGGTAGATTTGATAAATCACCCCGTTTTGCCACCACGGAAGTGTTTCACTCATCGTTATATTCCTATTATTCAGCCCTCCGCATACGAAATACGAAGAGATAGCAGTTCGTTATACCGGCAGCTCGCCGCGTTTTTCTTTGCGCTTGTAAACCAAGATAGTCAGAACCAAAGGCACAACGACCGCAACCACCATCGCTACCGCATAGATCCCCCAGAAGCGCGGCTGGATAGACAGAATGCCAGGCAAGCCCCCAACGCCAATCCCGTTAGCCATCACGCCAAATAGCCCACAAATCAGACCTGCGCAGGCACCGCCGATCATCGCGCACAGCATTGGGAAACGATATTTAAGGTTGATACCGTACATGGCAGGTTCGGTCACGCCGAGGTAAGCAGAGATAGCGGCTGGCACAGAGATTTCTCGTTCATTGGCTTTGCGACTGACAAAAATAATCGCTAATACCGCAGAGGCCTGCGCAATATTAGACAGTGCGATAATTGGCCACACCGGCGTTCCGCCCATGCTCTGCACCATCTGCATATCGATCGCCAACGTCGTTTGATGCACGCCGGTCACCACCAACGGCGCATATAAGAAACCAAACAGCGCAGCACCGATAGGGGCAAAACTGCCCGTCATGACCGACTTCACGCACCACGCCACGCCGTCGCCAATCATGCGGCCAAACGGCCCGATCAGGGTATGAGCTAAGAATACCGCCAGCAGCAATGAAGTAACCGGAACCACCACCAGATAGAGATAGTCTGGAATTAAACGTTTCAGTCGAGTTTCAATCCATCCCAGTGCTAAACCAGCCAGCATGGAAGGAATAACCTGCGCCTGATAACCCACTTTCTCAATAGTAAACCAGCCGAAATTCCACACGTCGGGCAACTGCTGGCCTAGCATGTAAGAGTTCATCAACTGTGGGGAAACCAGAGTGACCCCCAAAACGATGCCAAGAATGGGCGTGCCGCCCATTTTCTTCACCGTCGACCAACAGACGCCAACCGGTAAATAGAAGAAAATGGCTTCGCCCAATAACCACAGGAAATCGTAAATCGTTTTCCAGGCAGGGTGTAACGCCGTTAGCGGTTGCCCATCGACCAGCGGAATATCACCGATCACATTGCGGAATCCCAAAATCAAACCACCGCTAATCAGCGCGGGTAACAGTGGGAAAAAGATCTCGGCAAAGTGAGAGATCGCAATTTCCCACCAGCTCATATTCTGCCGAGCTGCTTTTTTTGCCTGCTCTTTGTCGCTCGCATCCACATGTGCGGTGCTGATCAACGCCTGATACCAATCACCGACGTCCATGCCGATAACGACCTGAAACTGCCCAGCATTGGTGAAACAACCCTTCACCATCGGCAGCTCTTCAATTTTTTTGGGCGAAGCTAACGCCGGATCGTTCAATACAAAGCGCAATCGGGTAAGACAATGGCTGACAGTGGCGATATTTCCGCGCCCGCCCACCAACGTAATCAGCCGATCAACCTGATCTTGTTTTACCTTGCTCATAATGAGTACCTGTAGATTCGTTCTGGTTTAAGAGTAACGCGGATCTCAATCATTCGATCCATAAACATCTGGCTGTTTAAAGCGTAGCCACTCTTCTCTTTTTATGGAACGGGAACGTTCCCAAAACTAGGCAGAGATCACAAGAATTGTGGTGAGCGAAAAAGAAATGGAGGAAACAGAACGCAATCCACAGTTAAAATCTAGCCAATCCACTGGCTAGATTTTCATCAGTTACCCGTCGCCGAAGGTGACTGTGAATCTAGATATTTTGCTCCCCAGCATGCCAATAGCAGATAAAGTGCGAACGGCAATAAGAAGCTAAACCGTAGCGCGATAATTTCTACCAGCATGGCCTGCAGATAAGGCACAACGGCGCCGCCAATTCCTGCCATGATTAAAATACCTGCGGCCAAATTGGCTAGCTGGGGCACCGTCTTCATACTGTGGCTGAAAATAATAGGATACATAATTGAATTAGCGAAACCAATCAACAGTAATAAATATCCGCCGATGGTGTTATTCAACACTATTGCTAAAAATACGAGTAAAGCAGAAGTGATGGTTACCGTAAAAAAAGCTTTTCGCAGGCTAACTTTATGGGCAAGAAAACCAAAGAGAAAACGACCAATTAAAGCGCCTCCCCAGTAAAAAGAGATTAATGAAATAGCGACTTCCGCATCCCACTGACCTATTGAAGTGAGATAGCTAATAGTATTAGTACCTAAAGTGACCTCAACACCTACATAGGTAAATATAGCGCAGGCGGAAAAAACAAAACCTTTATTTTGCCAAAGTTGGACAAACTTCCGCTCTATTGATTTGGGTTGCATCACATCGGGAATTTTGATCAAGAAAGTGATCATTATCAGCATGCCAGAGAATATCGCCAGCCCCAGCCAAATCCATCTGATGGGTTCTTTGTGGCTGACATAATCAATGGGGGAATACTGTAGAGCGAAAGCAATACATAGTGGGGCTAATGTTGTTCCTAAAGAATTAACTGCCGATGCAAGACTCAGGTTGCCCACCCGCTTATGTTCTTTACTCAGTAAGGTGAGGTAAGGGTTTGCGACCACTTGCAACGCCGCCACCCCCGTTGCAATCACAAAAACTGCGCACATGGAAAGTGAAAGGAAATATTGACTTAATGCATAACTCAGCAATAGACACCCGCCCATCACCAGGCCCAATGAAGCTCGTAAAACGTAGCGATATCCCAGAGAAGCTATCAACGAAGAACAGGGTAAACAGGTCACAAAAGGAGCCACATAAAAAAGGACATTAATCAACATGGCCTGAGGCCACGATAGGTTAAAATAGTGATAGAAAAACAAGACTAGCGTGCTGTTAATGGCAGTGATCAGTCCCCATAAAAAAAATGTAGAGCCGAGTGTAGCCAAGTTTTTTTCCATGTGATTATATTCCACTGATTTATTTTCGTTTAATGTTTTCACAACAAGCGCTAACATATATAAAAAATTTATCTATTAGACATTCAGATATTCATATCTAACTATGTTAATCTCTTTCCAACACAATAGGAGCATATAATGGATATAAAAAACATATTTCGCGACACAGTATTAAATAACACTGAAATTGGCGTACTTCAATATATCCAAGCTAATCCCGAAAAGTGTATTCAGGAAGGTATACGTAGCGTGGCCGAGAGATGCTACAGTAATCCTTCAACTCTCGTGCGTCTAGCCAAAAAACTTAAGTTCAGCGGCTGGCTCGAAATGGTCTATTTCATAAAGTTTAATATCACCCTGCCTAAACTCGATGTGACTAATGACGTTAACTTTATGAATATCCAGCCACAGGAAAAATTAGAATCTATTTTACAGCGGTTAGCAAAAGAAAGGGTTCTTATCCACGGCAGCGGTTTCTCCCAACTCATCGCTCAATATATCTACAATAAATTTCTGGTTACCGGAGTCAATGCCAGTTTGGCGCTATGGCCTGATTATGAAATTCTGGAACAAAAGAATGCCAATAAATTTGATTCCGTCTGGATTATTTCAAAATCAGGCAGAAGTTCATCAGCACTCAGTTGGGTGAAGGCACTAGAGCAAAAGAACATCGATCTTGTCTGCTTTACTGGCGACCATGAGAGTCCGTTGGCGCACGCCGCCGATATCTCATTTATTATCCACGACCCACAAAAATATGATGATGATATCTACTGGTCAAATCCATTCTTTGGCTATTGTATTCTAGGGTTTGAGCATCTTCTCAAACTGTGGTTTAACCAAAGATAAGCAGGGTACCACAGAGTACCCTGCCTCTTTTTTATTTCCAGTTTTGGAACTGTGGCCCTTGTAGATAGGCTGCCACGAGTTTCTCCGCCAATGACCATGAACCCACTAGCGGGTGTGCCATTAACGCTCTAACCGCCAGCGTTCTGTCTTGATTTAAAATGGCGGCCACCGCTAGACGCTCATATTCTTTCACACAGGAAATCATATTTTTCTGTGCGGTTGGAACATGAATTGGCTTAACCGGTTTTAACCCTTCTTTACTGAGATCGCAGCTAATTTCAATGACATCATCAGGCCGTAGGAAATCCAGCGTATCGTTGTTTGAAATCGAAACCACAATTCGTTTTGTGGTGTTACTGTTTACCGCTTCTAGAATATCTAATGCGACACCCGCATAACCACCACTGTCCGGCTCTTCGATAAACTGTTGTAGCGTCAGAGGTTCTCTGGTGTGGAATTTCTCCTGCTGCGATTCATTTTGCATATAGCTATTTTCGCGGCGCAGATAATGTCTCATCCAGATATCAAAGGCTTCGGCCGGATTCGTTTTAACATCGATACGGCGCAGATCTTGACGCATTTCATGGTTGATGCGGGCAATCTGTTCCCCTCTCGTTTCACCGGAGTCTTTAATCGCCTGCAAGGCTTCTTCTTTGTAATAGTAATAATATAAGTATTCATTCAGCAGTTGTTTATCACACAGACGAACCAGTTCTGGTGAAAAATACTGCATCGCCGTTTTGCTATACAGATCCGGAGAGTTAATCAGTCGGTCGGTAACGTCTTCACCACGAACGGTGAAATGCGTGAACCAAGAGAAATGATTCAATCCATAGCATTCAACCTGTAATTCGTTTTCCTCACAGTCCAAAATAGCCGGAAGTTCACGAATAAGTTCTGAAGGAGCATCACAAATCCCATAAACGCGACGTTTAAAACCGGATTTAATAATGGCCTCTGTCACCAGCCCAGAAGGGTTGGTAAAGTTGAACAAAATCGCATCAGAAGCCGCATGCTCTTCAATTAACCAGCAGTAATCCAAAATCGCAGGAATAGAGCGCATCGCCATCGCAAAACCGCCCGCTCCCGTGGTTTCCTGCCCTAATGTATTATGGTCAAGCGCAATACGCTCATCACGGATACGGCTTTCATCACCGCCCACTCGTAATGTGGTAATCACGTAGTTGGCTCCCTGCAACGCGGTCACCGGATCGGTCGTTAAGCTAAATTCAATATCTGGTCGGATAGTTTCAAAAATATAACGGGCGATCTCACCAAAGATAGACAGATTATCTTCTGAACTATCGAGAAAAACGACTTTCTCCAACCCAATCCGATGCGCATTATAAGCCAAAGATTTTGCCAAAAATGCGGAACGTACACCACCGCCACCCAATACTGTCAGTTTCATAAATACTCCACAATTAGTTATCCGCTAGCCAGGTATCAACTTTGGAACGCACCTGCCCAACTTTGACGCCATATATAACCTGAACTTCATTTCTGTTTCGCACCACGCCACTTGCGCCGGTTGTTTTCAATACGGCATCATCTACGAGGTTTAAATCATGAATGGCTACACGTAGGCGAGTGAAACAATTATCGATAGAGATAATGTTCTGTTTTCCGCCTAGCCCTTTAATAATTTCACCGACTTGTGTCTCCTTACCGCTCTTACCTTGCTGTATTTTTTCTTGATAATCTTTCTTGTTATACAGTTTCACTTCGTCGTCATCTTCACGACCCGGCGTTTTAAGTTTTAATTTCACCACAATAGTGCGGAAGATGACGTAATACGCGATAAATTGACCGATACCGATTAACACATAGAGTGGCCAGCGTGTTAATGAAACAGGCAATGGTAGGTTATAGGCCAGGAATTCAATTAACCCTGACGCTCCCCATGGCCTCACACTTAACAAATCACAAATTGCCTGAGATGCAGCGGTTAATGTGGCGTGTATAAACCACAACAGAGGAGAAATAAATAGGAATGTAAACTCAATAGGCTCGGTAATACCGGTTAAAATCGAAGTAATGATGGCGGGCAGTAAAACGGCCTTGGCAAGCATTTTCTTTTCAGGCTTTGCAGTATGATAAAAAGCCAAAGCAGCACCGGACAAACCAAAAATAGTCGTCATGCCTTGCTGAGAGAAACGTAGCGCATCGTTCATGACGGGTGTCAGGTCAGGATGGCGCATATAGGCAAGGAAGATAGCCTGTGTACCTGATACCGTTTGACCATCTACCGTTAACGAGCCCCCAATTTGTGTAAGCTGGAAAGGAGACCAAACAAAATGGTGCAAACCTGTTGGGATTAAAAACTTCTCAAAGAAACCATAAACAAAAACACCCGCAACGCCTGCGTTTTTCATAAAACCAGTCATCGCCGTGATGCCGTGAGTCATTATTGGCCAGAACCACGTGAAGGCGATAGCATAAACAATCACTACCGGTGTCATCGCAATGAGAGTCAGCTTTGCACCGCCATACATAGAGAGCGCACCGGGTAATTCTATTGATGAAACTTTATTATGTACCCAAGCAATAGTGCAGCCAAGAATAATACCGAGAAATATCCCCATATCGACAACGACAAAACCCAATAATTGAGTTTGCCCCGTGCCATAATACTCACCATTTATTTTATCGGCTATCGCATTTGTATGCTCAAGCCAAGAATGATTAGCGCCAAGAAACATAATAAAGCACATAACAGAAACCAGCGCGACTTCTGTTTTTTTATCTTTGGCTAATCCATAACTAATACCCACACAGAAAAGCAAACCTAAATTACCAAAAAGAGGCCAAAAGGTGTCACCTAATAACTGGCCTATTTGATGGAGAAAACTCGTTTCCGAAATAAGCGTTGGGTTAGTTAAGATTGAGCTAAACGCCAGAATTAAACCAATTACTGGCAAAAACAACACTGCACCGATCATCGCTCTGGAGAATTGCTGCATACTCTCCAGAGTACGTTGCCGTATTCCAGACATAGTTGTTCCTTTATTATTAGTAGGGTTGAATTAATTATAATAAGTTCACTTCCAGTACAGACTTTATAGCAACTCTATTTTTTAAAAGGAACCTGTTGCAAAAAATAGGCACAAACAGCCTCGAAATGCACACCTGTTTCGGCTTTAAGGCAACGTAAATCACTTTATTGTGAAACACAGATTTTGTTATTCCAGAGTTTATGTGACAGACACTAAATATTTCGTCAGCCAGCAAAATCCCTGCCGATGGCGCTAACATGCGTACATTCTTTCAAATACGATAAAGACAAAACAATATTGCTTTGTCTTTGTTTTTACCGTTTAAAAGTTTAAGCCTTGGTAGGGAGAGCCGCCGGTACAAGGATGTACCGACGGAGTTTGGGGCGCTCTGGATGGGAGCGGATTAAAGCGCAAAAGTTGAGAGCCCCACGCAATGGGGCTCTCATCGGACGCCTTCGACTGAGGTTATATGCAAAAACGGTTACTAATAGGCGGTCTAAACCTTACACCGCAACCGCAAAATATCAGCAGATAAAATCTTAAGCTAATGCCCTCGCCAACAACGAAATGGGATGCTCACACTTCTTACTTGTCGACATCTCTATTTGCCACTTACAGGTTTCACAGTCGGTCACCACTAAATCGACACCGCTCTCCTCAATCTGGCGGAACAGGCCTGCGCCAATTCCCTGTGACGTCTCATAGTTTTCTTTTTTGAAACCATAGGTGCCTGCAATACCACAGCATTGAGAGTCGAGAACCGTTAGCTCAACACCGGGGATCATCTGCAACAAGGCCAACGTATACGGAGTCCAGCCCATTTTTTCCATGTGGCACGGCGTGTGATAGGCGATTTTCATCGGCGTGCTTTTGAGCTTCAGTTCACGCCCGCCGTCTAACATGCGATAAAGATAGCGCGTTGCTAGCTCTACGTGTTCGCGCACCTGCGTAGTATCTACATCCAGCACATGTGGGTATTCATCACGAATGGTGAACGCACAGGTAGAAGAGGTCGCCACCACTGGGATCCCTTTCCCGATCACGGCATCGGTCAATGATTCAGCATTCACGCGCGCCTGCTTTTTCGCCTGCTCAATAAAACCATTAGCGATCAAAGGAACACCGCAGCATTTCTCACGCTTCAACAGCTGTACACCAATCCCCATCGCGTTAAATACGCTCACCAGATCTTTACCCAGTTGAGGATGGTTATAGTTAACAAAGCAGCCGTGGAAGAACGCGACCTGATCTGCAAATTTGGTCTGCTCTGCCGCCTGTTTCTTATACCAGTGGCGGAATGTACCCAGTGAGTATTTTGGCAGCTCACGGCGGTGATCGATTTTCAGCGCCTTATCCAGCAATTTACGTACTGGTTTAAGGCCTGTGGTCATATTCACAATCGGGGCGAACGGCGTGGATAATGTCCCCATCAAATCGGTATGGCTCAGAATAGCATCGCGCAGCGTGGGTTTATGTTGGCTGTAATTCGCTTTAGCACGCTGAATGATATCGCCGATTTTCACGTCTGACGGACAGGCGACCTCACAACGCTTACAGTTGGTACAATATTTCAGTGCATCATCATAAAGCAGGGGATCTTTTAAGCGCAGACGCTCGCCGTCTGGCCCTGCCTGTTTCGGCCCAGGGTAGTTCGGGTTGACCTTCGCGACCGGACAATAGGTGGTACACACGGTGCATTTAATGCAATTCTCGAAACTGTTATCTGCAAGTAGGCTCATAGCGCGCCCTCCGCCTTAGCCAAAATAAGTTCTGCCGCATGCAAGGCCGTCAACATTGACACACCAGCCCCACAGCCTTGTTGAATAGGATCATAGCCGCCTAAAACCGCGCCAATAACACGCAGATTACTCACCGGCTGGCCATCAATCGTTGGCCGTAGCTGTGAATCCGTTTTCACCCCAAACTGTAAATAAGGTTGGGGGGCAAACATATTCTCCTGACTCCAGTTTGCTCGGGCACTTTCGCTAATCACGTCTAAACCAAATACGGGCTCAGTAACGCCATTGAAATCCGCTTTTAAACCGTTGCTAAAGAAACTTCCGCTGGCGAGCACGACGTTGTGGGCACGCAGAGGAATATCGGTATGGTTACGCGTATAAATTCTAACCTCTTTACCCTCGTCCAGATCGGCTCTTAGCACCGCATCACCAGGCATGATCACGCCGCCCAACGCCTGAAAACGACGGCGTAATAGATGGTGCAAACGCATACCCAGCACAGAAGGCGGTAAGGTTGGCAATAGCAGCAACGGCGTTTTCACCCGCGAACGTAGGTGCTCTAGCGCGTCAGCCTGCTCCATGCCGACACAGGCTGGCATGATGATAGCGTCAACCTGCTGAGCTAAACGGTTTAGCTCTTCGATCAGAAGCTGTTGGTTATCAGGTAAATCCAGCACGCGGGCAATATTCACCGCACGGAATTCACTTGGGTTATTACGCAAACGATCGAGTGCGGGCAGCGTCAGCTCAGCAATTTTGGTTTCAATGCCCTGCTCTGCCAAAGAGTTGGCCACCAAGTGCGGTTGGAAATCGAGGAATCCCTCAATGCCCGCCACCAATACACGTTTCCACGGCAGAGGTTCCTCTAGAGCACTCACTGGAACTTCATTCGGGCTCAGCCAAGTGGTGCGGCGGGTCCCTAGCGGGGTCACACGTAAATGATTCTGTTGGCAACTTCCCACCAGCGCCAGCCCACTGCGTTCTAACAAACGCTCTGACTCAGCCGCATAACGAACCACGGCATCGTGTCCCATCAGGCTGTAAGGATGTTGAGGAGCCTGCACTGACAGCGCTTCTAGCGCCGCAAACGGCTGTTCTACAGGGCTGCCGTCTGGCAGTTGGCAGAGTAAGTCCAAGGAGCCAGAGGAGAAATGCAGCGCACTTTGACCGGAGCTAACGATCGCACACTTTTGTCCCGCTTCAGCCAAACGAATGCCACACAACAACCCAGCTAAGCCACCACCGATCATTACCGTATCAAATTTCATTGTCATTCTCCTGAACACTCTGGTTCACCTCAGGTGCTTCCATGCCACATAAACCTTGGTAAACCCAAGCGGTAAACTCGCTTTCACGTAGCGCATCGCCCCACGCTATCGGACGTACGCCTTTCCAGCGTTCATTAAGGAAATGAGACAGTTGATCGATAGACTGTTTTGGCGTGGTGACTTTAAAGCGGTTGAGTAATCCAGCGGCTCGACAAGCGCATAGCTCACCCTGACAGGTGCCCATCCCCACTCGCGTACGGCGACGTAGATCGACCAAATTGTTCACCGTCAGAGAATCAACCGCATAGCGTACTTCACCCGCGGTGACCGCTTCGCACTCACACACCAGACTGTTGCTCAAACGATCCCCTGCCAGCATGCGATCGGCGCGATCGCCATGCCGATACACCGCGGAACCACGGATCGTCGCCGGCAGTGAAATCACCTTGCGCAGCGTCTCTTCTGCAGAATGTTGAGAACCGGGTAATGCCTCTGTCGCCGTGGTGCAAGCGGCCGTGATGCCCAATTTTTCGCAGACTTTATCTGTAGCCCATTCCGCCATTAGACGATAGGTCATCAGCTTGCCACCGGTAATGGTGATAAAGCCTTCCAAACCATCGCGCACCGCGTGATCGAGTAAAACAATGCCACGACTAACGTTGCGTCCGCTCGGATCGTCATCGCTCGCCACCAATGGACGCACACCTGCATAAGCACGCAAAATACGGGTTCTTGCCAGCTTAGGTGAGAGTTTTTCACCTTCTCGGATCAGAATATCCACCTCTTCTGGCGTTACGATCATATTGTCGATTTGATCGTAATCGATATGCGTGGATGTAGTTCCGATCAGCGAAATAGTATCACCAGGCACCAAAATATCGGCGTCAGCGGGCTTACGACAACGGTTGATCACCATGTTGTTAATACGATGCCCTAGGATCAGCAACGCGCCTTTAGCTGGGAACATACGTACGCGGAGATCCGCGTATTCGGCAATATGTTGCCCCCAGATCCCTGCTGCATTCACCACGATCTGTGCGTGAATTTCATAACTTTCACGGGATTTATGGTCGATAACGCGCACGCCGGTAATCCGATCACCATGGCGTAACAAACCGCTAACTTCATGATAGGTCAGTACTTGTGCTCCATGCTCACGAGCATCCAACATGTTCGCTGCGGTTAAACGGAAAGGATCGACAGTGCCATCAGGAACGCGTACCGCACCAATCAACGCTGGGTTTGCCGCAGGCTCAAGCCGTAGTGCTTCTTTCGGATCGATGGCCTGTGCATCAATACCCGCTTTTTGGCAGGCTTCAATAAAGCCAGACTGAAAACCCAAATCGTCTTCAGGAAGCGTGATAAAAAGCCCGTCAGAACGTTCTACGCAATGGCGAGCAATCCGCTTAAGAATTTTATTTTCTTCAATACATTCACGCGCGGATTCGCCATCGGTTACCGCATAACGCGCACCGCTGTGCAATAAGCCATGGTTACGACCGGTTGCTCCCGTGGCAATATCGTGACGTTCCAATAAAATGCAGCGTAGGCCACGCCGTGCGCAGTCGCGTGCAATCCCTGCACCGGTAGCACCGCCCCCGATGATGATGACATCAGTCTCTTGTGTCGCTGGGCTTTGTAACATGAATGGCTCCCGACCTTTTCACAACAATGAATATGCGGATAAAACGATTAAGGCTATTAAGACATAACCCACACAGAAATTGTTTGATAAGGAGCAAATACGCGCACAAAACGAAAGTGATTAGCGCGCATTTAACCATTTTTGTGATCATTATCACTGGGATAGTATGATTTTTGGTTTCAAAAAATTAACTAACCGCTCAAAATCAGCATCGCATTCATAAAACTGTAACAATTTGAGCGATCTCTCACAGTAAAGAAATGCGCGTTTGAATACCCTACGCTCGAAAAAGAAAATGGAACACACTTTGCTGAATGGAAAACGGCACAACAATTAAAACATTGCTGTTCTATTTATCATAGGCGCACAGCAGACCTTTACCGAACTCACTGGGGAATCGATAAAGGAAACACAAAAGAATGAGAAAGCCATCGGAGGCATATCTATATGTTAAGCATTTTTAAACCCGCAGCGCACGTCAAGCGACTGCCTGACGCGCAGGTCGATCCGACCTATCGTCGCTTACGTTGGCAGATCTTCATGGGGATCTTCTTCGGTTACGCGGCCTACTATCTGGTGCGTAAAAACTTTACTCTGGCCATGCCTTACCTCATCGAGCAAGGCTTCTCTCGTGGCGACCTAGGTTTTGCGCTTTCAGGTATCTCCATCGCCTACGGTTTTTCCAAATTTATCATGGGCTCGGTCTCCGACCGCTCCAACCCACGCGTCTTCTTACCTGCGGGTTTGATCTTGGCGGCCGCCGTCATGCTGTTCATGGGCTTTGTGCCGTGGGCTACATCAAGCATCGCAGTGATGTTCGTGCTGCTGTTCCTGTGTGGCTGGTTCCAAGGAATGGGATGGCCTCCGTGTGGCCGAACCATGGTTCACTGGTGGTCGCAGAAAGAGCGCGGCAGTATCGTTTCGGTCTGGAACTGTGCCCATAACGTGGGTGGCGGTTTACCTCCACTGCTGTTCCTGCTGGGTATGGCGTGGTTTAACGACTGGCACGCCGCACTCTATATGCCGGCTATCGCCGCGATCTTAGTGGCTCTGATCGCTTTTGGTCTGATGCGTGATACTCCTCAGTCTTGTGGCCTGCCACCGATTGAAGAATATAAAAACGACTATCCAGATGATTACAGTGAAAAAGCAGAAGAAGAACTGACCGCAAAACAAATCTTCATGCAGTACGTGCTGCCAAACAAACTGCTGTGGTACATCGCTATCGCTAACGTGTTTGTTTATCTGCTGCGCTATGGCATTTTGGACTGGTCACCAACGTACCTGAAAGAAGTGAAACACTTCGCGCTGGATAAATCCTCTTGGGCTTACTTCCTGTATGAATACGCGGGCATTCCGGGCACCCTGCTGTGTGGCTGGATGTCGGATAAAGTCTTCCGCGGCAACCGTGGCGCAACAGGCGTGTTCTTCATGGTGCTGGTGACCATCGCCACCATCGTCTACTGGATGAACCCGGCCGGTAACCCTGGCGTCGATATGGCTTGTATGATCATCATCGGCTTCCTGATCTACGGTCCTGTGATGCTGATCGGCCTGCACGCGCTTGAACTGGCACCGAAGAAAGCGGCGGGTACCGCAGCCGGATTTACCGGTCTGTTTGGTTACCTTGGCGGCTCCGTTGCTGCTAGCGCCATCGTGGGCTACACCGTTGACTTCTTCGGCTGGGACGGCGGCTTTATGGTGATGATTGGCGGTAGCATTCTGGCCGTTATCCTGCTGTTAATCGTGATGATCAACGAGAAGAAACATCACGAACAGATCGCGGCAAACCGCGGAAACTAACTATTAATATGTTTCATTAGGCCGCGTCGTAACTCCTTGCGTCGCGGCCTTTTTTTACCTCGGTAGCGCCTAATTTATTCAATCTACATATCAATAAAATGCAGTGCGAAGCAAAACGGGCGTGGAAAATAATAAGGGAAAACCATGAACCTACGACTCAATACTATTATGGCGGGCCTGCTGCTAAGCGGAACTCTGGCGATGAGCGCTCAGGCTGCCGATAAAGTGGTTATCGCCCATCGCGGGGCGAGCGGATACCTACCTGAGCACTCCTTGCCATCCAAGGCAATGGCCTATGCCCAAGGGGCTGATTATTTAGAACAAGATCTGGTGATGACCAAAGATGACCATCTGGTTGTACTACACGATCATTATCTAGATCGCGTCACCGACGTCGCTGACCGTTTCCCAGATCGCGCGCGCAAGGATGGTCGCTATTACGCTATCGATTTCACGCTCGATGAAATCAAGTCTCTGAAATTCACCGAAGGCTTTGACATAAAAGACGGCAAGCGTGTGCAAAGCTATCCGGGCCGTTTCCCCATGGGCAAATCGGATTTCCGTATCCATACCTTTGAAGAAGAGATTGAATTCGTTCAGGGTCTAAACCACTCAACGGGTAAAAATATCGGGATTTACCCAGAGATCAAAGCGCCGTGGTTCCACCAGCAGGAAGGCAAAGATATCTCCACCAAAGTTTTGCAGGTGCTTAAGCAATACGGCTATACCGGCAAGAACGATAACGTCTACCTGCAATGTTTCGATCCTAACGAGCTCAAACGCATTAAAAATGAGCTTGAACCTAAGATGGGCATGGATCTGAAACTGGTTCAGTTAATCGCCTATACCGACTGGAATGAAACCTACGAGAAGAAACCTGACGGTACATGGGTAAACTACGATTACGACTGGATGTTCAAGCCAGGCGCCATGAAACAGATTGCTCAATACGCTGATGGTATTGGCCCTGATTACCATATGTTAGTGGGTAAAGATGCTACCAAAGAGAACCCTAAACTCACCGCGATGGTCACCGACGCTCACGCAGTCAAAATGGTAGTGCACCCCTATACCATTCGCGTTGACGCATTGCCTGACTACGTGAGTAACGGCGATCAACTGTACGATCTGATCTACAACAAAGCCGGCGTTGATGGGGCATTTACTGATTTCCCAGATAAAGGCGTGCAGTTCTTAGAAAAACAAGGTCAACATAAATAATATTTAAGTCTCATCATTATCTATACAGGGAGCATACGCTCCCTGCTTTCTTATCCTATATCAACAGTTCAATCACGAATAATAAAAAGGGTTGTCTGCATTATCAGTCATTCTATAATAAACATTATTGTCATGAGATGAATTTCTGATATTAGCATTATCATTAAATGACGACATAAACCATAAGCACTATCAATAACAAAACGGAATTTAATCAAATAGAAATAAGGACATATAAAATTGAATCATCAAAGTTACCCACCAAAAAAGCTTAACGACTGGCAATTCATCTCCTTAATAATCATTTCACCCATAATATTCACTGTACTTAGCTTTATACTTTTAAGAGCATCAATTGCGCTATATTGTATACTTCCTCTCTTAGCGATTATCATTAATTTTTTCTTTTTTTTCTCTGATAGACGTTTTCTAAAACAACAAAATGCTTTTTTACCACACTGGGCTTGGATGTTTTTATTTCCCGTTTATGTATACCAACGACAAACGCGGAATAACTTAGGCTTATTATTCTTTTGGGTATATTTAATCCTAAATATCGTTATTATTCCTCTATTCACTATCATCTCAACGCCTCATTATCCTTAAATAGGCGTCAATAAGCATACTGCACTCTTTTCATGCAGGGGCCACGTCTCCTGCAGTTCCACTAGACCGTTTTCTTCTATCATTTCTGAAAATATCCACTACGCTTAAAAGGTGTTCAAAAAACACGCTCATTAGCGCTCTCAATCATCTCCTCTTGTTAGGCGTCACAATGCTGTTTTGAGCGTCTCATTGACCCAAAATCAGTAACCCAATAATAAATCGAGGATTAAAGAAATGAATAAATATCTTCTGGCAATCGCAGGGGCCTCTCTGCTTTCTTTCTCTGCATTCTCTAGCGCAGCCGACGAAATCAAACATTCCGATATGGAGAAATACACCAAAATCGGCGATGTCAGCGCAGAAGTTCGTGACGGAACCATGGACGATATTGTGAAAAAATTGGAGAAAAAAGCCGAAGAAAAAGATGCTGATGCTTATCGTATCACCTCTGTGGGCACTGAAGGCATGGGAGATATTGCCCGCGGTACCGCTGAGATTTATAAGAAGAAGTAAACTATTTTATCAACCGGCCTCATACCGTGGTCGGTTCCCCCTTTCTAAGCTAGGCGTTTCTGCCATACTCATCCCTAAATCCTTTTAATTACCCCACATAACTCGAGTTGCATTGAGACAGCCAGTGAGCGCACGCAGCCACCACAAATGCAGCTTGAAGTATGGCGGCTATAAACTCTCAACTATTGGATAAGGACAGGGACAATGAAACTCATTGGCAGCTATACCAGCCCCTACGTGCGAAAAATCTTTATACTGCTGTTGGAAAAAGGGCTAACCTTTGAATTTGTTAATGATATTCCGTGGGAAAGCACAACTCACGTACCGCAATACAATCCGCTTGGCAAAATCCCCGCGTTAGTGACCGCTGACGGTGAAATTTTTTATGACTCACCGATTATCGCTGAATACGTCGATCTCTTGGATGCCTCACCCAAATTTTTACCCGAAGATCGCCAACAGGCGCTGCGTATTCGTCAGCTAGAAGCCCTGTCAGACGGTATCTGCGATGCGGCGGTGCTTTTGGTGCAAGAAATGATGCGCCCTGCGGATAAACAAAATAGCGATTGGATCATCCGCCAACGCAGCAAAATCGATCTCGGTTTAGACGCGATGGAAAAACATGCCAAAGACGGCAAATGGATCAACGGACCGCAGATGACATTAGCTGACGTCGCAACCGGCTGCTGTCTGGGGTATCTCAACTTTCGTCGCGTCGCGCCAAACTGGTGCGTGAATCGTCCAGAGCTGGTGAAACTGGCCGAACGTTTATTTAAACGTGAAAGCTTTACCCGCACGGAACCACCGGTCACCTGATTGAGCAGAACCGATAATGCACCTTCAAGGATGAAGGGTATATTCTTGCGCCCTCAGCCTTTATCATATTCGCCATTACGATGATAAAGGCGTGAGATCACCATGAGCGCAGACAGCCAGACTCTTTACAGTCAAATTCCGTCCGTCGATACCCTGTTACGCGACGACACTTTTCAACCCCTGTTGAAAACCTATGGCACACAGCTCGTCACCAAAACCCTGCGTGAGCTGCAACAGCAGGCGCGCGACCGCATTCGTGCCGAGCAACAGCTTCCCGCGTGGTGCGAAAACTGGGAACTGGCTGTCGCTCATCAGCTCTCCGCTAGCCAGAAGAACGCGTTACAGCAGGTGTTTAACCTTACAGGCACCGTGTTGCATACCAATCTAGGCCGCGCACTGCTGGCTGAACAGGCCATCGACGCCACTGCTCTCGCTATGCGCCACTCAGTCACGCTGGAGTATGATCTCGACGGTGCAGGCCGAGGGCACCGCGACCGCGCGATAGCCGACCGACTGTGTGAATTAACCGGCGCGGAAGATGCCTGTATCGTCAACAATAATGCCGCTGCGGTATTGCTGATGCTGGCCGCGTTAGCCAACAACAAACAGGTTATTGTCTCGCGTGGTGAACTGGTGGAGATCGGCGGCGCATTTCGCATTCCAGACGTCATGCGTCAGGCAGGCTGCGAACTGGCTGAAGTCGGCACCACCAACCGCACCCATCTGAAAGATTATCGCCAAGCGATCAATGAAAATACGGCATTGCTGATGAAGGTGCATACCAGTAACTATGCGATTCAAGGCTTTACCTCAGCGGTTAACGAAGCTGAGCTGGTCGCCTTGGGGCAGGAAACGGGTATTCCGGTCATCACCGATCTGGGCAGTGGTTCTCTGATCGACATGGCCTGCTACGGTTTGCCAACAGAACCCATGCCGCAGGTACTGATCGCCGACGGCGTAGATTTAGTGAGCTTCTCCGGAGATAAACTACTCGGCGGCCCTCAGGCAGGCATTATCGTCGGCAAGCGCAAATTAATTGAGCAACTGCAAAACCACCCGCTCAAACGTGCGCTGCGTTGCGGCAAGATGACGCTGGCGGCGCTCGACGCTACGCTCCAGCTCTATCAGCAGCCGGATAAACTCGCACAATCACTGCCAACGCTGCGCCATATGACACGCCCTGAGTCAGAGATTCGCGCCTGCGCCGAGCGCCTATTGCCGCCGCTGCAACGCCATTTCGCCGAGCAGTTTAACGTAGCCATTACGCCATGCCAGTCGCAGATAGGCAGCGGTTCACTCCCTATTGACCGCCTCCCCAGCGTCGCGATTACATTCATGCCGCACAGTGGAAAAGGTGGCGAACTAGAAGCGCTTTCTCAGCAATGTCGCGCCCTACCGTGTCCGGTCATTGGCCGTATCGGCGAAGGTAAACTATGGCTGGACTTACGCTGTCTAGAAGATGAAGAAGGACTTTTGCACGCGTTATTACAGGAGTTACGCCCATGATTATTGCAACCGCTGGGCACGTTGACCACGGAAAAACCACCCTGCTACAGGCGTTAACCGGCGTTGATGCAGACCGCTTGCCGGAAGAAAAACGCCGCGGTATGACGATCGATCTCGGCTATGCCTATCTCCCTTTAGAAAATGGTATGGTGCTGGGTTTTATCGATGTCCCCGGCCATGAAAAGTTTCTCGCTAACATGCTGGCAGGGATCGGTGGCATTCCACACGCTTTGCTGGTCGTCGCCTGCGATGACGGGGTGATGGCGCAAACGCGTGAACACCTCACGCTGTTACGCTTGGCGGGCAAACCCGCGCTAACCGTTGCGCTAACCAAAGCCGATCGCGTAGAGAGTGAACGTATCAATGAAGTCCATGAGCAGGTCACTGAGTTGCTCAATCAGATGGGATGGCGCGATGCCCCTATATTTGTTACCGCAGCTTCACAGGGTGATGGCATTGAAGCGTTGCGGACACACCTCATCGCATTGACCGAGACGCCAGCCCATTTAGACAAACGCTTTCGTCTAGCAATTGACCGCGCCTTTAGCGTGAAAGGTGCCGGTCTCGTCGTTACCGGCACCGCCTTGGCCGGACGTGTCAGCGTAGGCGATAGCTTATGGTTGACCGGCTGCGATCGACCGGTACGCGTACGCGGAATTCACGCTCAGAATCAACCATCAGAGAATGCTCATGCAGGCCAACGCATTGCGTTAAATCTCAGCGGCGAAGTGAATAAAGATCAGATTAGCCGTGGCGATTGGCTACTGGCCCAGCGTCCATCTGAAGCGGCAAGTACGCGGATTCTGGTTGCGCTCGATCCCATCGCGCCAATTCAGCATTGGCAGCCGCTGCATCTGCACCATGCTGCCAGCCATATCACTGGCCGTATCTCTCTACTGGAAGAACAGTCGCCAGAAAGCGTGGTTCAGTTGGCTGAGTTGGTGCTTGATAGCCCGCTGTGGCTGGTCGAAAACGACACGCTGATCATGCGCGATATCTCCGCTCGAACCACGCTGGGTGCCGCACGCGTTTTGCAGATTTCATCTCCGCGTCGAGGCAAACGTCTCCCCGTCTTTTTGAATTGGCTTCAACAACTTGCTAACGCTAAATCCGATGCGGAGGTGCTCGCACTCCGTCTGCCAAAGGGCACGCTTTCGATTCCTAATTTTGCTTGGGAACGTCAGCTCACCGCAGAACACTGTAGCGAACTGTTCCACTCCGATGATCTGCTCGTAGTCGGTGACTATGCGCTGTCTAACGAATTAGCTAATCAGTTCCAACAGCGTTTGCTAGATACGCTTGCCTTGTTCCATGAGCAGCATAACGATCAGATGGGCGTAGGCCGGGCGCGCCTGCGTCGCATGGCGCTCCCCGTTGAGCCAGAATCTCTGGTGTTTACGCTTATCAACCAGTTGCTCGCTAACAAACTCATTGTAAATAGCCGCGGTTGGCTGCATCTGCCTCAACATGGTTTAACCATGAGCCCTACCCAACAGGCATTGTGGGAAAATGTCGAGCCATTGATGCAGGATGCGCCTTGGTGGGTACGCGATCTGGCCAATGAATTGAAGGTTGATGAAAACGAAATGCGCCAGTTACTGCGTCAGGCGGCGCTGCAAGGGTATATCACCGCCGTAGTCAAAGATCGCTACTATCGCACCGAACGCATGCACCAGTTTGCCGATCTGATCCGTGCAATGGATGCAACTCAAGGCAGTACTTCAGCAGCAGATTTCCGCGATCGTCTAGGCGTTGGCCGTAAACTTGCCATCCAGATCCTTGAGTTTTTCGATCGCAGTGGGTTTACCCGCCGTCGTGGCAACGATCATTTACTCCGAGACAGCGCGCTATTCAGCGATGAGTAATTCCGATTAATGGCCTTTTGGTGCGCATTTGCGCACCAAACTGTGATCCCTTCCGTATATTCCCCCCCTATCGGCCCGCGTTATGACCTAACGCACTAAGCTTAAAGAGCTAATACCCTGCGCATTCTGCGTAGAGGTTTACGACGTTTCACTGTACCTGCCACTACGGACTAAAGGAGACAGTAATGACGAATCACGCTCTCGATATTCTCACCCCAGGCAGCGGCCAATCGCCTCTTAAACTCAAATCACACTATGACAACTTTATTGGTGGGAAATGGGTCGCTCCAGTTGAAGGGGAATATTTTACCAACCTAACACCAGTAACGGGACAAGCACTATGCGAGGTTGCCAGCTCAAGCAAAAAAGATGTGGATCTCGCGCTTGATGCAGCACACGCCGCCAAAGACGCATGGGGTAAAACATCAGTGCAACAACGTGCCAGCGTATTATTTAAAATCGCTGACCGCATGGAGCAAAATCTGGAACTGTTAGCCCATGCTGAAACTTGGGATAACGGTAAACCCATTCGTGAAACTCTAAACGCCGATGTGCCTCTGGCTATCGACCATTTCCGTTACTTTGCATCCTGCATTCGCGCACAGGAAGGTGGCATCAGCGAAATCGACTGCGATACCGTGGCCTACCATTTTCATGAGCCTCTCGGCGTGGTCGGACAAATCATTCCGTGGAACTTTCCGCTGCTGATGGCGTGCTGGAAAATGGCTCCAGCGCTCGCCGCCGGTAACTGCATCGTTCTAAAACCCGCCAAGCTAACGCCAATGTCAGTCCTTATCATGATGGAGTTAATCGGCGATTTGCTGCCAGAAGGTGTGCTCAACGTCGTTAACGGTGCAGGTGGAGAAATCGGTGAGTATCTGGCAACTTCGCCACGTATCGCTAAAGTGGCTTTCACCGGTTCCACCGAAGTTGGTCAGCAAATCATGGGATATGCCGCCAAAAACGTGATACCTGTTACGCTCGAACTCGGGGGGAAATCACCAAATATCTTCTTTGCCGACGTCATGGACAAAGAAGACGCCTTCTTTGATAAAGCGTTAGAAGGCTTTGCCATGTTTGCTTTTAACCAAGGCGAAGTCTGTACCTGCCCAAGCCGTGCTCTGGTGCAGGAATCCATCTATGAACGCTTTATGGAACGAGCGATCAAACGTGTCGAATCCATTCGTTCAGGAAACCCGCTCGACACGAATACCCAGATGGGCGCACAGGTATCCTCCGGACAGATGGACACGATTTTAAAGTACATCGAATTAGGTAAGAAGGAAGGTGCCCGCGTATTGACCGGCGGCGGTAAACGCGCGTTAGAAGGTGGGTTAGGCAGCGGATACTACTTAGAACCAACCATCCTGTTCGGCAAAAATAGTATGCGCGTATTCCAAGAAGAGATTTTCGGCCCGGTGTTAGCCGTCACCACTTTCAAAAATCAGGCCGAAGCGCTCGAATTAGCGAATGATACGGACTACGGTCTCGGTGCTGGCGTTTGGACTCGTAACGGAACCGTCGCCTACCAAATGGGACGTGGCATTCAGGCCGGACGCGTATGGACAAACTGTTACCATGCTTATCCAGCACACGCCGCTTTCGGTGGATATAAACAGTCAGGCATCGGGCGAGAAACACATAAAATGATGTTAGAGCATTACCAGCAAACCAAGTGCTTGCTGGTGAGCTACAGCGATAAACCGCAAGGTTTCTTCTAATATCATTTGCTCGAAAGCACCTTGTTTTTTTCGAGTGTTGCCTTGCTCCTCCCCACATCGGGGAGGAGCAGCTCAGCTGCCGCAGCCCGATACAAACTGTTATTCATTGTTGTTTCGCGCTACACTTTTTTTATTTGAATCAGTCCCTTTGCCGTGAAAAAACTATTCCACAAATTTATATCTCTGTTTAAACCGCACTGGTGTCTGGCCGTATTAGTGGCCGTTTATGGCTACTTTTTCATGCGTCCGGTAATGCTGCGGGCGTTTGACTATGTACCGAGTGCCATCAGCACGTTCAGCTCATGGAAAGACACGCTTTCTGTCGTGGGTCTACTGGAGATCCCACAGTTTGTACTCGGTTTTGGTTTGATATTAATGGCGTTTGGCCTATTGCTACGTGCTCGCGTGGCATGGGCGTTTTCGCTGCTATTGTTGCTGGTGACTGGAACACTCAGTTTTTTGGCTCCGCAGGGAAGTTTAGGTCTATTCTTCTATGCCGTAATCCTGTCGCTCTTGCTGATAGTCTATTGGCGGCGCTTTGATCATGCGAGCCTAGCCGCTGGCGGGCTATTCGCCTTGGTCAGCTTCGCTTCTTTATTGTTGTATGCCGTATTTGGTTCGCTTTATTTAGGCGGTGAATTTGCGCCGCCCATTCTCGATATGCCGACCGCTTTTTATTTCTCTGTAGTCAGCATGTCAACGGTAGGTTTTGGCGATATTGTTCCCCACACGGCAACCGCAAGGCTATTCACCGTATCCGTTATCGTGATGGGAATTACCGTATTTGCGACGTCGATCAGCGCCATTATCGGACCGGTGATTGGCGGTAATTTAAAACGATTAGTGAAAGGCAGGATTTCTCACGTGATGCGTAAAAATCACTTCATTATCGCGGGTGCTACTCCGCTGGCGCTAAGCGTCTATCTTGGGCTTAAGCAACGTGGCGATGCGCTGACCGTTATCGTTCCACCGAATGTTTCCCACGAGTATCCACCCGATACCGACCTGATTATTGGCGACCCTTCTAGTGCTAAAGTGCTGATTGAAGCGGGTGCAGCTAAGGCGAAATTCATTCTGGCACTACGCGATGATGACGCAGAAAATGCGTTTATCGTGCTGGCGGCTAAAGAGGTGGCGAACGCGAATACCAAAACCATTTCCGTGGTCAATGCCAGCAAGCATCTGCAAAAAATCAAACGCGTCCAGCCTGACATGGTGTTCTCACTTCAATTGTTGGGCAGCGAACTCTTGGTAAGAACGCTTAGCGGCGAGCCGATTGACGACAAGCTGATTACAGAATTGTTCTTCGGCAACACGTCTTCGGTAAAAGACGCAGAAAAAGGCTGATAGCCGCTACCGAAAACAAAACAGGCCAGCAAAAGCTGGCCTGAATCACGTTGGAATCGAAGAATTAGCGACGAACCGCGATCGCTTCGATTTCAATTTTCACGTCTTTTGGCAGACGAGCGACTTCAACGCAAGAACGCGCTGGGAATGGCGCATTGTGCTCAGAGAAGAACGCTTCGTAAGTTGCGTTAACAGTCGCAAAGTCATTCAGATCTTTAACGAAAACGGTAGTTTTCACAATATCTGACACTTTCAGACCAGCGGCTTCAACGATAGCCTGCACGTTTTCCAGAGACTGACGAGCCTGTGCGGAAACGTCTTCAGCAACCTGACCATTTTTTGGATTCACTGGGATCTGACCAGAAGTGATGATCATGCTACCCAGATCAACGCCCTGAACATAAGGACCGATTGCGGCAGGTGCGTTCTCTGTACTGATAATGCGTGACATATCTACTCCTATTAGGATTTTCGGATGTGCATGATGAATATTAAGAATAAATTCGTCGCCTATTATAAGGAAGCCGCCAGCTAAAACCCACCCGCGGCCTCGCAAACCCGAGTAAATCTGGAAATTTCTGTTGCAAATATACCTTCTGGGCTAAATAGCTGCGTGAAGTTGTCGATCACCGTGGTGGAACTCAGACCAGCTACTAGAACAACCGCAATAAATGACGACGAGCCTGAAATACACACCGGCATCCCCTAAATCTGGCGTACCCTTCACACCGAGAGAAATGTGGATCAGAACTACCAGCTATCAGGTCAAGAAATGATTCAAGAGAGTCTGTACCGATCTGCATCTGATTCAGCCACAACTACTGTTCCAACATCAGCGCATGGTGGCGTAGGGCGTGTTCTATTTGATGCTGCGTCTGCTGGATTTCTATAGGAAATTCGCCGTGCGTGTGAGCACGACTGAAGCACACCGTTCTCTAAACTAAACCATGCAATCAATTTATAATTTTAATAGTAAGTGACTCAGTGCCGCGGGGTAACACCTCAACCACCAACGCCATGTTTTTTTTGAATTTTTCATCTACTCCGTGGCCAACTCACACCGAGTCACCCACAATTTTTCAGCATACGGCCAAGAAAATCATTTAATAACTTAATATCTTTCCTATCAAATACCTTTAAATTAATCATTATTACCTTACCGTCACCTTTAATTTCAAGTCGATAAAATGGTAAAAAACGCTCACTATATTTTACCGAACCAACCTTATAGGTTACAGAGCATATATCCGACAAATCCATATAGGTCACACCAGAAAATAAACTTCTATAATGAATTCTTTCATTATCTATCTTTATGTTAAACCTAGAGACGTAAAAGCATACAAACAATTCACAAAAAGATAAGAAAAATAGAACATGAACAGCGCTTGCAATTGGTCCTTTAAATAAAATCACAAGCAAGAATATTAAAAATGGGATGCCAAATATGGAGCTAAAAATAATATAAGTTGTTTTACCTGCGAAAATATTCATATTACTGACACTTACCTGGGTTACAGGTCAGACTATCCAAATGCTCCAGCCCATCTGCTTCAGCTACACTACTTGCTGCGCCTACTGCGATATCTGGAACCAGTGATGTATCGACAACTTAATCAATAAACATTTTGTTGCAGTTTCATTTGAAAAAATTCCCTCCAGAGCCCAACTTCTGCGCGCCACTATCAATACCAAATATAGAAAAATAGCCATTCGCAGGATAACAGATATTCAGTACTATCCGGACTAGCAATAAGGTTTTCAAATAATATTTTTTGCATTATCGCATCCTCTGAGGCTGAGAAGGCAATAGCGACTCCAACAACATCTGAACTCACTTTTTTTCAATGACGTATTCAGGGCAATTTAAAAACTGGGCAAGATTCTCTTTATACCCATCGTCCATAACTTCATCTATAACATCCAGAGCTTGTTCCCACACATAAGCGGCGTCCCAGTCTTACCTCGCAACCATAATTATCGGCTACCTATTCTCCTTGATAAAAAAGAGCAAAAACATATATATATTATATAAATAAAAAAGAGCTCCCAGCCACTACCTAATATGCTTTCCAATGGAAAATATAATGCAGCGCCTGGAGAAATAAACATTAGGTACCCTATATATTTACTCATATCTACACTTCCGTTTTTCTTCATCATTCCAATGATCTTTTATGTGTCCCATTATATTAATAATCTCTCTGAATACCGATATCAATACCAGCGCCACCAGCAATTTCCCATATAACTATATCAGCAGCAATAATAAGAGAGGTAATCATTGCTAATCTGCATCTGATTCAGCCACAACGGCTGTTCCAGCATCAGCGCATGGTAGCGTAGGGCGTGCTCTATCTGATGCTGCATCTGCTGGATTTCTACAGGAGGCTACCCACCAAAGCACTATTGGCATTCAGGAGGAGTACTCGCTGCCCTGCTCTTTCCCTGATTGTCACATCACCCTCAATGCAAATTAAGCTGAGATTCATTGTATGCCTTAATCAACTCATGAAGAACAAGTGGTTGATTACTGTTATTTTCATACAACAATATCGAATGTTTAGAATCAATAGTAACCTTTTTTATTATCTTGAGATCGCCGTGCAGTCCATCGGACAATTTATAAATAGGGAAGTTACTCGAATCAAATAACTTATTTATTTTAAAACAACGATCTATTTTTATAACCTTCAGGCTGACAGGCCCCCATGTTGATAAAATTAACAGCACAGAGTTTTTATAATTCTTGGCATCATTAATAATAAAAACTGATGAATTAGGCTCTCCTGATAAACTATCTTTGTTCACTGTGACCACTGCATTTTGGTTTGATTGCATTCCTTGCAAAGGATACATTTCATTATTAAAAACAATGCTAAGGGCTAATTCATTATTTATTTTTATAAAACTGTTCATTTCTCTATGCAATGTTGATAAATATTCATGATTTTCAATGTTTTTATTGAATTCAGAATTCATCCCTTCAGGAGCAGATCTTGCCAAAGATAAGTAGGAGGATATAGTCTGTTGAAGTTCCTTTGTGTCTGGAAGGCAATGAGTTGCAGCCTGCTCCTCCCCAAATACGCTAAATACGCTAAATACGCTAAATACGCTAAAAAAAATAATCACTCTAGCCACAAAACTCATGGTTACTTTCCATTAATGATAAACTCTTGGACAGCTCCCATTGCTGGGCTCTTTTTTTTCAACATAGCGGTTTCCAACATAGTCATTTTATTAAATCCATGGTATTTATATTTAACCATAAGAAATAACCATGAGTAGCGACTCATAATACCTGCCAGTGATTCCATTGACATCTTTTTTTGTTACGTCAGGTAGAAAACAAACTGCTTCAATATGTTCATTTAAAATCACTCAGATGATTTCCACAGCGCCATCTCTCCCTAATCAGAAATCTCGGTGATTATCATCTTCATATGAGTCACATGCCAATTTGCTTATCTGTATTAGACGTTAGCTCTCTAATACTATGTTTTAAATAATATTACTATTGCACGCAGATACTAAGCCCTCCCTCTAATGAGAGGAGAGCTTAGAGAAGAATACGAGGAGAGAGTACTTTAAACGTTTTGCATCACCGCATGATGCTCAAACTCTTTCTCGCAGTATTTACACTTCAACAGCACTTCGTCTTGACGAACACGAACCTTAAAGCTGGAAGAAACTGGCTCACTGCGGCTAATGCAGTTGCTGTTTGGGCAGTCCAGTACGTGGTCGATCTGCTCCGGCAGCGTTGGCGTCAGCTTCAGTACAACCTCATAGTTGTCGATGCGGTTTACCGTCGCTTTCGGGGCATATAAAGAGAGCTGGTTCACTTGTTCTTCGGTCAAAAAGACGTTTTCAATCTTAATCAGATCCTTACGTCCCTGCGCATTGGAAGGCAGATTCAAACCAATGGTAATTCGCTGGTCGGTTTCCGTGAGTTTAAACAGCGTTAGCAGTTTAAAACCAACCTGCGCTGGAATGTGGTCAATCACCGTGCCACGTTTAATCGCTTCTACCTGTAATTTATTATCGTGTGTCATGTTTAGCGTCCTCGATTAAAAGTTCAGTTCAGCGTTTAAGACCAGTGCCAACAATGCCTGACGAGCGAAAATACCGTTGCCTGCCTGCTGGAAATAATAAGCATATGGCGTGCTATCAACGTCGTTGGTGATCTCATCAATACGCGGCAGTGGGTGTAGCACTTTCATATTGTCGCGAGCGCCTTCCAAAGAAGAAGCACGTAAAACAAACTGTGATTTTACGTTCACATATTCTGATGGATCTAAGCGCTCTTTCTGTACGCGGGTCATATACAGAATATCTAATTCAGGTATCACTTCTTCGATACTGGTGTGCAGGCTGTACTGAATTCCTTTTTCATCCAGCATTTTTAAAATATAAGCTGGCATCGCCAACGCATCCGGCGCGATGAAGTAAAAACGATTTCCCTCAAACTTCGCCAGAGCCTGAGTCAATGAATGCACTGTGCGGCCATATTTCAAATCGCCCACCATCGCGATATTGATGTTATTTAAACGGCCCTGTGTTTCCTGAATAGTGAATAAATCCAGCAGCGTTTGTGTTGGGTGCTGATTGGAGCCATCACCGGCGTTCACCACCGGAATGGAACCACAAAACTCGGTGGCTAAACGTGCAGCCCCCTCTTGCGGATGACGCATCACAATCGCGTCAACATAGGTGCTGATAACGGAAATGGTGTCTGCCAGCGTTTCACCTTTCTTGCCCAGAGAAGTGTTGCTGCTGTCGGAGAAGCCGACTACGGAGGCGCCAAGGCGGTGCATGGAGGTTTCGAAAGAGAGACGGGTTCGCGTGGAAGCCTCGAAGAACAGGCTGGCAATCACTTTATGCTTCAACAATTCTGGCTGCGGATGTGCCTTCAGGCTTGCAGCAGTGCGTAATACCAACTCCAACTCATCACGATTTAGATCGTTTATGGAAATGATATCTTTGTTATACAACGGATTAGCCATTTCTTGTTCTCCTGTTTTTCACGCCCGCTGGCTGGGGTTACTGGATGTTTAAAATGTCATCAACGCGATCGCTGGGCAAAAAAAAGCCCCTCATTGAGGGGCGATTAACGATCGTTTTAGCAACGGAAGAAAAAAACGGTGGCAGCCGCCTTGTTCAGGCAGGGCGTCTAGTCGACTAGCGACCCAAACAGCACTCATAGCCACAACGTTTTTCATGCAGTCTCCCGGCAAATTGTCGGGCATTATACTCAGCCGGAGCGCGTGTGCAAGCGATAAATTGCTGTTTTAATGATCCTGCGCAAACGTTTACTTTTCCTCTGCCAGATAACAAAAACCAGTCTAGGACTCAATCAATCAGCGCATGTTGGTACTTGTCCAGCATATCCGCCAACCGTTTCACCGGAATGGTAACGGTATAGGGAGCCTGATAGTGCACCAGACGTTGCTGGTATTCATTCAGTTCCTCAAGCAGACGGAAAAAATACCCTCTACGTTTGGTATCGCTGCCTGCAGAAATCACTTTATTTGCCGTGGCGCGGATCTGTTTATGGAAATCAGAGAGCTCCTGATTCACGGGAATCGGCGCGTTACGTAAACGCTGGTGAGCAATAATCAGCGTCAGCGCTAAACGATATTTAGCAATATCGTTCGGGAACATATTCAATAGCTGGAATAGCTGCTGATAAAGCGCTGGCAGATGGTTTTCATTACGGCGAGCCTGATTGGTGGTGAGCGCAGACACCGCACTGTAGACAAAACCATTCAGTAAAGCGCGCCCTGTTCTCGCTTTGGAACGATCGCGGATCAAGAACAGCACAACCATCGCCACGAAGCAGCCGATAATCTGCCCAATCGCATTATCTAAAAAGCTGCTGACAGGGAACGACATCGGGTTACTGAGCACCATAATATTAATGGTTGATGCCAACGTCCCCAGTGAACCCAAGCGGCGTTTCTGAACTTCCAGACCAATAATGAACGCCATTAAGCCAAGGCTAATGCACAACAACAGCATACTCTGCTGCGTAGCTGGCAGAATAAGCATGTAGAACAACGCGCCAATCGGCAGCGCCATCATTGTGCCTAATAGGAAATCGATGGATGCCATACGCGGATTCGGTGTGCGCATTGCCAGTGCGGTAACGACCGCAATCATCACCATACAGCCACTGCCGGAAGTCCAGCCGGTCCACAGCCAGAACAGCGCACCAATTGAGGTCGCCGCCCACGTACGTAGGCCATTTATCATCGCGTGGTGACGCTCTGCGGAAGCGGGTTTCACCACGTATTCACCTTCAAGGATATTTTCTTCTACCGAACTGATGCTGCTATTGGTATGAACCCCTTTAGCAAGCAGCAGGTAGCGCGTTGCGGCGCCAATCCAGCTACTGATGGTCAGCGGCACGCTATCGGAAGGCTGCATTGCTAGCAACTGGCGTAGCTGCTTCAGGCGCTTATGCACATCACCAATAGTTTCAACTGGTTCAAGGATCAACACCTGCATTTCGCTAGGAATACGCTCTGGCGCGTTGGTGCTGATAAAGAAGGTTTCACAGGCTTGGGTGATCAGCGTGAGAGAAACCGTATTGAGCGCCTTTAATCGGCGGTTAACCCGCACCCAACGAGTTGACTCCAGCATCAAATTGCCACGCATTCCGTTCAGTGCATTGGTGCCCTTAACCAGATCGTTCCATGATTTATCAATCACCTCACGTTCATCTGGCCGAACACACATTTGCAGCAGCCGAAATTGATCGACGATCAACGAACTCACGACACGGTCAATATCACTTTTGATCGAACGTGGAGAGAAAATAATATCGGCCAGCACAGCACAGACGATACCCAGTACGATTTCACTACAGCGTTCTACCGCATACAGCGGACTCAACAGCGGTTCCGTTGCCGTAGTCACCACAATAATCAGCGCAGTGTAACCCGCTAACCCAAACGCATATGAGTTTTCGATTCGTACCAGCGAAGAAATCCAAGTACACACCCCTGCCCATGCGCAGCAGAGTAGCATCATCACCAACGGTGCACGGATAAACAGCATCATAATCAGCAGGCCGCCTATCGAACCGATAAACGTGCCAATAATACGCAGCCAACCACGGTGACGAATGGCACCAGAGAAAGGTTCTCCCCCCGCAGCAAACGCGGGACCCGCAGCGACGATAGCCGCGGTTAATACCGACCAGCGCGGAGTCTCTAGGTTCAGATGGAATCCCAAAAACAGCGCTAGCACGATAGCAAATGCTAACTTACAGGCAAAACGTAAGCGCAAAAACATGCCACCATTATTCATCATTGCCTCTTTTGCGCTAAAAATGATCGCGATTTGCACGTTGTCAGTGTGCAAATCGCGCAAACATCAATGAAACGAGATAGGAAAGCGACTTAGCCGAATTCGCGCAGACGATGTAGCAGTTGAACAATCGGCGATGACGATTTTCGTTCCACATCTTGCTGATTGCTAACCACCACGGTCGCAGTTGTCCCTGCAGGATAAGGAGACTCCTGCTCATTACCATCAAGCAGAATTTTTACCGGCACACGCTGTGCCAAACGCACCCACTCAAGGTTGGAATCGACGGTTGCTAGCCCTTTGCTATCCGCAGTAGAACTTTTGTTGTTCACGCCAGCCGATATGCTATCCACCGTGCCATATAGGATACGATTACTGCCCAACGGAGTGATCTCCACGCGATCGCCACGCTTAATGCCATCGAGTTTGGTCTCTTCCATATAAGCAAGAATGTAGAACGTGCCTTTTTTGACCAATGCCACCGCGGTAGCGCCACGGTTGATAAATTCGCCCTGATGAACATTGAGGTTAGTTACCCAGCCATCAGCAGGAGCACGTACCACGGTACGTTCCAAATCGAGTTTCGCCAGATCACGCGTTGATTGCGCTTTTGCCAGCTGCTGGCGAACTGTCGCCAGCACGTTACTCGACTGATCAATCTCTTCCTGCGACATCGCCTGAACGCCTAAGCGTACACGACGCCCAGCCTCTTTGGCTTTTTCCGCCACTAACGTCTGGTAGTAACGCACATCAGCTTCAGCCTGATTTAACGCTTCTTGATAACGAGGACGGTCAATGACAAACAGGATTTGATCTTTTTTTACCAACTGGTTGTCGTGGATAGGAACGTCAGAGAGTAAACCACTCACGTCGGGAGCAATCGCGACGACATCAGCAGTAAATTTCGCATCGCGCGTCCATGGTGATTCGGTATAAAAGGCCCATGCTTTGAAAACGGCAATAGCCGCTAGTATCACGATGACCACGGTAATAGCGATGCGGGTCATTCTTATCATAATTTGATTCACAGTGACCTCAGACAAATAAGCAGGTAATCAAATAAAACAAACAGCAGTACAGCGCGGTGTTAAACAGTGCCGGATGCCAGACAAAATCGTAGATCCCTGTCGGCTGTAACACGCGCCGAAATAGTAAAAACAGCAGCAAAGCCACCAGCAATTCAAAAAATACCGGTGGAAAGGAAAGGCCAAAAACGACCATTACCGGTAGCAGCCCCATAGTTCTCTCCACTCAAATAATATTTAGCCTAGCTCAATGCGAAACGTCTGGTTGTCTGTCTCTCCAAACCCAATCATTTACTGCCTTGCACGATCCACTAACCACCCTCACCCTAGGAAGCTGGCTGATGGCGTTTAACGCAAAAAAGGATGTCTGTCAGAGGATGTGAGCTACAGGATCTGATTGCAGAAGGACATTTCGTTGTTTGGTACGCAGAGGATTGTTCCGCATCGTCAATGACAATATCTTAGCGCAATAATAATAACCATGTATAGAATATGTGAGCTAAATCACTTTTTATTTAAAATAAACAATCGGTAGAATATTTAAGCTATCATCAACCCCACAAACTCCGGATGCATGGCGTTTTATGCAGCTATAGCATCGCTCTCCTATTAAGGTAGATTGAATAATGGAACGACTTAAGCGTATGGCTGTTTTTGCCAAAGTGGTGGAATGCGGTTCTTTTACCAGCGCAGGGCGGCAGCTTGAGATGAGCGTTTCTTCTATCAGTCAGACCATCTCTAAGCTTGAAAACGAGCTCAATATTAAGCTCCTAAACCGCAGTACCCGAAGCATTGGTTTAACCGAAGCAGGGAAAATTTATTATCAGGGCTGCCGGAAAATGTTGCTTGAAGCACAGGAAGTCCATGAACAAATCTACGCCTTCAATAATACGCCGACCGGTACGCTGCGAATCGGCAGTTCTTCCACGATGGCGCAAAACGTCATCGCCCCCATGACGGCTCGAATGTTGCGTGAATACCCCGGCCTTTCCATTGACTTGGTGACCGGTGTTCCGGCTCCAGATCTCATCGCTGACGGCTTAGATTTGGTCGTGCGCGTAGGTGCACTTCAGGATTCGAGCCTATTTTCCAAACGCTTAGGTTCAATGCCAATGGTGGTATGCGCGGCGAAAAGCTATCTGCAACAGCAAGGCACACCCGAGAAGCCCAGCGATATTGCCAGCTTCAGTTGGCTAACCTACAGCGTACGTCCAGATAGCGAATTTGAGCTAATCGCGCCCGAAGGCCAAACGCTACGCCTATCACCGCAAGGGCGCTTCGTGACCAATGACTCACAAACCCTAATCCGCTGGCTGTGCGCTGGCGTGGGTATCGCTTACGTGCCATTGATGTGGGTTATTGATGAAATTAAACGCGGGGAAGTGGAGATCCTATTCAGCCGCTACCAATCCGACCCAAGGCCGGTTTACGCTCTCTATACGCAAAAAGATAAGCTCCCGTTAAAAGTGCAGGTGTGCATCAACTATTTGACGGAGTATTTCGCGAAGGTTGGGGAGATTTATCAGGATTATAGACAGGGGGCGTAGATTTGTTTTATGGGTGTTTTTGTGAAACTGAGATAAAAGCTTCAGATTTAATTATATGAAATTAAGGTATAAAATTTCATATTCCGGATCCTTTATTAGAACTGTGTGAGATTTCGTACGCCTAATGGCATTGGAATCTGCATAAACACTGTGCAGGCGTCCGAGCCGGTGGGCCAATCGCTGCCCCCCAGCACCCCAGCTTGGCACTCCCCTCCCAGCCCGCTACGCGGGTTCCCTCGTTT
>NZ_KV824242.1:250576-293414 GCF_001816025.1 Hafnia sp. HMSC23F03
ATTCACTCGGCTGTCCGGTAATGTGCCGGAAAAGATCAACGTCAAAACCAAAGGACAAAATCAAAACGTTTTTTGGTTTTTAGTTTAAGTATTCGTAGGAAGAATCGCCGGAACAGGGATGTACCGGCGGAGTTTGAGGCGGGGCTAGATGACCGATACCAAAATGGAGCGAAGATGGCATCTCAGAAACGGGAGTTACGCCGTCCCACCTACCGTCATCGAATCTAACTTCAGGGTTGGTTGTCCTACACCGACCGGTACGCTTTGCCCCTCTTTACCGCACACGCCAACGCCTTTATCCAGCGCCAGATCGTTGCCGACCATAGAGATTTGCTGCATTGCTTCAATACCAGAACCAATCAGCGTAGCGCCTTTCACCGGTTTAGTGATTTTGCCATTCTCGATCAGATAAGCCTCTGATGTAGAAAACACAAATTTGCCAGAAGTGATATCCACTTGACCGCCCGCGAAGTTTGGCGCATACAGGCCATACTCGACGCTGGAAATAATATCCTGTGGGGTAGATTTCCCTGCCAGCATGTATGTGTTGGTCATACGTGGCATTGGCAGATGTGCGTAAGATTCACGACGACCATTTCCCGTTGGAGCAAGCCCCATCAGGCGGGCATTCATTTTGTCCTGCATAAAGCCTTTCAGAATGCCGTTTTCAATCAATACGTTGTACTGCCCCGGCACGCCTTCATCGTCGATAGCCAGAGAACCACGGCGACCACTGATAGTGCCGTCATCAACAACGGTACACAGCTCAGAAGCAACTAACTGCCCCATCTGACCGCTGAATACTGACGTGCCACGACGGTTGAAGTCACCTTCTAAACCATGCCCTACCGCTTCGTGCAACAGCACGCCTGGCCAACCAGCCCCCAGAACGACCGGCATCGAGCCCGCAGGAGCTGCAACCGCCGATAAATTCACTAACGCCATGCGCACCGCTTCTTTAGCAAACGCATCAGCGCGAACGTCGCCATCGACCAGTTCAAGGAAATATTCGTAACCGGAACGACCGCCACCGCCGCTAGAACCGCGCTCACGACGCCCATCTTCTTCTACCAACACGCTTACCGAAAGACGAACAAGAGGACGAACATCTGCCGCCAGCGTGCCATCGGTCGCAGCCACCAAAATCAGTTCATACACGCCAGTAATGCTGGCAGAAACTTCCTGCACTCGCGGATCTTCAGCACGAGCAACGTTGTCCACGCGATGTAACAGCGCAATTTTCTCTTCACGCGGCAGGCTTTGCAGCGGATCAATGGCCGGATACAGTAAACTATGAGGGATGTTACCCAAGGTTTGGACTTTGCCATTGCCTTGTTCACGCACAATGCTACGAGCGGCCTGAGCGCTTTGATTGAGCGCGTTAAGGGTAATCTGATCCGCATAGGCAAAACCGGTTTTCTCGCCGCTGATAGCGCGCACACCAACGCCTTGATCGATGTTGTAAGAACCGTCTTTAATTATACGGTCTTCAATCACCCAAGATTCGTGGTAACTGGACTGAAAATAGAGGTCAGCGTAATCAAGCTGACGCTCAGCCAGTGTGCCCAATACTGAAAACAGATCTTGATGACTCAGTTTGTTAGCAGCCAATAACTGCTCACTGACGAACGTCAGACTCATAGCGTTTTTACTCTTGTTTATCCAAAGGATTAACCAGCTTCGGCTGGAATCGGTTGTGTTGGGCGACCGGCATCTGGGTGCGGATATTCTCAAGTGAGTGAGTATTCACCTTCACCTTAATCGGCATAACCAAATCGGCATTTTGTTCAATCACATTGCCCCAGCCATCAACCGCCATGGTGTGCCCCCATGTACGGCGAGTTGCGCCATGACGACCAACCTGAGCCGGAGCCAAAATATAGCACTGGGTTTCGATAGCGCGTGCGCGCAGCAAAATCTCCCAGTGAGACTCTCCGGTCACGCGGGTGAACGCAGCCGGAACGGAAATAATTTCTGCACCTTTATCACGCAGCGCTTGGAATAAGCCAGGGAAACGCAGGTCATAGCAAATTGTCATGCCCAATTTGCCTACCGGTGTATCCACGACGGTAAGGTGCTGGCCGTGCTGATAGGTATCAGACTCGCGATAATGACCGTGAGTATCTTTGATATCAACATCAAACATATGTAGCTTGTCATAACGCGCTTTCAGCTCGCCTTGATCGTCAAACAACAGACTGCTCGCGGTGATTTGTTTGCTGTCTTCACGACTGACGAGCGGCATTGAGCCGACCAGAATCCATACGCCGTAGCGGCGCGCCATATCACGGATTGCATCCTGCAACGGCCCAGTGCCTTCCTGTTCCGCCTGTTGATGGTATGCTTTCGAATCAGCAAACAACAGCGCATTTTCTGGCGTCATGACCAGCTTGATATTGCTATTTAACTGTTTGAGTTGCTGTTCTATTTGCGCCAGATTCGACCGGATGTTATCTCCGCTGCACAGTTGCAATAAAGCAATATTTGCATTCCTCATCGTGCTATTTCTCCTTTGGCTGGCGTAACACTTCATTAATAGTTGGGTGATCTAAACTACCTGTAATGTTGTAGCGTATGAGCGATATTTTATTCCACAATGGCGCAAGCACTTTCGATGCGGCAAACACCGCAGCCCCCACCACGGGATTAATAACAAATGCGGTAGCGACGCCTACAGTCGCGGAAATCTCAGGCGCAACAACAGCCTGCATATCGATACGGCGCGTGACGAAGTTCACTGAACCATCCATCGCGATATCAGCGGCTAAGCCGTCTATCAGCAAATCATTCGTGGATAAAATACCATTCTTAAACTTACCATTGCCGCGAATGCTGTCATAGTAGAACCCCTGACCAAACGTATCGCTAAAATCAAGTTTTAGCTTACGCAGCAATGCATCAAAACTCACTAAACGTAGCAACTGTCCTGCTCGGCCACCGCCCGCGTTATCAATCTCACCTTTACCCAGCTTACTGCTTAGCGTGCCATTAAGCGAATTCACCTGTGGCCTCCACGGCTCACCAATCCAATTCACGTCGAAATGGACATCGAAAGGTGAATTTTTCAGCGGAGAAGCGAAACCAAAGTAGTCACTGCTGTTGGTCACGTTAGCGCCCTTCAGCCGGCCTTTGAGTACAGTATGATCTTTCTCGCCGCTTTGGTTCCAAGTGCCAGTCAACGTCAGTTGAGTATTACCCGTATTTATCAACCCGTTGCTTAATACCAACTGGTCGCCACGAGGTGCCAAATCGGCATTAACCTGACGCAACCGCTGCCCCATCATCCAGCAGTCCTGACAGCGAAGTATCATGCTTGGCCATTGGCTGAAAGAGACCCTCTTAACGGAGGGTGGAGCCGCCATAACATCGCTAGCCGCTGGCGTCGCCGTGCTCCACTGCGGGTTATAATACAGATACGCTAAATTCGCGCGCAGTACGTTATTGTTATCGAGATCGGCCTCGCCGGTAATTTCACGCCCTTTGGCACTAATATGGGTACCGTTCGCCAACTTAGAAGCCGAAACGGTTAGCTGATGCCATGTTTGCCCAGCCAGAATTAACTGCGGCGTACTCAAATTAACCACTTGTGGATAGCTAAAACTGGAGCCCGAGGCTTTCGATTTATCGCCCAGTGCAGGCGCCAGTGCCGCCAGCCACTCTTCGCCATCCAGCGCAGGTAGATTTAACGTCAACGATTCATTTTCTGGCAGCGCTGGAACCTTGCGACTGTTATCACTCCATGCCGCTCGCGCCAGTTTCACACCGTGTTTTTGCAGAATAAGCTGGCTGTTAAAATGATTCTTTGGCCCCAAGCTTCCCGAAAGCATGAAACCATTAAGATCGCCTTTGGCATTAACCACGAGAGGTAATGCCTCTCCCCGCGCTTTATCTAGCGGAGAAGGTAAGTGACTGCTTACATTTTTTAGATCTGCATTGACCTGAACGTCATACGATGGATGGCCTTTGTGCGGCAGTTTGATCGCAACGTTACTGTTCCAAGGCGCAGAGCCACTGACGTCTTTCGCCAATGCCGTCGGCATCCATGGCAGTTTGGCAGGCTGCCAATCCGCATTTAGCTCAACATTAACACCGAAGTCCTGTTCACCTTCCGCCGTTGAGAAAGTGAAATTCACTGGCTGACCAAACCACGACGCATTCATTGGGCTGCTGGTTAAATTGCCATTGTCGAAGTGCAATGAGCCGTTTAGCTGGGTAAAGGTGCTGGCGAGTGGTTTAATCAGCAAAGCGTTATTTTTGAACGTGACATCCCCCGAAGCGCGAGTGGCTTTGCCGTCCAAGGGAATATCGAGATGTAAGCGCCCACTGACACTTCCATCGACTTCCAGCTCATCTAACGCCGCGCCCACAGAATTCGCCAACGGTGACTCTTTAAAGTATTCATGCACCGCCTTACCTGAACCGGCGACCTTAGCATCAACCAAGAGCTTTTTATTGTGGTAAACCGGGATAACCGCAGTGATATCCGTGCCATCAACATCGCCCAGCTTGGTATGCGGTGCGTCCATCCACAGCCCATCGTTGAGGAAGTTTAAGTCAATGGCCAGATTGTTCAGCGGGGCCCAACCAGGCTGGAAGCGGAACGTCGCATCGCGCAACGGCACGTACACTTGGAACTGGCCTTCATTATGCTGATACGGGAAATAATGTGGGTTACCTGAATACACCAAGGTCGCATTATCGACTTTGCCGCCTTCTAATGCGCCAGTCAGATAGTCTACCAAGTGCGTGCCCATCAGCGGCTCAGGGAAATAGCGCCATGCCTGGGTGGCGTCATACAGCCGAATCCCAGACAAGATACCCAGCCACGGCTGCCCCTCTTTAGGGTGCTGATATTTAAATTCGCCTGTCGCCCATAAAGACTTGGCTTGAACATCAAGATTGTCACCTGAAAGCGACCATCCCTTGTCGTTATTAGTAAAGGAGGCATAGCCACTCGCGTGACTGACTTCCAACGGTGCACGGAACATATTGCCATAAGGCAATATGCTGTCTTTCAAGGAGAATTTCAGCCCCGCATTCATCGCGCTGCCGGAAACACTACCGTCGAAGTGATCCACTCCCGGCAATAATTTCCATGGCTGCCAACTCACACCCTGCCACGCACCAATAAACCGTGAACGTTCAGGCTGCTGTAGGGGAATATCTACCCCTGCATAGGAAACATGGCCCTTTGGCTGAATGTCATCCCAGTGGCCAATAGCATCCGGCGTCAAGAATGCCAACGTCGGTAAAATAGGCCCGATGCGCTCTAGCTGCAAATCTGTCGCCCGCAGACGCAGTTCTTCTGGCTGATCGGGACCAATAAAGCGGGTGTTCTCAGGACGATACATCGCACTTAGTGAGCCTTTAGGCCATGCAACGCCATCGGTAGCGAGGTTCAACTGAGGAATATCAAAGGTCCAGCCGCCAGCCACTCGCCCGACTTGCAAATTAAGGTTATCTACCGTGAGATCGTGCTGTTTATCCGCCGTGCTCCAATTGGCCTCACCTTGCTTGAGAACCAGATGCCCACCTTGAATTTCGCCGTCGGCCACCGTGAGCCACGATGCAAGGCTGAACTTCGCGCTATGCAGACCCGTGTTACGGTTCACCCAACGACTCAACCATGGCTTCATCTCAATCTCATCGGCCTGTAAATAGACCTGACCATCGCTCAGCAAGCCATTTTTATCATGCAAATCCATTCGAACCTGCAAATTGCCATGCTGGCCTTCCTGCGTCGAGAACATCACCTGTCCTTCAGCACGATGGCGCGTGGCGGTGTTTAACCATGTCAGATTAGGGATATTAAGTTGAATGCGTGTGCCAGACGGGCTAGGAAACGTAATCTTGCTATCGCGCAGGATAAAATGGTCAAACTGATAGAGGAAAATATTGGTGAGGGTGTCACTTTCAACCCCATCGGTACCCGATGAAGAGCGGCTGAAAGGCTCATTGCTGTTAGCGTTTAAATGATAAAACGTTAGATCGCGGAACTGCCAGCGCCAGTGCAGTAAAGACTGCCACACATCCAGCGCCACGGTCACGCGCTGAATTCTAATATTACCTTTAGGCTGTACCAGTGAAATGTCGCGCACATCCAGCGTTGGACCAAATGATTGCCAACTGGCATCTAGCGTACCGATCTTCATCGGTACACCAGAGTACTGCTCAATTTTTTCAACGATTTGTGGACGAAAACGCTCAAGATGAGGCAACGCCAAGCGCAGACCACTCACTATCAGCGCCACCAGCACAGTCAATGTCACCAGTGTCGCCAGTAAGTATCCAGACAATCGCCTCACGCTCTTCTCCTTGAAATCATTATCGTAAGTTGAGCGTGCAAATCACATCATAACCACGTCGAATTGTTCTTGGTTGTAGAGCGGCTCAATCTGTACTTTGACCTGTTTACCGACAAAAATCTCTACCTCAGCCAAAGAATGAGATTCTTCGCTTTTCAGCGCTTCGCCAACGGCGGGTGATGCATAAACAAGGAAGCGGGCACTGTCATAAGCATGATGAACACGCACGATTTCACGCAAAATTTCATAGCACACCGTTTCGACCGTTTTCACCGTTCCGCGTCCACGGCAAGTTGGGCAGTCGCTGCACAGTACGTGCTCAATACTCTCACGCGTTCTTTTACGCGTCATTTCCACTAATCCTAGCTGGGAAAATCCATTTATGCTGGTTTTTGCACGATCTTTACTGAGCGCTTGTTCTAACGAATGTAAAACGCGACGGCGATGATCCTCGCTGCTCATATCGATGAAATCAATAATGATTATGCCACCTAAATTCCGCAAGCGTAACTGACGCGCGATAGCCTGCGTCGCCTCTACATTCGTATTAAAGATGGTTTCATCCAGATTACGATGCCCCACAAAGGCACCGGTATTGATATCTACCGTTGTCATCGCTTCGGTCTGATCGATAATCAGATAGCCACCCGATTTTAATTCGACACGACGATCGAGCGAACGCTGGATCTCATTCTCAACATCATAAAGATCGAAGATCGGCTGCTTACCGGCATAGAGTTCCAGCTTAGACGTCATTTCTGGAATATATTCGCGAGTGAATTCGGTAAGTGAATCAAAATTAAGACGAGAATCCACACGAATGCGATCCAAAGCAGCGCCAGCAAAATCGCGCAATACGCGGTGCGCCAACGCCAATTCACCATACAGCTTACATTTGGTTTTATTACGGCGTTTGCGTTCCATCACTTTGGTCCACAAACGCTTTAAAAATGCGGCATCTTGTGCCAATTCTTCGTCATCAATACCTTCAGCCGCAGTGCGGATAATAAAACCGCCCTGCTCATCACAGTATTCAGAAACGATCGATTTCAATCGATTACGCTCCGCTTCCCCCTCAATACGCTGAGATACGCCGACATGGCTGGCTCCCGGCATAAAAACTAAATAGCGAGAAGGTAGCGTGATATCCGTTGTCAGACGAGCACCTTTCGTACCCAAAGGATCTTTTACCACCTGAACCATCAGGTCTTGTCCCTGACGAACCAGCTCAGCGATATCGCGGACATGGAAATTCTTTTGTTCATCACCCGCTACGCATTCAGTATGCGGCATGATGTCCGAGGCATGTAGGAAGGCTGCTTTATCTAATCCAATATCGACAAATGCGGCCTGCATACCTGGAAGTACACGGCTGACACGCCCTTTGTAAATATTGCCAACGATACCGCGTTTAGATTCGCGTTCGATGTGGATTTCTTGCAGGATCCCCCCGTCAATGTAGGCGACCCGTGTCTCTGAAGGTGTAACGTTAACTAGCAATTCAGCTGTCATGGTCTCTCCTCACGTCCCGTAACGCCATAAACTGTTCAAGTAGCTCCTGTGTTTCCACTAACGGTAGTCCCATCACAGCATGATAACTACCGGAAATGGATCTCACGAAGCAGCCACCTTTTCCTTGTATTCCGTATGCACCCGCTTTATCCATGGGTTCGCCGCTGGCGATATAGTCGTGAATATCCTGTTCGCTGAGAGCCCGAAATGTCACGTCGGTAATCACATGACAATATAACTGATGTTGGCGATCGGCCAGTGAAACCGCCGTAATGACCTGATGGGTTCGCCCCGACAGTTGGCGCAGCATCTGCGCTGCATGCTCGCTATTACGCGGCTTCTCCAATACTTGTCTATCAAGGACAACAATCGTATCAGCACCCAATACCGGTTTATCTTCAGGCGCAGCTTGAACGCCGGCACGTGCTTTATCCTGTGCCAGACGACATACATATTCCAACGGAGCCTCTTCTGGCTGACGCTGCTCTTCCACATCAATAATCAGTCGTTCAAATGGAATATCCATTAACGCTAATAATTCACGACGGCGCGGCGATCCAGATCCCAGATAGATAGAGTCCATTGATAATTCTCTTTATATAAATGAATGATCTTTACCCAGAGGTAAATCATTGAACCGCAAAACGACGGCGTACCTTACGCATCAGCAGAAATAGCCACGGCCAAAGTACACCGTTAACCACACTACTCCAGAACACCTCTGGACGGAAAGAGGCATTTGCAATAACAAATTCCCCCCAGAAAACAACAATGTCCATCGCCGCAGTCAGTAAGACCACCATCAGAGCCTGTTGCCATAGCGCCATATTGCGGAATAGCTGAAACTTGAAGGCGACTAAATAGGCCAGCAGGCTAAACGCCAATGCCCGAATACCAAGCGTTGAACCTAAGATCAAATCCCAGATTAGCCCCAGCACAAACCCTGTGCCCACATTCACGCGGTGTGGCAACGCCATAACCCAATAAATCAGAAACAGCGCTAACCAATTAGGCCGGAACATCATCAGCTCATCCGGCCACGGCATGATCTGCAAAACAAAGGCCAGCAAAAAGAATAGCCAGATAACCCAGCGACCTTGGCTACGATATCCCGACATTAACGGCCCCCTTGCGTACGAGCAGGAAGCGACGTTGCGGATGGCGATACCGCTGGTGCAGCGCTGTTATTTGCAGGTGCTGCTGGCGTCGTTGGTGCAACGGCAGTGGTGCCTGGAGGCGTGATCCCTGCGGCTGGAGCAGGTTGCTGTGGCCCCATCTCTGACGGCGTTGGCAATACCTGTGGCATCATTTGCATCAGACGCTCATTGGCAACCCGATGCACTTCATCTGGCGGCAGCGGCATCGTGCCGTTGCGATCGGCTCCCCACAGCAGCAACAGGTAGCGTAAGCGCTGGAGTCCTGCGGTTGGGCGCGCTTTGATTACGGTATACGCACGCTGGTTATCAACTTTAACCGAAGAGACAACCGCAACCGGATAGCCTTCTGGGAAGCGCCCACCTAATCCTGATGTCACAAGCACATCGCCGACACGAATGTCAGTATTGGCCGGTAGATGTTCAAGCTGGAGATCGTCGGTGCAACCATTGCCCGCAGCCAACACTCGGATATCGTTGCGTAAGACCTGAATAGGTAAGGCATGCGATGCATTACAGATAAGCAGCACGCGGCTGGTCATCTTACCAACCGCAACAACCTGACCAACCACGCCTTTATCGCTAATTATAGGCTGACCAAAATAAACACCGCTGTTACTGCCCTTGTCAATCACCACCTGATCGCTATAAGGATCGGGCAACGTTGAAATAACCTGAGTCACCATCTTGTGCTCATCCTGACGTAGCGGTGAGCCTAATAATTCGCGCAGGCGAGCATTCTCTTGTTTAAACTGGCCGAGTAACAGGGTATCGCTATTTTTTAATAGGAGTTCTTGGCGTAATGCCCTGTTTTCCAGTTCCAATTGTTCGCGAGTGGCCAACGTATTGGATACATTGTCCAGAATCTGACGGGGTCCGTTTGACAGATAATAAAATGGACTGACGGCGGTATCGAGGTAGCTACGGATGTGCAGAAAAGTGCCAAAACGGCTATCTGCAACTACTAATCCTATAGCAACAACCACGGCCAGAAAAAGTCGGAGTTGCAGAGAAGGACCTCTGCTGAAAATCGGCTTCATAAAATTGCGTTATCCTCGACAGCAGGGAAACAGGCAAATTTTCCCGAGCGGTATTAGCGATTCCACGATGCACAACCACCGGCTTGGGGATCCCAATCCGGTGGCAGACACGTGGCATCACCGGCAAGCAGAAGCTAAGCCTCTGCCTACTGGCTGATTATTCTTCGCTGAACAAATCACCGCCATGCATATCGATCATTTCCAACGCTTTACCACCACCACGCGCCACACAGGTCAACGGGTCTTCGGCAACAACAACTGGAATACCGGTTTCTTCCATCAGCAGACGATCCAGATTACGCAGCAGTGCACCACCGCCGGTCAGAACCATCCCGCGTTCAGAGATGTCAGAAGCCAACTCTGGTGGACACTGTTCCAGAGCTACCATCACCGCGCTCACGATACCCGTCAGAGGCTCTTGCAACGCTTCGAGGATTTCGTTGGAGTTCAGCGTGAATCCGCGAGGAACACCTTCAGCTAAATTACGGCCACGAACTTCAATCTCATGAACTTCATCACCCGGATAAGCAGAACCGATACCGTGTTTGATACGTTCAGCGGTTGCTTCACCAATCAGTGAGCCGTAGTTACGACGCACATAATTAATGATGGCTTCATCAAAGCGGTCACCACCAATACGAACAGAAGAGGAGTAAACCACACCGTTCAGGGAGATAACGGCAACTTCGGTAGTACCACCACCAATATCCACAACCATTGAGCCAGTTGCTTCAGACACAGGCAGGCCAGCACCAATTGCCGCAGCCATCGGTTCTTCAATCAGAAAGACTTCACGTGCGCCAGCACCCTGAGCAGACTCACGGATCGCACGACGTTCAACCTGAGTGGCACCAACCGGCACACACACGAGAACGCGTGGGCTTGGACGCATGAAGCTATTGCTATGCACCTGTTTGATAAAGTACTGAAGCATCTTTTCAGTCACGAAGAAATCGGCAATAACGCCGTCTTTCATTGGACGAATTGCAGCAATATTGCCCGGTGTACGACCCAGCATCTGCTTAGCTTCATGCCCTACCGCAGCAACACTTTTCGGGGAGCCTGCGCGGTCCTGACGAATCGCCACTACGGACGGTTCGTTCAATACAATGCCTTGTCCTTTCACATAAATCAGGGTATTGGCTGTACCCAAGTCGATGGACAAGTCATTTGAAAACATGCCACGGAATTTCTTAAACATAACTGAAGGATAATCCTGAAAGCTGGGGGCGAAAAATAAAATCCGCCTACTTTACCAACCACACGAAGCAGCGACAAGGCGCAAAAACGTCCTACTTCGGTGAAAATTTACACCATGTTTGAGATTCAACGAATTAGGCTCGCAGGTCAGAGAAACAACAGCACAATCTCACCTTCAACAGCCACAGAAACACCACGCCGGTAATTCGTTTAACGGTAAAACACAGCACACATAAGCTTTAAAACTGACCGACAGACAATATACTGCTCAGCAGATCCATTAACGTAAATGCGTTGAATACTGCGCACGGTCCTTTGTATCAATCGGCAGGCGATAAACAAACGTTAGCACCTACCAACTATGAATGACTTGGTCGCGCGCTATTCTACGTGAATTTCACGCGACAAAAAGGCCAATTTATTGCCTATGCGAATATTTTTTTTACACACGGCTAACCGGTCTCGGTTTTGCAAAGAAATCGCCCTGACCGCCGGCAATTCCCTTCTCTTTTAGCACCAGCCATTCCTCTTTGGTGCGAACACCTGCGGCAAAAACTTGCGCCGAAGTTCCCTCACAGGCACCTGTCAGACTCTGAACAAACAGCTGATTTTCTACGCGCTTGTGAATATTGCGAACCAAACCGGGATGAAGTTTTACCAACGTCACCTGCAATTGCTTAATATAAGAAGTGCTAACCACTTTTAAGCCCGCTTGAGAAATAACAATATGACATCCGAGTCCTTGCAGCAGTCTAACAACTGGGCGCAAGCGGTCTATATGCTGGCTCACATCTGCTTCAGCTAATTCAAAGAAAATGCGCTGACGGAGCGCTTTTTCATTCTGAAGCAGAGTATCGCGCAACCAACGTTGAAAACTGCGCTGCAATAATGAGTCAATACTAACCGGAAAGGCCAGTTTCTCTGCAGAAAAATGACGCAATAACGGAATAATCTGAAGCAGCATCTGGCGGTCGTAACTTTCAGCCATACCAAGCTGTTGAACTAGCGGATAATATTCGGCGCTGGGTAACGCCTGACCACCGTCGTAAATATAAGGCAGGATATCGTGATGATGCACATCACCTTTGACGTCGATGGCCTCTTTGTGCAAAAGCGTTGGGCCGCCTCGTGCCAGCGTTTGTTCTAATAAAGTGCGCCATTTGACGCTACCACGAACCACCTCAGGAACGGGATTATCATCCACGAACCATCCATTACTCCCCTGTAATGCAGCATTACGCGCTGCCTGCTCCGCCTGATCCATGACCTGTTCCGTACTTTGTCCATAGTGGTACAGGCTAATGCCAATATGCAGTACTTCTTCGATATCAATTCCGTTGGCCGGCGGTATTGCGCTAATAGAGTTAATGAGCTGCGCTGCAAATCCTTCCGCTTCTTTTAATGAACGATGAGGAAGTAATACGGCAAAATTATTTTGAAAATAACGAGCTAATAACCCCGATGGATAACGCATAACCGACGTCGATAGCATATTCACCAGCGAATAACGGAATTCTTCTCGCTCCCGCTTTCCGTGTAAACCTGCCAGCGATTCCCAATCAGGCACACGGATAACCATCACAACGCCATGGGCCCCTTCATCTTCAAGCTGTGTCGTGAGTTGGTTATCAAAAAAGAGGCGATTATTCAGACCGGTTCGAGAATCCTGGGCTGCAAATGCGCGGATCAGCGTATCAACGCGTCCACGTTCTTCTCTAGCATCAGCAAGATCGGAGAGTAATCGGTCAATCGCACTGCTCGCATTAGGAGGAAACTCGTGTACATCGCCGCGAACCGCATTCTCTCGTTCACCGGCAAGAATTTTACGCGCTCTACGCTCAAGCTTTTCCAACCCAAGGGTTTGCTCACGCAGCCAGCGATAGCTAAAAAGCAACACCACAATCATTAAACATATAGAGATCGTAACGGGGAACATTGTCTCCAGTGAGCGGGTATAGCTGGCAGTGGGGTCGATATACACCATTTTTAGGCTATAGCCCGGATGATGCATTAACGTGGCTTCGACATAGCGCTGATTCGTCAGGGTGTCCCATACGTTATATGTATTGGGCAATTTAAGTTGATAAACCTGATGGGAGTCATTATGGACAATGATTTCACTCACTCCGGAGGATCGCATCACCACCGGCAGCCATTTTTTAACGTTATCGCGCGGCTCAGTGAGGAGAAGCTGATCAATCGTGGTCGCGAGTGCATTCAATTGGCGCTCAGCGTGATTGTGGCTCTGATTGAAAAAACTGTATGTACTGCCTAGCAACATCAGCAGCATGGCTAATGCGACTAAAACAGTAATAAACGCAAATAACTTGGTTGTGATACGCATCCCTGTCAGTACCCACCTATATAATGTAACTTAGCCAAGAAATATGGCACCCAAGCGCTTTTCCTTTACACAATGCAGACATCCTAAGAGCTTCATTGCTCTATATCAAAGACAACTTTTCAAATTATTCACACACTGATTAATCTACTACTAGCATAGCGAATTACTGATTAATCTGAGACGATTTCTATCAACAATTAGTTCGGTAGTTATTTTTTACCGATTTATAATTTTTCACGATTTATCACTTCCCGACGGTTCGCTCGGCAATCTCACGACCTCAACGAGGATCCCGCATGAAAGCTTTAGTGCTTGAACAACTTGATGGCAAAACCATTGCCAATATTCAGACTCTGAAAACTGACGATCTCCCTGCCGGAGATGTTCTCGTTGATGTCCAGTGGTCTAGCCTGAACTATAAAGATGCCCTCGCAATCACTGGCAAAGGAAAAATTATACGCAATTTTCCGATGGTTCCCGGCATCGATTTCGCAGGCACTGTACACCACAGCGAGGATCCCCGTTTTCACGTTGGCCAATCCGTTATTCTCACTGGCTGGGGTGTGGGGGAAAATCATTGGGGCGGCCTATCCGAACAGGCTCGTGTCAGCAGTGAATGGTTAGTTGCGCCGCCGCATGGTCTAGATGCGCGTAAAGCTATGATTATTGGTACTGCAGGCTTTACTGCGATGCTGTGTGTCATGGCTTTAGAAGACGGCGGAGTTACGCCAGACAGTGGAGAAATTCTGGTCACCGGTGCCAGCGGCGGTGTAGGTAGTACCGCTGTCGCACTGCTGAGTCGACTAGGCTATCGCGTTGTTGCCGTCAGTGGCCGCGAAAGTAATGAAGAGTACCTAAAATCACTCGGCGCCGAACGCGTTCTGCCCCGCAGCGACTTCACCGCAGACAGCCGTCCATTAGAGAAACAGATCTGGGCTGGAGCTATTGATACCGTTGGCGACAAAGTATTGGCAAAAGTGCTGGCTCAGATGGACTACAACAGCACGGTTGCAGCCTGTGGTTTAGCCGGTGGCTATCAGCTACCGACCACCGTCATGCCATTCATCCTACGCAACGTGCGCCTGCAAGGCGTGGATTCCGTGATGACCCCTCATGAGCGCCGCACTGAAGCGTGGCTGCGTTTAGCTGATTTACTGCCAGAAAGTTTCTATCAGCAAGCCTCCACGGAAGTCACCTTAGAAAACGCGGCTGAAACCGCAGCCGCACTGATGGATAACAAAGTCACTGGCCGAACCTTAGTCAAGGTACGCTGAACCACAGGAATTCTTGGCTAATTTCTGTATTACTTCCACTCCCGCGAATAAGGGGGAGTGGAAGTCTGCCCTCATTTATAACAATTTCGTGATACTCATCCATTACGCGCAAATCCTGCCATCATGTTTTTCAAGAGCGACAATAATTAAGAAAAACGAGGGCATCGATCATGGCCAAATTCCCGAAATTCACCGAAGCAGAAGTCACGCCAGAAAGCGTATTTCACCAACGCCGCAGTGTGTTAAAAGCCTTAGGCATTACCGCTGCATCATTAGCCCTTCCCCATGCCGCACAGGCCGACTTGCTATCGTGGTTTAAAGGCCACGATCGTCCCGCCGCGCCAGCGGGAAAACCACTCCAGTTTAGCCAACCGGCGCAATATCAAGCCAAGCTGGCGCTAACCCCAGAAAATAAAGTTACCGGTTACAATAACTACTACGAGTTTGGATTAGATAAAGCCGATCCTGCCGCCAATGCGGGAACACTGAAGACCGAAGGCTGGAAAATCCGTATCGATGGCGAAGTCGCCAAACCACTAACGCTCGATATGGACGATATCTATAAGCACTTTGCTTTAGAGGAGCGCATCTATCGCATGCGCTGCGTTGAGGCTTGGTCGATGGTGATCCCTTGGGTGGGGTTTGAGCTTGGTAAGCTGCTAAAAATGGTAGAACCTACCAGCAAAGCTCGCTATGTAGCCTTCCAAACGATCTATGACCCCGACAATATGCCTGGGCAAAAAGATCGCTTCATCGGCGGCGGATTGAAATATCCCTATATAGAAGGATTACGTCTAGATGAAGCAATGCACCCGCTCACCTTGATCACCACAGGTGTCTACGGCAAAGAACTTCCACCGCAAAATGGTGCACCGCTACGTCTAACGGTGCCATGGAAATACGGTTTTAAGGGAATCAAATCGATTGTCAGCATTCGCCTCACCCACGACGAACCGCCAACAACGTGGAATACCAGCGCACCCGATGAATATGGGTTTTACGCCAACGTTAATCCGCACGTTGATCACCCTCGTTGGTCACAGGCCAGCGAGCGTTTTATCGGCTCGGGTGGAATTTTGGACGTAAAACGTCAGCCTACGCTGTTGTTCAACGGTTACGCTGAACAGGTGGCGTCACTCTATAAGGGCATGGATCTTAGGACGTTTTTCTAAGGGAATTACGTACGGAGAATCATTCTAAGATGAAAAGAATCACACTTAAGCAGGTAAAAATTCTCAAAGTGCTGATCTGGCTGGCGGTAAGCCTGCCGCTACTCTGGCTGGTATTTGCTGCGACGCAAGGATTGCTCAGCGCCGATCCCGCCAAAGATATTCAGCACTTTACCGGCAGAATGGCGCTAAAACTGCTGTTAGCCACTTTGCTCATCACTCCACTGGCTCGCTATGGCAAACAACCGCTGTTAATCCGCTGCCGTCGTTTACTCGGAGTATGGTGCTTTGTTTGGGCCTCTATTCACTTAGCCAGCTATACAATTCTTGAACTTGGGTTAGACTTCTCACTACTCGGTAGTGAGTTGATTAAACGCCCTTATCTGACGCTAGGTATCATCAGTTGGCTGATTTTGTTCGCATTAGCAGCAACCTCGACGCAATGGGCAATGCGAAAAATGGGTTCCAGCTGGCAGAAATTACATAATTTTGTCTATATTGTGGCCATTCTCGCCCCCATTCACTATCTGTGGTCGGTGAAAACGCTATCACCACTGCCTATTTTTTACGCGATTGGCGCGGTTATTTTGTTAGCATTCCGTTATCAGAAAATTCGCCAATGGTGGCGGTAACGGTTGGAACTTATTAGTATTTTTCTGCCGAAATTCATACAACGTGTTTCCAACTGGCGAAGTTCGCAGTTGAATATCTTCGCTGATTCGACCAGTATTTAGCTGCTAATTGCCACGAAATCATTATAATGCCCGACCTTATACGCCGATCTGTGCCACAAATTGACACAGAAAAGGTGACAAGTCGGTGACATAGGGTTATTTTGACGGATGATCGTCTGATTGCCGGAGATAGCAGCACAATGGCAGATAAGTTCAACATTTTGCTTTTAAACGGACCTAACCTGAATTTGTTGGGAACCCGTGAGCCTGACAAGTACGGTAGCACCACATTGCCGGAAATTGTCAGCCACTTAGAACAGGCCGCCAATGCGCTGAACGTTTCGCTCAGTCATTTGCAGTCTAATGCCGAATTTGAACTCATCGATCGCATTCATGCTGCTCGTGGCAATACCGACTTCATTCTGATCAACCCAGCGGCATTTACGCATACCAGCGTAGCGATCCGCGACGCATTACTGGCAGTTCAGATCCCGTTTATCGAGATTCACCTGTCAAACGTGCACGCTCGCGAGCCTTTCCGTCATCATTCCTATCTGTCTGATATCGCCGTTGGCGTCATCTGTGGTTTGGGTGCTGATGGATACGAATTCGCTCTGCAGGCGGCAGTTAACCGCCTGAAAAAATTTAACTAAGGATGTCATTCCTGCCTATCCGAACCGATGGTTTAGACTCAGGCGGATGAACATCTATATTCTACGTAACAACAAAGAGTACGGAATCACACATGGATATTCGTAAAATCAAAAAACTGATCGAACTGGTTGAAGAATCTGGCATTTCTGAGCTGGAAATTTCTGAAGGTGAAGAATCAGTACGCATTAGTCGTGCCCCAGCAGCTGGCAGCATGCCAATGATGCAGCCTTACTACGCGGCAGCACCTGCACAAGCAGCAGCGGCTCCAGCGGCAGCACCGGCAGCAGAAGCTCCGGCAGCGATTAGCGGTCACATTGTACGTTCTCCGATGGTCGGTACTTTCTACCGTACTCCAAGCCCAGATGCGAAATCTTTCGTTGAAGTTGGCCAAAAAGTGAATGCAGGCGATCCGCTGTGCATCGTAGAAGCCATGAAAATGATGAACCAGATTGAAGCCGACAAATCCGGTGTGGTGAAAGCCATTCTGGTTGAAAACGGCCAACCGGTTGAATTTGACGAGCCTCTGGTCGTCATCGAATAACGAGGCGAGTCATGCTAGATAAAATTGTTATCGCCAACCGTGGTGAGATTGCGCTACGTATCCTACGTGCTTGTAAAGAACTGGGAATTAAAACCGTTGCAGTCCACTCCACGGCTGACCGCGATCTAAAACACGTGCTGCTGGCAGACGAAACTGTCTGTATCGGCCCTGCACCATCAGTCAAAAGCTATTTGAATATCCCTGCTATCATCTCTGCAGCTGAAATTACCGGCGCAGTAGCGATTCATCCAGGATATGGCTTCTTGTCTGAAAACGCTGATTTTGCTGAGCAAATCGAGCGTTCCGGCTTCATCTTTATCGGCCCTCGTGCAGAAACTATTCGCCTGATGGGTGATAAAGTTTCGGCCATTAGCGCGATGAAAAAAGCGGGTGTTCCTTGCGTACCGGGTTCTGACGGCCCACTAGGCGACGATATGGTGAAGAACAAAGCCATCGCCAAACGCATCGGTTATCCGGTCATCATCAAAGCTTCTGGCGGCGGCGGCGGACGCGGTATGCGTGTTGTTCGCGGCGATAAAGATCTGGAACAGTCCATCATCATGACCAAAGCGGAAGCTAAAGCAGCTTTCAGCAATGACATGGTTTACATGGAAAAGTATCTGGAAAACCCACGCCACATCGAAATTCAGGTGCTGGCAGATGGTCAAGGCAACGCAATCTATCTGGCAGAACGTGACTGCTCCATGCAGCGCCGTCACCAGAAAGTTGTCGAAGAGGCACCAGCACCAGGTATTACGCCTGAGCTACGTCGCTACATCGGCGAACGTTGCTCCAAAGCCTGTGTCGATATCGGCTACCGCGGTGCAGGGACTTTCGAATTCCTGTTCGAAAACGGCGAGTTCTATTTCATTGAAATGAACACCCGTATTCAGGTTGAACATCCAGTGACCGAAATGATCACCGGCGTTGACCTGATTAAAGAACAGCTTCGTATTGCCGCTGGTCAACCGTTGTCTATCAAGCAGCATGAAGTTCAGGTGCGTGGCCATGCGGTAGAATGCCGTATCAACGCGGAAGACCCTGATACCTTCCTGCCAAGCCCGGGTAAAATCACGCGTTTCCACGCGCCGGGTGGCTTTGGTGTTCGTTGGGAATCTCATATCTACGCAGGCTACACCGTGCCTCCGTACTATGATTCCATGATTGGTAAGCTTATCTGTTACGGTGAAAACCGTGACGTGGCGATCGCTCGCATGAAAAATGCGTTGGCAGAACTGATCATTGACGGCATCAAGACTAACGTTGAGCTGCAACAAAAGATTATGAATGATGAAAACTTCCAACACGGTGGTACCAACATTCATTATCTGGAGAAAAAACTCGGCTTGCAGGAAAAATAACTGCGTGTGAGTTTTGTCTCTCTTAAAAGGTCGGGTAACCGGCCTTTTTGCTTTTTAGTTGCCTAATCGTCTGAAGAAACGATAACGCTGCATAAAAAGAACGGTTGCCGTAAAATCCCCTACCTTATGATTTTGTACTTATAAATGGGAGACCCCCATGGATGCTCGCTTTTTGCAGGCAAATCGTGAAGCCCGCTGGGCTTTGTGGCTGACCATTGCTTATCTGGTGTTGTGGATCATAGCGGCCTATGTTCCTAACAGCTTACAAGGCATAACAGGACTGCCGCACTGGTTCGAAATGGCCTGTTTACTGCTGCCACTGGCGTTTATTTTGCTGTGCTGGGCAATGGTTCGCCTGATTTTCAAAGATATACCCTTAGGGAACAATGATGCAGACTGATGTCATTTTACCGCTAGTCGGCTATCTGTTACTGGTATTTGGTCTGTCGGTCTATGCCTACCGTCGCCGCCAAAAAGGTAACTTCCTCAACGAATATTTCATCGGTGACCGCTCGATGGGGGGCTTCGTATTAGCCATGACGCTAACGGCCACCTATATCAGCGCTAGCTCCTTTATAGGCGGCCCAGGGGCTGCCTATAAATATGGGTTAGGCTGGGTATTACTGGCGATGATTCAGCTACCAGCAGTGTGGTTATCGCTCGGGGTTCTGGGCAAGAAATTCGCTATTCTGGCGCGCAAATACAATGCAGTAACGCTCAATGATATGTTGTATGCCCGCTATAAAAGTCGCCTGTTAGTTTGGGTGGCTAGCCTCAGCCTACTGGTTGCTTTTATTGGCGCCATGACCGTGCAGTTCATCGGCGGAGCGCGTTTGCTGGAAACTGCAGCGGGTATCCCTTATGACACTGGGCTTTTGATATTTGGCATCAGCATCGCTCTCTATACCTCGGTGGGAGGATTCCGTGCGAGCGTTTTGAACGATGCCATGCAGGGTTTGGTGATGCTGCTCGGCACGATTATTTTGCTCGCCGGAGTGATCCATGCCGCTGGCGGTTTGCATGCCGCAGTGGATACTTTGCAAAATATCGATCCTAAGCTGGTTTCGCCGCAGGGCGCTGACGATATTTTAAGTGCGCCATTTATGGCATCGTTCTGGATATTGGTGTGCTTTGGGGTTATCGGCTTGCCACATACGGCTGTGCGTTGTATTTCCTACAAAGACAGTAAAGCGGTTCATCGCGCCATCGTTATTGGCACTATCGTGGTGGGAATACTGATGTTTGGTATGCACCTTGCGGGTGCGTTAGGCCGTGCTGTGTTGCCAGATTTAAAAGTGCCAGATTTAGTTATCCCTACCCTGATGGTCAAAGTTTTACCGCCGTTTGCTGCAGGTATTTTTCTGGCAGCGCCGATGGCGGCGATTATGTCCACGATCAATGCTCAGCTGTTACAATCGTCGGCAACCATCGTTAAAGACCTGTATTTGGGGATGCACCCTCAGGCGCTCAAAAACGAAAAACGCTTGGCGAGAATGTCCAGCCTGTCTACGCTGATTTTAGGGCTTTTACTGTTGCTGGCGGCATGGCGTCCTCCAGAAATGATTATCTGGCTAAATTTGCTGGCCTTTGGTGGCTTAGAAGCGGTATTCCTGTGGCCACTCGTACTAGGGCTTTATTGGGAGCGTGCTAATGCACACGGCGCGCTGAGCTCAATGATTTCTGGTGCCATTTGCTACGCTGTACTTGCTACTGCTGACTGGCATATATTCAGCTTACATCCGATTGTTCCATCGCTGCTCATTAGCTTAGCAGCATTTGGGATCGGCAACTTTTTTGGCGAGCGTGGTGAAACAGTGCCAGCCGCGACTGAATTAAATTCAAAATAGAGACTTCGAGATGCCTTGGATTCAAATCAAAATCAACACGACCGGTAATCAGGCTGAATCCCTGAGTGATGCATTGATGGAAAGCGGTGCTGTATCAGTGACTTTCCAAGATACTCATGATAATCCGGTATTTGAACCACTGCCGGGCGAGACTCTGCTTTGGGGCGATACCGACGTTATCGGCCTGTATGACGCAGAAACCGATATGAAAGAGATTGTGGCGATTCTGGAAAATGATCCAGCGTTAGGCAAAGGCTTCCACCACAAAATCGAACAGATCGAAGATAAAGATTGGGAACGCGAATGGATGGATAATTTCCACCCAATGCAGTTTGGTCGCCGTCTATGGATCTGCCCAAGCTGGCGCGATGTTCCCGATCCAAGTGCGGTCAACGTCATGCTTGATCCTGGTTTGGCATTTGGTACTGGGACTCATCCCACAACCGCACTGTGTCTGCAATGGCTAGACGGTTTGGATCTGGAAGGCAAGACCGTGATCGACTTCGGCTGCGGCTCGGGTATTTTGGCCATCGCAGCCTTGAAACTCGGCGCTGCACGCGCTATCGGGATCGACATCGATCCTCAGGCTATTCAGGCAAGCCGTGACAATGCGCAGCGTAACGGTGTTTCCGAACGTTTAGAGTTGTATCTGCCAAAAGATCAGCCTGCAGACCTCAGCGCAGACGTCGTAGTCGCTAATATTCTGGCAGGCCCACTGCGCGAACTGGCGCCGCTGATCAGCGATCTGCCAAAATCTGGCGGTCATCTGGGTCTATCCGGTGTTCTAGCAACGCAGGCGCCAAGCGTTGCAGAAGCTTACGAAGATAAATTTATCATCGATCCTGTCGCTGAACGCGAAGAGTGGTGCCGCATTACCGGCATTCGCCGCTAAGCGACTTCGCTATACAAAAACAGCGCTTTATATAGGCGCTGTTTTTGTTTCTGCCACCCCTAACAAACGGAAGTATTCGCATACTAGCCACATATCTTCGCTAAACGTCTTATCTATCGCCTGCTGCGAAGTTTCAAAAAACGTCTGATGAGCCTGTCTCCAATAAGCCAAAGACTTATCCCCTTCGCCTTCTGCAGCCGCGAATATGGCGTCCACATCACGAAAGCGACGCAAAGATACCTGCATTGTTTCTATCGCCGCCACGGGCTTTTCATGCCCATCTAGCACAATAGTCAGATAACCCGCGGTAGGAATGGTCATCCCCTCATGCCAATACTCATCCAAAGCACTACAGGTGGCATATTTTTCACCGCTCACGATAAGTTCAGACAGCTGCTGAGCTAAGTCCCCTGGCGTACCAAAATGCTCAACGTGATAAATTCGCCCCTCTAATTCAGGATGCTGTTGTACTATTTTCAACCAGAATAATGCGATTTCACTATCCATATCATCCTCTAAAATGCGATATGCATCTCATTTATAGCGCCATTATTGTGGATTTCTTAAGCGTTTTATCTGGCAACAGGCACCAAAACTGACCTAAAACGACCAATAAGAAAGGGAAAAAACAAAAGAGCATTTTTTAACCATTAATACATAACCATATGTTAAACAACAAAAATAATCAAATACGAAGCGCCAGCTAGTGATTTCATTGATCTACAACAGCTGATTGTTCAAAGTTTGGCCTTTCATATCCGAGCAAAAATGCGTAATATACGCGCCCTTGCGGACACAGTATGGTCAGTCTTTGTCTATGCGCATTGGACATATAGAACTTAAAAATCGCCTCATTGCTGCGCCTATGGCCGGCATAACCGATCGCCCTTTTCGGACGCTTTGCTACGAAATGGGTGCCGGGATGGCTGTCTCTGAAATGCTCTCTTCCAATCCGGAAGTGTGGCAAACGGATAAGTCACGTCTGCGCATGGTTCATTTAGACGAGCCTGGGATCCGAGCCGTGCAAATTGCTGGCTGTGACCCTGATGACATGGCTGCTGCGGCCAAAATCAACGCTGATAGCGGCGCGCAGATCATTGACATCAACATGGGTTGCCCGGCAAAAAAAGTGAACCGCAAACTCGCGGGTTCTGCTCTTTTGCAGTATCCCGACTTGGTTGGAAAAATCCTCAGCGCGGTGGTTAACGCTGTAGACGTACCGGTAACGCTTAAAATTCGTACGGGCTGGAGCCCAGAACACCGTAACTGTGTTGAGATTGCCCAATTGGCTGAACGCTGCGGAATTCAGGCCTTGACGATTCATGGCCGAACCCGTGCTTGCTTATTCAACGGCGAGGCGGAGTACGACAGCATTCGGACAGTTAAGCAGAGTGTTTCCATCCCGATTATCGCGAATGGAGACATAACTGACCCGCATAAAGCCAGAGCGGTGCTCGACTACACTGGAGCCGATGCTCTAATGATAGGACGTGCCGCTCAGGGGAGACCCTGGATCTTCCGGGAAATCCAGCATTATCTGGACACAGGGGAGCTGCTTCCGCCCATGCCGTTGGAGGAGGTTAAGCACTTGTTATTAGGGCATGTACAAGAACTGCATAATTTTTACGGTTCTGGTAAGGGATTTCGCATTGCCCGCAAGCACGTATCTTGGTATCTCCAAGAACACGCCCCATGTGACCAGTTTCGGCGCACATTCAACGCCATAGAGGATGCCAGCGAACAGCTGGAGGCGTTGGAGGCATATTTCGAAAATCTTAGCGTAAAAAAAGAGCTGACAGAACTATGTTCGAACAACGCGTAAATTCTGACGTACTGACCGTTTCTACCGTAAACTCCCAGGATCAGGTGACTCAAAAGCCACTGCGTGACTCGGTTAAACAAGCCCTTAAAGGCTATTTTGCTCAACTGAATGGTCAAGACGTTAATGATCTGTATGAGCTGGTACTGGCTGAAGTAGAACAGCCACTGTTAGACATGGTGATGCAGTATACTCGCGGTAACCAAACCCGCGCTGCGCTGATGATGGGTATCAACCGTGGTACTCTGCGTAAGAAATTGAAAAAATACGGCATGAACTGATACTAGTCAGTTAACGTATTGAAAAAAGGCGCTTCTCCTTTATTGGATTAGCGCCTTTTTTATTAAAGTGAGTAGATGAATTCACCACAGCAATTAATCCACAGCATTATTCTGGTTTATGCCCCTCCTACCTTGGTAAACACGACTGCATTGAGAGCCGAGTCACGGTATTCAGTCACTGTAAGTTGTTAATCTTTCAAACATTACAATGGAATATCCAAATACATCAGTGTTCATAGATATATCCATCGTTGATTCAAATCGCATACACGCTGGCTAAGCTCGTCACTCAACTCTCCCCTGAGCCTCGCCCCTCTAACTAGCGTATTTAGCCTGCAACTCACGTTCGCAAGGGTATAGATGCGTTGTTTGATTGATCGTTTTTGTTTACTCACTTAATAGGGAAAAGAAATGTTTTTTTTCAAGAAATGTGTGGTCGCATTGTCGATTAACATTGCTCTCATTTCATCGGGTTTCGCCTGTACAACTTTGCTCGCAGGTAATGAAGCGACAACCGATGGCTCGGTGTTTGTTGCTCGCAGCGCGGATAGTGACGCACTCAAGGCACAGCATTTCGTTATTCATCCAGCGCAGAAAAATCAGACCGGCGTCTATAGCACCAAAGCGCACAACGGTGCGAATGACTTCTCCTACCCACTCCCGAAAAACTCATTGCGCTATACAACGGTGCCAAATTGGAAAACACAATTGCATGGTGCGACCGGTTTTAACGAACTCGGCGTTGGTGTAACCGGCACTGAGTCTATTTTTGCATCACCTAAAGCTTTAGCTGTCGATCCTTATGTCGAAGATAAAGGGATCACCGAGGACGATATTCCCGATATCCTGCTCTCTCAAGCCAAAACGGCACGGGAAGCTGTAGCCTTGCTCGGCAGTATTGTTGAAACACACGGCGCTGGTGAAGGATTTGGGGTTGCCGTCGTTGATGAGCATGAGGTGTGGTATTTAGAGACGGGGAGCGGCCACCAGTGGATGGCACAGCGTGTGCCAAATGATAAATATTTCGCCACCGGCAATCAGGGGCGTTTACAACAGTACGATGCAAAAGATCCTAACGTGATGGGGTCAAAAAACCTGATCGAGTTTGCTACCGAAAAAGGTCTGTATAATCCAAAAACAGACGGTGAATTTAATTTCTCTAAAGCCTATACCCGCGACGACGAACGCGACCGCACCTATAATGATCCCCGCGTCTGGACAATCCAGAAGATCTTTAACCCATCAGTCAATCAAGACGTTTCTGCTGGAAGACAATTCCCCGTCCTGCTAACTCCAGAGAAAAAGCTTTCACTGGATGATGTTAAGGCCGTGCTGCGTAACCATTATGATGGAACAAAACACGATCCTTACTCTAACGGCCTGAATGGAAAAGAGCCGTGGCGCCCAATCAGCGTGTTCAGAACCTATGAGTCACATGTGATGCAGGTTCGCCCATGGTTGCCGAAAGAGATTGGCGAAGTGACCTATGTGGGTCTGGGTATGGCCGATCTCACCGCATTTGTTCCTTACTACAGTGGATTACAGGCATACCCACAAAACTATGCGCAGGGTACCGATAAAGCGGATAGTGATTCTATTTACTGGAAATATCGTAAGCTGCAAACGCTCGTTATGACCGATTATCCGAAGTTAGCTCCGATTGTTAAAAAAGCCTACCATGACTGGGAGATCAAAGTTGCCGATGAACAGAAGGCAATGGAATCTAAGTACCTGAAAATGGCTAAAACCGACAAAGCTGGCGCGGATAAAATGCTGAATGAGTTTAATCTACGCGTGATGGCTGATGCGGAAAAACTCACTGAAAATCTCACTAACGAAATTTTCACCCTCCGCACCAAAGATATTCAATCTGATATCTTCTTTGCCAACGCAGCCAAGAAGGATTAAAGCACAGGCATTTTAATCACGGTGACATCGTGTTTTGTGTCGCTGCTATTATCATCAAAAGGTGACTGCTACAGCGGTCACCTTTATCCAGAATCAATCCCCGCCCAGCCTACTCATTCGAATATCCATGTCTTAAACAGACAACGGGATAACATCCTCATTTATCGCGCTAACAATGTTAATATAACGCTCAGGCGAGATTCACTTCATGCCACAAAACCATGTTTTCTGTTTACCACGGCCTCCGAGATTGCCATGAACAAACCTGCATCTTCTGTTTCTGAATCGATTACCCGTGATTTAGCTCTACGTATTATCCGTGGCGAGTTAGCTGAAGGTATGGCAATTCCAGGGGAGCATGAGCTTGCACAGCAGTACGAGGCATCTCGCACATCTGTACGCAACGCATTGCAAGTACTTGGTGCTAAAGGCATGTTACTGATCCAAGCCAAACGCCGTAGCACGGTTACGCCACGCGAGCAGTGGAGTTTTCTCGACGCAGAAGTCCTATCCTGGTTGGAAAATGTAGGTATTGAATCTGAACTGGTTGAACAACTGATGCTAACGCGCCTCATTTTCGAGCCCGACGTTGCCGCTATGGCTGCGCTCAACGCCAACGGTCATGATTTAGCGGCTATCGAAGATGCTTGGCATACCATGCAATTAGGGCAAAAAAACAATTCAGCAGAGCAATTCGAACGCGGCGATCTCGCCTTCCACACCGCGGTGCTACGCGCCTGCCACAACCCCTTTCTTGCTTCTGTCGGCAATGCACTCTCTGCGGCAATGATGCTGTCATTCAAACACACTCTAGAAGACGATCTCCAACTCACTCAAGACGCTGTTCAGCAACACCGGGATCTGTTGGAAGCGATCCGCTTAAAGCAGGCCGATCAGGCTCGCCAATCTATGCGTCATATCCTATTAAGTGCGGCTCACAAGCATATTTGGCGCGAGATCCCAGAAAAATATCAGCACTTTTTCTAATCCCACACTTTTTGCATATTTCTTTTAGCTCGTAGCTAACTTTCGATCTCGTTCACAGATCTAAGCTTATTTATTCGCCATTATTCTTGTCATACAAGAATTGACATGTTGTAACTCAAGAATGAATAATCACTGGATTGCCATCGATTGGGGAACCTCAAATTTCCGAGCGTTTCTGATGAATAACAACCAATGCATTGACACGATAAATGCGCACTGCGGACTGCTTAGCGTACCTGACCGTCAATTTGATGCTGCCCTTTTGCCGCTTATCACGCCTTGGCTAATGGAGTATCCCAATCTCCCGATACTGATGGCGGGAATGGTCGGGTCACAACAAGGCTGGCAAGAAGTGCCTTATGTCGCTCTCCCCGCAAGCTATCAATGCTTTGCTCAACAAACCGCTCAGGTCACAACTTCGTGGGGAAGCCCTTGCCGAATTGTGGCGGGAGCGAGTGGCGCCAATACTTTTGGCTTACCCGATGTCATGCGCGGAGAAGAAGTACAACTGATTGGCCTAGCGGCACAATATCCGCAAGAACAGCATTTAGTGATTCTGCCCGGAACCCATAGCAAACACGCCACGATCGCTCACGATCACATCCTGCACTTTAATACTTTTATGACGGGTGAGATCTATGCGGTGATGCTAAATCACTCGTTGCTCGGCAAGGATCTTCCTGAATCTGATGAAGATCATTACGCCTTTGCCCTTGGTGTGCAAAACGCGCAAAACGCCCCCAATCTCAGTAACGCATTATTTTCAGCTCGCACGCTAAAGCTCGCCGGTTCTATCACCCCAGCGCAGGTTGCCAGTTATCTATCTGGTTTGCTCATCGGCTCTGAATTGTCGGCATTACCGGGCAAGCAGGCGTGGATCGTGGGCTCTGCAACCCTTACCGAACGCTATACCCGCGCAGCGAGTCTGCTTGGCATCACGCTAACGCCTGCCAACGGAGACGACTGTTTTATCCACGGCATGAACACCATTTATCAATCCTTAACCGGAGCATTGGCATGAATTACATGAATTTTGCACTGCGCTGGCAGCAGTGCTCGCTGCCACTGGTCGCGATTTTACGCGGAGTAACGCCACAGGAAGCCCAAGGAGTAGCAGAAACACTTCTCGAGTGCGGTTTCACTTATTTGGAAGTGCCGCTCAACAGCCCGCAACCACTCGAATCCATCACAATAATGGCTAAAACCGTAGGCTCAAAAGGGTTCGTTGGGGCAGGAACAGTGCTGACTGAACATCAGGTTCATCAGGTTGCCGAGGCTGGAGGGCAATTAATCATTTCGCCCAATATGGAACCTTCGGTGATCCGCGCGACCTGTGAACTAGGGCTTATCAGCATGCCCGGCGTCGCCACGCCCAGCGAGGCTTTTACCGCGCTACGCGCCGGAGCCAGCGCACTTAAGCTCTTTCCTGCCGAATTAGTGACACCCACGATTGCCAAAGCGATGAGCGTAGTGCTTCCCGCCGAAACGGTCTGCCTACCGGTGGGAGGAATTAATCCTAACAGCGAGCAAATGCGTAGCTATCTGAACTCTGGTGCGCGAGGTTTTGGTCTAGGCGGCGGTTTATATCAGTCTGGGATTTCGCTGGCGACTCTGCGTGAACGAGCTATGGCCTACCACCACGCATGGCAACAGGCCAATCAAAAATGATCGCTAATGCGCTGCAAGACTTATCTGTCATCGGTGACTACCGCGCCCTTCTCGGAGAATCTCCGGTGTGGTGTTTCCGATCCCAGTCGCTTATCTGGGTAGATATTTTACAACGTCGCCTATTGCGCTATTGGCCGCAACAGGGGGAAAAGATCGAGATCCACGAATTACCTTTTCTTTGTAGCGCTGCCTTACTCACCGAAGAATCCGAACAATTTCTCCTTGTGACGGCACAAGGCGTCATGCTTTACGACTATAGCCAGCAAAGCCATCGCCAACTCTGTCCGTGGCCTGAAGATGAACAAACCCGTCCGAACGAAGCGGCGATCGCACCCGATGGATCGTTGTGGTTCAGCACGATGGAGCTCACGGCTCGCTCAGCAATCGGGAGCTGGTATCGCTATGAGTACGGCGACGCCCTGCCTGAAAAAATGCTTAGTGACCAACATGTGCCCAACACCTTGGCTTGGCTGGGGTCATATGTCTGGTTTGTAGACACTTTCCGTCACCGTTTTTGTCGCAGCGCGGCGCATCGCATCAGCACACAAACCCTGAGCGAATGGCCGATAGAAGACTTGCTTGCCGACGGCTCGGCGCTGACCCTCGACGGAATGCTGCTCAATGCCTGTTGGGGTAGCGCTTGCCTCACCGCCTACCGTTTAGGCGATGCCGCTCCTGAATGGCTCGCAACACATCCACTGCCTGTAACACAACCCACTAGCTGCGCCTTTGGCGGGCCTGATTTACACGATTTATATATCACCTCAGCCTCTGATGGGCTTGCTATGCCATCAAAAACTGAGGGGGCACTTTTATGTTATCGAACTCCCTACACAGGACAGCAAGCAATGCTGTTCAACCTAAAAAGATAAATAATCACCCACGAGGTTAACCATGACTACGCATTCGATTTCGCAGTCAACACCCCATACAAATCGGCAGACTCTGCTGATCTGTTTTCTCGCTGCACTGGCAGGTCTGCTGTTTGGACTGGATATGGGCGTTATTGCTGGCGCACTTCCCTTCTTAGCCAAAGAGTTTGCACTCAGCAGCCACCAGCAAGAGATGGTCGTCAGCATCATGATGTTAGGTGCCGCACTGGGCGCGTTATGCAGCGGCCCACTATGCGCACGAATCGGACGTAAAAAAACGCTGTTAATCGGATCTATTTTATTTGTTGTTGGATCAATTGGCTGCGCGCTTGCTCCTGATTTATCAACGCTGGTTATCTCACGCTTCTTACTCGGCGCTGCAGTCGGCGTGGCTTCTTTTGTTGCCCCGCTTTACCTATCTGAAATCGCACCAGAACACATTCGCGGCAGCATGATCTCGCTGTACCAGTTGATGATCACGATTGGCATTCTGGCGGCATTCCTCTCTGACACGGCTCTCAGCGCTAGCGGCAACTGGCGCTGGATGCTAGGCATCATCACCATTCCTGCTCTAATCCTGTTTTTTGGGGTACTCACCCTACCAGAAAGCCCTCGCTGGCTGATGATGAAAGATAAACATGCGCTGGCAGAGAAAGTACTGCTATTGCTGCGTTCTACCCGTGAAGAGGCGCATAGCGAACTGGAAGCTATCCGCGAAAGCGTTCAGGTGAGACAGCGTGGTTGGCAGCTCTTCCGTGCTAATAGCCATTTCCGCCGTTCAACCTACCTTGGCATTTTGCTGCAGTTCATGCAGCAGTTCACCGGCATGACCGTAATCATGTATTACGCACCAAAGATCTTCGCGATCGCAGGATTCGCGTCAACCGAACAGCAAATGTGGGGAACCGTTATCGCAGGGTTAACCAACGTGCTGGCGACGTTTATTGCCATCGGCTTAGTCGATCGCTGGGGACGTAAACCCATCCTCAAACTCGGTTTTAGCGTCATGGCTATCTGCATGGCATCAATGGGTTACATGTTCTTCGTGGGTATCACAAGCGCGACCGAACAATACACCGCAGTGACCCTGCTACTGATCTTTATCGTCGGTTTTGCTATGAGCGCAGGTCCACTGATCTGGGTACTTTGCTCCGAGATCCAACCGTTAGCCGGACGTGATTTTGGCGTCACCTGTTCCACCATGGCTAACTGGATCGCCAACATGATTATTGGAGCCACATTCCTAACGCTCATCGATACCATCGGCAGCGCAGGAACTTTCTGGCTCTACGCTGGACTCAACGTCGTCTGCATTGTGCTCACCCTGTTGTTTGTCCCTGAAACAAAAAATATCTCTTTGGAAAACATCGAGAAAAACTTAATGACCGGCCTACCGTTGAGAAGCATCGGCAGCGCACTCTAATTCACTGTTATTTTTGTTTCGCCGAGGTCAGATATGACAGCTTTGGACATCACAAATACCTCTGATAGTGAGAAAAAGATCGCCGCGGTATATAACAAAATCACTCGCCGCCTGATCCCGTTTTTGATCCTGTGTTATTTCTTCGCCTATCTGGATCGCGTCAACGTTGGCTTCGCTAAGCTGCATATGCAGGATGCGTTGAACTTTAGCGATACCGTATACGGCGTGGGAGCAGGGATCTTCTTTATTGGTTATTTTCTGTTTGAGTTGCCAAGTAATCTATTGATGCAGCGTTTTGGACCACGCTTTTGGATCGCTCGGATCATGATCAGTTGGGCAATTCTCTCAGCGCTGATGATCTTCGTGCAAACGCCTACTCAATTCTACGTTCTGCGTTTTTTGCTAGGTGTTGCAGAGGCTGGATTTTTTCCCGGCATCGTGTTTTATCTCACGCTATGGTTCCCGTCATGGCGTTCGGCACGCACGCTGGGGCTATTTATTCTAGTCACGCCGCTATCCACCATCATTGGCAGCCCGTTATCGGGGTTTATTCTTAAATTTTTTGATGGTGTTGATGGCCTGCATAACTGGCAATGGCTGTTTGTTGTCGAAGCCATTCCTTCGTTCCTTCTGGCGTTCGTGGTGCTACGTTATCTCGACAATGACGTCAAATCTGCACGCTGGTTGAGCACGGAAGAGAAGCAAATTGTCGCAGACGATCTAGAAACGGATCGTCTGCGCAACCTCATTGCCAATGAGGGCAAGCCCCCGCAAAACCTAAAAATGATGTTCCGTAATGGCTACGTATGGCTGCTGGCGCTGATCTTCTTCAGCTTCAACATCGGCTATTACGGTATCAATTTCTGGCTACCGTCGATCATTAAAAGCTCCGGTGTTAACGACGATTTTCATATCGGCTTACTTGCCGCGCTGCCTTACGTTTTTGGTGCCGTCTTCATGGTGTGGAACAGCCGTCACTCCGATCTGTGCTGTGAACGCCGCTGGCATATAGCCATTCCGGCCATATTAGGTGCCGTGGGTCTGACGCTAAGCGCCTATTGCAGCGGTTCCACCCTATGGATGATGGCGTGGATTTGCTTAGCCATGTCCGGCACGTTAGCGCTTATCCCAACCTACATCAGCCTACCGGGTACGTTGTTGTCTGGCACAGCTGCCGCGGCTGGCATCGCTTTAGTTAACTCAGTGGGCAATTTAGCGGGGTTCTTCGGCCCTACGGTGCTCGGCTGGCTGAAAGACAACACAGGCAGCACCAATGTAGGTCTATATATTCTCGCCGCATTTTTATTGCTGTGTGCTCCATTGATGTTTTTGTTACCAGCCAAGCTGGTTAATCCCCGCCGTAATGCTGGCAGATCCTAAACCCTAAATAATTCGAGTTGCATTGAGGCGGCAAGTGAGTGGACGCGACCAACAAAAATGCAACTTTGAAGTATGACGGAGATAAATGCAAAGCGCGGCTGGCGTTATATCGTTATTGAAAAGAGGCAGTTTATGAGTGGATGTAAAAGCTGTGGCACCTGTGGTGATGGGCACTTTAACCCTGTACTTAGTGGGGATGATGGTGCGCTTAAGCGGGCCCTGTACAAATCGATGGGACATACGGATGAACAGCTACGCCGTCCGGTGATCGCGGTGGTTAATAGCTACACCAATGCCACTGCTGGCCATGCAAATCTCAACGAACTCACGGCAGAAGTCTTAAAAGGTATAGATGAAGCTGGCGGCGTTGGGATGGTATTCGGCACGATTGCACCTTGCGATGGTATCGCCGAAGGGCATTTGGGCATGCGTTATATTCTTGCCGCCAGAGAAGTGATAGCGAGCTCAATCGAAGTGATGATGCGCGCCCACCGTTTTGACGGCATGGTGCTACTCGGTTCCTGCGACAAGATCGTCCCTGCGATGCTAATGGCCGCTGCACGATTGGATATTCCAGCCATTCTGGTTAATGGTGGGCCGATGTATCCCGCCGAATATAAAGGTAAGCACTGGGACGGCAATATCGTCACCGAGGCCATTGGCTGGAAAAAACGCGGAGAGATCGACGAAGCTGAATTCCGACATATCGAGGATATCGCTGAGCCGGGTCCAGGTTCCTGCACCATGTACGGCACCGCCAACACCATGTGCTGTATTTCTGAGGTGCTCGGCATGAGCCTGCCGGGTAGCAGCACATTGCCAGCCGTGTCACAGGAGCGCCGAGAATGTGCCTTCCGCACGGGTCAAACGGCGGTTGATTTAGTTAAGCGCGGCGTCAATGCGCGCCAAATTATCACACCACAGTCAATCCGCAACGCCATGATTTATCTACTCGCCACCGGCGGATCTACAAATGCTATTTTGCATTTACAGGCTATCCACTATGAAGGCGAATACGGACATCTGCCGCTGTCGGATTTTGACAAACTAAGCCATCACGTTCCGCTCGTGGCATCACTCTACCCTGCTTCTGAATACGACATGATCGACTTCTGGGAAGCGGGTGGTGTCGCGGCCGTTGAGAAAGAGATTGCCTCACTGATGGACCTCAACGCCCTTAGCGTCAGCGGTCAATGCAAAGCCGAATGGTTGGCTCAGGTTCCTGTCAGCCAGCGACCTGAAGTCATCCATACACTAGCAATACCGGTTCGCAATGAAGCTGGGGTTGCGGTGCTGCATGGCAATCTGTCTCCGCTTGGCTGCGTCGTAAAACCTGCCGCGGTGCCAGAGCACTTGATGACCTTCACTGGCCCAGCCGTGGTATTTAACAGCGAGCAAGAATCCGTTGATGCCATCCTTTCTGGAGATATCGCGTCAGGTTCTGTGCTGGTCTTACGTTATGAAGGCCCTAAAGGTGGACCGGGTATGCCTGAAATGTACAAGCCAATGAAATGTCTCGAAGGTATGGGACTTTCAGATAGCTGCGCGCTGATTACTGACGGCCGTTTCTCAGGCTCTAACCGAGGGCTGTTCGTTGGTCATATTTCCCCTGAGGCCAGCGATGGCGGCGATCTCGCACTAGTCGAAAACGGCGATACCATCACCATCAATATCCCTACTCGTGAGCTCACGCTGAACGTCGACGAAGCCACATTGGCAGAGCGTCGCAAACATTGGGTTCCACTGGAGAAACAGGTACCACGCGGATTTTTACGGTTGTATCGCCGCTGGGCATTACCTGCGGCACAAGGCGCAGTGCTTGCAGACAGAGATGAGGAATAATCATGTACCAATCAGCAGACATCTGCGGTGTCAATCCCATTGCGGCCATGCCATTTAACCCACAAGGTGAGCTAGATTTTCCCAGCTTTAGCCGCATGCTAGAGCACTTGGCTACAACGGGCATCCAAGGGCTAACCCTGTTTGGTATCGCCAGCGAATTTCCTAAGCTGGATGACGACGAACGCTTGCAGCTCTCCAATCGGTTTTTATCCGACCTTCGTGGCAGCGGTATTTTTCGAGCGATTTCGGTCACAGACCACAGTACAGAAATTGCGGTTAAACGCGCTCGCGACTATCAAAAACGTGGGGCAGACGCCTTAATGCTGTTGCCTCCGTTTTTTCTTCAGCCCAGCCCAGAAGCGATTTCGCATCATATTTTCTCGGTGCTAGAGGCCGTGGATATCCCAGTAATGGTGCAGTACGCGCCGGGTGAAACTGGGCTTGCAATCACTCCTGAGCAATTGGCCAACGTCGCCACTCGTTATCCTCATGCGGTATTTAAGATTGAGTGCAATCCTCCAGTGGACTACACCCAAAAGTTCTTACAGCAAGCACCGCAGGCTAGCGTACTAAATGGTTATGCAGGGCTTTACATGCTTCAAATGTTGGAAGCTGGCGGCAAAGGCGTCATGCCGGGCTGCTCTTTTAGTGAGATTTATGTGCGGATATATCAGCTCTGGCAAAACGGTGATAAAGCCGCAGCGCAGGAACTGCATAGACAGCTGTTACCGTGGATCCAACGCTGGATGACACACTGCGAATACATTATCCAAGTAGAAAAAACGATCCTCCAACGCAGAGGGATCATTACCAGCGATTATTGCCGTCATCCCGGATGGGCATTAACGGATCAGGATCGTGTGATGATCGAAAGTTTCATCTCAACATTTTCCCTTTAATTTTGCGGAGTCTCTATGTCTACATCAGCCCAACAACCACGCATTATCATTGTTACCGGAGCCAGCCAAGGTATCGGCCACGCCATCGCACAAACGTTCTTAAAACAGGGTGATATCGTTATCGGTTGTGCCTTTTCCTCCATTGAAAAAGCCCCCCACGCGAAAGAACTTTTAGATCTTTACCCTGAACATTTTCATTATTATTCGGTTGATATCACGCGTACCGAATCTATTGCCGAATTTATCGCCTCGGTAGAACAGCGCTTTGGGCGTCTCGATGTGCTGGTTTCTAATGCGGGTAAAAACGTGTTTAAAGGTATCGATTGTGAACTGGAAGATTGGCACCACAATCTTGATCTTAACCTGCGTTCTCATTGGTATATGGCGAAATCCTGCCGAAGTATGTTAGAGAAATCTAAGGGCGTTATTCTGGTCATGACGTCTAACCACGCCTTTTCAACCATGCCAGGATGCGCGCCGTACAATATCACCAAACGAGCCCTGCTTTCGTTGGTGCAAAGCCTGACCATTGAATGGGGGCCTGCAATTCGCAGCGTAGGCATCGCTCCGGGTTTTATTGATACCGCCGGCAATCAAGTATGGTTTGACTCCCATGGCGACGGAGAAAAAGCACGCCTTGAAACTATTGCTAAACACCCCGTCGGTCGCATCGGGACTTCCGAAGAAGTGGGCGAACTATGCCTGTTCTTAGCCAGCCCCGCCGCTGGGTTTATTGCTGGAACCACCATCATCATGGACGGCGGGCGCAGCGCATTAATGCAAGACTGATTGGACGCTATCTCTACACCTGAAACATCAACCGCCTATCGGGGCGGTTTTTTTTCGTAACTCAGAAAAACTCACCTTACCGACAGAACTGCGTGTGCAGAGAGAGTTCTCACAAAAGTATTGCTGTATCTTTCAAGATACAACGATCCATTCATATTAAAAGCAATTTCTATCGCATTGAATTATAAGAAATATAAATAACTTTACCTTTTCTGATGCGATAAAAGCTTCACAAGCCCCTGCCAGAAGACATAAATTCTTGCAGAGCAAATTGGACAGATGGAGAAGGTTTTATAAAATCGGTTGTCCAAGCTACAAGCAATAGCCATTGAACTTAACGCGCTGAAATAATGAACTTTTACTAATTGAGAACAATTCCATGAAGAAAACACTGTTAGCTCTATTCGTTCTCGCGCCATTTGCCAGCATCGCTGCACCAACACCACAGCCGATGATTGGCAACTATCACGCTGTAGGCTATACAACCTGTGGTGGATATAAAGTGCTTTCGAGCGCCATCAGCAATGAAAATGTCATGGTGCTACAAATCACTGACCCCGTTACCAAAGCATCACAGATTTTCTATGGCGATCGCAGCTCAGACGAGACTGAAAAAGTGCCTTACGTGCTTTCAAACTACGATGCAAGCACACAAAAATTTACGCCGGATCCCTCAAATACGACGATTCAATTCGGGATCAAAATGGGGAATCCAGGCAAGCCAGGAAATGATTTATATAATCTGACGATGGGTGGCCAAACTTACGTCTGTAAACAGTTCACCATCTTTAGCTGATGCAATAAGCAACAATCATCATTGATTCGTTGTATTTTGCTCATACAAAAAGCCACCGAGGTGTTATCGGTGGCTTTTGTTTTTAAATCAGATGACTAGAGCTGTTCGCCGTTGCTTTCAATGACCTGTTTGTACCAATCAAAACTCTGCTTTTTAGCGCGTTGTTGAGTGCCGCTACCGTCGTCGTGTTTATCCACGTAGATAAACCCATAACGCTTGCTGTACTGGCCAGTGGTGAAAGAAACACAGTCGATACAACCCCACGGGGTATAGCCCATCAGTTCAACGCCGTCGTCAATCACCGCTTTCTTCATTTGCTCAATATGAGACTTCAAATAAGCGATACGATAATCGTCGTGGATCTGTCCATCAGCACTTGGCTTATCTATCGCACCAAAACCATTTTCCACGATGAACAATGGCTTCTGATAACGCTCATACAGAATGTTAAGCGTGTAACGTAAACCCACAGGATCAATCTGCCAGCCCCACTCTGAGGCCTTCACATGAGGATTCGGCACCGAGCCTTCAAACCCTGCCAGCGCGGTTCCTGTTCCGGCAGAATTTGCCTGCACGGCATTACTCATGTAGTAGCTCAGCCCAATATAATCCGCACAGCCCGCCCGCAGGATTTGTTCATCCCCCGGCTGCATTTCAATGTGATATCCCTTGCGTTCCCACTCTTTAAGAATGTACGAAGGGTAATAACCACGCATATGCACATCTCCAAACAGGAAACGCTCACGCATGGCTTCCTGCGCGTACATCACATCATCTGGATGGCAGGAATAAGGATAAAGCGGCACCATCGCAATCATGCAGCCAATTTTTAGCTCTGGATTGATGTCGTGCCCCAATTTAACAACCAGTGCGCTCGCAACAAACTGATGATGTAGTACCTGATACATACATTCTTCGGGGTTTGGCTCATTCGTGTAAATCACCCCAGAACAGCAATAGCCAAACAGCGGCGTTTTCCAGTTACGCTGATTATTGATTTCGTTAAACGTCATCCAGTACTTCACTTTATGCTGATAACGTTTGATCACTACTTCGCTAAAACGAACAAAGAAATCAACGACTTTACGATTTTTCCAACCACCATACTCTTTGACTAAATGCCACGGCATCTCGAAATGAGATAGCGTAATGACTGGCTCAATACCGTATTTCAGTAGTTCATCAAACATGTCATCGTAAAACTGTAGCCCTGCTTCATTCGGCTCGAGTTCGTCGCCGTTAGGGAAAATACGCGACCATGCAATCGAAGTACGAAAGCATTTAAACCCCATTTCAGCAAAAAGGGCGATATCACCTTTATAACGATGATAGAAATCAACGGCCTCATGGTTGGCGTATAAATAACCATCCTGAATACCGTCGGTAATCACACGATCAACACCATGCGCTCCGCTGGACAATACGTCGACGATGCTGAGCCCTTTTCCACCCTGATCCCAGCCGCCTTCAACCTGATGGGCTGCGACCGCACCGCCCCACAGAAAATCATCCGGTAACCGTTGTTGTTTCATGCTGTTGCTCTCTTCTTTAATCAATTTTGTGGTTTACTCTTAAACAGCTTCTGGCTGTGCTGAGGTTTTAACTTCCGTTGAGGGAATTTCTTCTTTAAATCCAGCAAACCACGTAAATATCGCGCCTAGCACAAAGGCCACGCTAATCGACAACACAAAGCCGAGGAACTGCGGTAGATGCCCTTCTTTAAAGAACACCGGCAATACGGCGATCCCAGGAATACAGTAGCTCCAAGACACGGCGTTAAATGAACCAGCAATAGCACCACCAACCGCTCCCGCCATGCACGCGCACACCATCGGGCGTTTTAAGCGCAACGCCACACCGTAAATAGCTGGTTCAGTGATGCCAAACAGGCCTGTCATACCCGCAGACAGCGCAACACGTTTCATCTCAGCATCTTTGGATTTCAAATAAACCCCCAGAACGGCTCCCGCCATGCCAAATACAGCGGAAGCCTGCAATCCGGTGAAAGTGTCATAACCGAGCGTGGCATAATTGCCGACCGTTACCGGCGTGATCCCCCAGTGAACACCAAGAGTTACCAGCGGCGTCCACAGCGCACCAACCACGAATCCGGCAACAGCAGGGCTAAGGTGATACAAAGTGTTATAAACACCGCCGATAGCCCCACCGATCATGTTTCCAATGGGACCAAAGACCAGCAGCGTAAGCGGAACAATAATGGCCAAACAGAACATCGGCGTGAACAGGTTACGAATAACCAACGGTAGGATGCGTTCAAAAAAGCGCTGCACGTAAGACATCATCCATACCATTAAAATGATTGGTATCACCGCAGAGGTGTAGCTTAGATACTGTACCGGCATGCCCAAGAAAGTCAGCGGATCGGCACTCAGTGGAATACCCACCACTTCTGTCAGCACACGTGCAATCTGTGGATTGTTGACGGCCTCTTTCATGAGCGCCTGCATCGCAGGATCGGCCGAATTCACCAGCAGGATCTTGTTAGCGGTAAGCATGTTCATGTAGTCGGGACAAACCAGCGCACAAGCTGCGATCACCGCGGTGAAAGGGTTAACGTTGAATTTCTTCGCCGCGGTATACGCCACCATCACGGGCAGGAAGGTGAAACCAGTCCAAGAAACGAAGTTAAGAATACGGTAAGTACCGCTGGCAGGATCCATCCAGCCTAAAACAGCAAACAATGAGATTAAGCCTTGTAGCACACCACAGGCAGCTAGAGGATAAAGGAACGGTGCAAAAATACTGGAAATGATATCCATCAAGCGGCTAACAATGCCAACATTTGGCGCACTGACGGCAGCATTTTCGTCAACGTGAATCAGCTTTAATACTTCCTGATAAGCATCCCCCACATGGTTGCCAATTACGACCTGTAATTGACCACCAGACTCTATTACCGTAATAACGCCTTTAACGCGCTTTAGAGTTTCTTTATCTGCCTGAGCATTATCTTTTAATACAAATCGTAATCGAGTTGCACAATGTGTGACGCTAATCACATTATTATCGCTACCAATTAACTTTACGATTTCCTTGGCCGAATCTGCGTAATTAATTGCCATAGAATTAACCCTTCTGTAAGTACAGAAATCCCTATTCAATTAAATCTGAGAGGAGGATTTATACCCTCAATAATTCGAGCGCAACCAACGCACATGCTGCTTGAAGTATGACGGATATATTATGCATGGACTGGATAGTAGCAAAAAATTAAACAAAGTCACGATATAACAAAAAAACATAAATGTGATTTGTCACGTCGAAGAAACATGATGTTTTTTATTCGATCAATCTCTCAATTATTGAGTTGATAGATTTTTGGCGAGTTTTTTACCAATGGCTTCAAGCATATAAATGACAGGAACCTGAGTCGTAATATTATATTCACTGGCAATCAGGATTTGTGGCATATGATAGGAGAGATTGAAGTCTGCCATTCTAGCCAAAGAGGAGGTTTCACTATTGGTGATACTGATGATTTTACACTGATGCAGGCTAAACTGGCTGGCCAGTTTTAATATTTCAGGCGTTTCGCCAGAAACGGATAAAATAACAGCTATCGCATTTTTATACATATCCGAACTAATAGGATAGTAAGGATCGTCAATATAATTACTGAATTTACCCACATTGGAGAAAAAACGAGCGCCATATTTACCTAGCGTACCTGAAGTTCCGGCCCCAACAAAGATAATCCGATCAGCCTCAGCAATTTGTTCTGCCGTACGCGTAATAAGCGCCTCGAACTCATCGTTATGAATACTTTTAAAGAAACTCATTATTTCACTCGCTCCCGAGGTCAATAATAATTTCTCTTCCTGTTCAATATAAAGCTTAAAACGAATACGGAACTCTGAATAACCACTGCAGTTCATTTTCTTGCAAAAACGTAATATCGTCGTTGTGGATACATCCGCAGCATCAGCCAACTCGCGGATGGTCATATACATCACCTTATCTTTATTCTTAATGACATAGTTATATACCATTAATTCCAAGCCATTGAGCGTTGATAAGGCAATATGGGTAAACATGCGATCATCCGTTAACAAGTTATCGTGCCAAAGTATCAGAACATCACTGAGATGACAAAGCAACAGTGGCTAAAGCCGCCTTCCGATGAAACTCCATCAGAAGGCGGCAACGAACGGCTACGTATTATTCACCTTTAATATCTTTCGCTATTGCCGCCTTAAAATCATCCATCGGGCAGAAACCATTAGCATCGACTTTACACCCATCAATTTGCAATATGACACGCTGAGCCGGCGTCGGTAGAGACAACGGCGTCGCATTGCGGATCTGATCGGTCGACTGATAAACATATTCAATCTTCATCAGGTCGCGGTTATCTTTCTTATCATGCCAACGCTGAAACACAATTTTTCCGCTGATCGGTGTTTTCTCATATTGCTTCGGCAAATCGTATGGGGCGGTTTTCATCGCGGCTAACAGAGAAGCAATGTTGGAGTCATGCCCCACCAGTACGGCAACCTTAGCTTTGTGCGCATCAGCTGCTAACGCATTTGTATCAGGCGTACCCACCAGCGTTGCGCTTACGAAACGCATTAAAGGTGCCGCTGCATTCTGGGCGACTGCCGACGAACCAAACAGAGTCTCGTGATAGAGATTTTTTATTTCTTCTAACTGCTGCCACTGCTTCTCATCAGTAATCTGACCCCATGCCACGTCTTTCAGCGGATAGCCTTCGTAATACTGCAACATGAAGCCATCTGAGGCACCGGTACCGACACGTAACGGCCCCGTGATGCCGGGCTCTTTATCCTGCACAATATTGACCGTATTCGGTTGATCTGCCAGCGAACAGGTTTTCTTTTCGGTACAGACTTTCGATTGCCCATAGTCCATAACCTGCTGTAGCACCGCATAATTGGGTTTCAAACGCTCATTAAGACCATCAATTCCCCCCGGCCCAGCATGCTGATTAATCGACTCGATTGCCTTTTGTTTAAACTCATCCGTCACTTTCGCGGTGATGATGGGGTTAAACGTTGGATCCATGGTGCCGACTTTTTCCTGATGATTCACTTTCAGCGAACACTCAGGAAATGCGCCGCTCACAAAGCTTTTCGCGGTATCAATGGTACGTGGCAAGCTATTCGCGTAGACAAATACCGAACCGGCGGTTGGACATCCCTTCGCAGGCAGAATACCGGTTTGGGCTAACCAGTCGCGCATGTACTTACCGAATAAGGTTTCTACTTCTGCACCTTTAGGCGTCAGCAGTCCCCCTTCAGTTTTCCATACCGGCCACTGATGCGGCGTCGATTCTGCCAGAATATCGCCATAGCCCACTAATGGCGCTCGGATACCATGACGACTAAAAATAAGAACCTGCTCAAGCTGGTAACCCTCGGGCGTCGCATTGCTTGGTTCAGCGGCCTGAGCCCCAAGGGGGAGCAATAAAGCTAGCGCACTTAACGCGAAAAAGCCTTTTGTTATTCTTTTCATTTGTCTGTTTCCTTATACAAATTGAAGGGTTACCTACCGAAATACACAGAAGTGAGTGTAGATAGCTTTCCATATTGAGTTATTGGCAAGCTTCACATAACGAGATTTATCATTTTCGAGTTGCTGATAAATACGGTGAATTTCTCTTCCAGATAAGTCCGGTTGTCCCACAGTTTCAATCCGCTATGGTCAGTGCCTATGATAGAGAACAATGGGAGAGTCAGACATGTATTTGCGCCCTGACGAAGTGGCACAAGTCCTTGAGAAAACAGGTTTTATCAGAGACTACGTCACCGATAAAGCGTATGGTTTTCACAAAGGTGAACACTATGTTTACGTCAATCGTGAGGCCAGAATGGGCCGAACAGCGCTGGTCATTCACCCAGCGCTAGGGCAGAAAAGTCTCAAATTTGCCCATCCTGCTGAACCACTACGCAGCAGCGTGGCTTACACCCGCTTCCCACAAGACCCGCATGCGGTAGAAACAGCGTTCATTGGCATTCCGCATGGATTTACCTCGCGCGCGCGTTTAAGCCAATATCTTGAAAAAATGTTCCAGTAATTCACTGTAAAATCGCAAAAAAAAAACCTCTGCCAGCGGGTGCATGGCAGAGGCAAACTCTTGCAGCTATAGTGCTGTTTTATACCTTAAATAATTCGAGTGGCATTGAGGCGGCCAGTGAACGCAGCCAACAAAAAGGCAACTTGAAGTAT
>NZ_KV824242.1:293434-323074 GCF_001816025.1 Hafnia sp. HMSC23F03
CAACAAAAAGGCAACTTGAAGTATGACGGGTATACAGGCTTATTATTGAAATTTATTACCACATCAGATGACCAATTAACGGGGCGAGTACCACCGTGACGACGCCAGCTAACATCATCACCAGACTTGAAACTACCCCTTCCGTTTGCCCTATTTCATAAGCTTTAGCTGTTCCGGCACCGTGAGACGACGCCCCTAACCCCGCGCCCTTTGCCATACCGCTGCGTACCGCGAGCCGAAGAAACAAAATATCGCCAATGGCCATACCAAATACGCCGGTAATGACGACAAACAAAGCGACTAAATCTGGCTGCCCTCCCATTTGCTTAGCAGCCTCTAATGCAAATGGCGTCGTGATAGAACGGACAGCGAGACTGCGTTGTACTTCTTCAGACAGAGTAAACAACCGTGCCAGCCACACAGAGCTGCACACGGCGACAATAGTGGCCGTGATAACGCCCGCGCTCAGTGACATCCAATGTCGGCGGATAATCGCCATATTTTCATAAACAGGCACTGCAAATGCGATAGTCGCTGGCCCTAACAACCACAGCAGCCAATGGTTCTCTCCCATGTAATCCTGATAGGAAACGTGGGTTATGACCAAGAAAAGCACCAAGATCAATGGCGTTAAAACCAGCGGCATCATCCAGATACTGTGTAGGCGGCGATAGATTTTCTTATTGGCAAAATAAAGCCCAAGCGTCATCAATAAGCAAAGGATGCTGATAGTTAAACTGCTCATGCGATATCTCGTTTATGTGCTGCCGTTTGTTTCTTACGCTGCATATAAATTTCAAAACGATAGACTTTATCCACAACCAGAGCTGTTAGCCCAAGCGTCAGCATAGTGCTCACCGCAATAACGGCAAAAATCCGCCAGCCTTCTATCATTAACAATGAGGCATAGTTCACGACAGCAACCACCGCAGGCACAAAAAACAGCAGCATTTCAGCCAGCAGCCAACGCGATCCTGCTTTCACCCATTTAATCGGCAAGACGCGCAAAACGATCATCGCCAATAGCATCAACATACCTACGATATTCGCCGGAAGTGGTAAATGAAATTGCACCACAACCCACTGCGCAACCAGAAAGAGTCCAGCATACAAAGCGACCTGAACAGGCACCTGTAAACGACTAAGGACGAACGGCGCGCGAGAGCGCAACGCCAGAGACATGGGTAACCTCAGAATGAGAAAAATGTGAATGAGCGCACAGTATAGGCAAGAAACAATACCTGCATAAAATGAATTAATATTATTGCCATCATGCCAAATTGGCATACTTTAGGGTTTAACAACTCACATCGTTCTCAGGAGAGATCATGGATGTCAGAACGCTGCGCTATTTTGTAGAAGTGGTACGCCAACAAAGCTTTACCCGCGCCGCAGAAAAACTGTTCGTTACTCAGCCAACCATCAGCAAAATGCTGCGTAATTTAGAAGATGAGCTGGGCTGCTCATTGATAATCCGTGAGGGACGCCGCCTGCATCTCACCGACAGTGGACAAGCCGTTTACCAGCGAGGTCTGGCGATCCTCGATCAGTTTAGTCAGCTAAAAGCTGAACTTGAGGACATTGGTACGCTCAAACGCGGCCAGCTTAAATTGGGTATCCCTCCAATGGTCGGAACACAAATGGCAGGGCTAATAAGCGAGTTCCGTCAGAACTACCCAGGGATTGAATTAATTATCTCCGAGTTTGGAGGTCTTACCGTTGAACAAGCATTACTATCCGGCGAATTGGATTTAGCCCTAACGGCTCTTTCCGGCGACATCGACCCTGCAATTGCCTCACTGCCGCTGTTCAGCCATCCTCTCTGTGTGCTGTTACCCCGTTCCGAGACTTGGCTAGGGCGCACCAGCATCCATATGGAAGAGCTAGCAGAGCAAAACATTTTGATCTACAACGAAGATTTTGCACTCTACAAACAGCTCATGCAGGCTTTTGCCTCTCACAATGTGAGCCCACAAATAGCCGTGCGTAGCGGTCAGTGGGATTTCCTCGCCGCGATGGTTCAAGCCAATGTAGGGATTGCCATTCTGCCCGAACCCGTTTGCCAACGGCTCGATCCGAAAACACTCTTATGGCTTCCCCTAGAACCGAAACTCATGTGGGAACTGGGCTTGATTTGGTGTGAAGGACGTTATTTATCTCACAGTGCGCAGGCGTGGATTGCCCGCTGCCGAGAGTTTTGGCCAGACGGTGTGATGCATCCAGAGTGGATAACGTTGAAGTAATAGACACCTATCGAGTGGTGCTCTATCTTCCAAGACTGAAACGTGAAAGAAATAAAAACAGCACAAATAAAGGGAGCACGCTCTGGTACTCCCTTGTTGAACACCCACCATGAAGCATGAAATTACCTATGCAGTCAGATGGGCGCAACGCTACAGCGCCCAGCCCACATAGACAACACACCCCACGTATTAGCTCTTCTCCACCAACAATGCTTCCAGCAAATCCAGATCGTGCAGCAACTTCTGCAAGGTCTCATTACTGATTTTTTGGGTAGCACGTAAGTGGTAAAGCTCACCGCGTTCTGCACGTAGCGCGGTCAGTCGGAAACGACGCTCAAGGTTCTCAACCTTGCGCATCTCTTCTGCATTCTCTTTGGTACTGATACGGCGGCGTAAACTCCCGATCACGCGTGAGCTGACTTCGGTCAGCAGTTGAGGATCGATATTTTCTTCGGTATCAACTTCCAAACGTTCCTGCATTTTCTTCAGGCTTTCAATCGCAACTTCTGCCGTAACAGATTTTGCCATTGTCTCTTCATCACGATAGGTATTGCTATCCGTAACCTCCATCCCCTTCAGCAGCAGCGGTAAAATCACTACCCCCACAATAAGGGAGAAAAGAATCACACCAGTAGCGATGAATACCAGCTGATATCGCCCAGGGAATGGCGTCCCATCGGTCAAGAATAGGGGTATTGAAAGCACACCTGCCAGAGTAATCGCTCCGCGAACCCCAGCAAAAGAGGCAATCCACAGGTCACGCAAACTGTAGCTGGCAAACTGGAGTGGATTACGTTTCATAAAACGCAGGCTTAGGCGGCGCATGCACCACAGCCACAGGAATCGTAATACCAGCAGAACCGCATACACTAATGCAACATCAGCAAACAAATACCATGTCTGAATCGTCGGGTCTCGTTCAGCCTGAATGATCGAACTTTCGAGGATCCCCGGCAACTGCAAGCCCAACATGATGAAAACCATGCCGTTAAACACAAATTCCAACATCGCCCACACGCTGTTTGCACGCAGGCGCATTGTCAACGGTGCATTACGTATAACGCCCGATTGGCTGATCGTCATACCCGCAGCGACTGCGGCCAAAATCCCCGAGACGCCAGCATGTTCGGCGATCAGATAGCTGGCAAAAGGCAACAGCATCAGAAGGACAATTTGCGTTGCCGGATCATCGCCAGACCAGCGGCTCATTACCCGTAACGATTTACTGTAAAGCCACGTCACTGCGACACCGGCCAATAAACCACCGATAGCCACTTTAAGGAACTCAAGCGTTGCGCCTCCCACGGTGAACACCATGGTGCCCATCGCGACGGCAATCGCAAACTTGAGAGCCACTAGGCCTGACGCATCGTTCATCAGGGCTTCGCCTTCCAATACACCCATAATGGTTTTTGGAATACGCCCCTTGCCAACAATCCCACCTAACGCCACGGCATCCGTTGGCGATAGCACTGCGGCCAATGCAAATGCGGCAACCAGAGGAACCTCTGGCAGCAAGATATGCAGAAAATACCCCACGCCTACGACCGTAATTAATACCAACACCAGAGCCAGACCTAAAATCTCACGCCCGTGGTGTAAAAACTCTCGCGTTGGGGTTTTCCATCCGTCTGCAAACAGTAACGGAGGAATGAATAGTACGAGGAAAAGTTCAGGATCAAAGTCAACGTGAAGGCCAAAATGCGGCCAAGCGAGCAGAGCCCCGATAGCGATCTGCATCAGCGGCAACGGTATCTGAAACGGCAACATACGCGTTACCACCCCAGACAAAGAAACCACTAGGATCAGGATCAAAATAGTAAAGAAGATTTCCATGCTTTCCTTAGTCTCACTACAAAGTACAACCGCATTTTGCTCATTAATACCGTGTCAAACATATCACTTTATGAATTTTGTCCTAAAGGAAAAAGTGTGCAAATAGCCTGAGAATTACCTGAAAGTAACCAATGGTATTATTTCTGTTGAAGATTACTATGACAATTCCTAGTACACAAAAAAATAAAGGCGCCCCGAAGGACGCCCTTAATGTTATTCGTGAACAACTAACGCGAAACCTGCTGACGTTAGATAGCCCAACCACCGGCATAAAATGCCACCAATGCAATCGCGATAATCACGGTACCAATGTTCAGTTTTCGCCATTCATTAGAGAAGATTCTCCCGACAACCAGAGTGGTGAAACCTAGCATAATGCCGGTAACGATGTTACAGGTCAGCACGATAAACACTGCGCACACCAGACCAGACATGGCATCAACGAAGTCGTTAAAGTCGAGTTTAGAAACGTTGCTCAACATCAGCAGACCAACATACATCAACGCTGGCGCAGTAGCATATCCAGGGACCAGATAAGACAGAGGAGACAGGAACAAAATCAGCAGGAATAAAATGCCAACAACGGTGGCAGTCAAACCGGTTTTACCCCCCGCCGCCGTACCCGCGGCGGATTCAATGTATACCGCCGCTGGAGATGCACCAACAAGGCTGGAGATAATGCTGCTTACGGAGTCAGCGGTTAACGCTTTTCCGCCGTTGATAATCTGCCCATCTTTGTCTAACAAATTCGCTTGCCCCGCCACCGCACGAATCGTACCGGTAGCATCAAACACCGCCGTCATGACCAGAGCCAGAACGCTTGGCAGAACCACAGGTTTCAGAGCGCCCATGATATCTAAGCTAAAAATCAGTGAAGAACCATCTTCGGCAGTTAGGCTTGGTAACGCAAACAACCCTTGATATTTCACGCTAGGGTCAAAAATCAGCCCGACAATAGAAATACCAATAATCACAAGCAGAATGCCGCCAGGAACTTTCAGCTTTTCCAAACCAAAAATGATAGCCAGTCCAAGTAGAGACATCATCACAGGGAAAGAAGTAAATGCGCCCAACGCAACTGGCAGACCTTCGATTGGATTCTTAATAACTAAACCCACACCGTTCGCGGCAATCAGCAGCAAGAATAAGCCGATACCAATCCCTGTACCGTGTGCAATCCCCATCGGTAAGTTTCTCAGTATCCACGAACGAATCCCGGTCACTGAAATCAGGGTGAACAGAACCCCCATAAGAAACACTGCGCCCAAGGCGACAGGGATACTAATATGCTGCCCAAGTACCAAGCTAAACGCAGTGAATGCCGTCAATGAAATCGCACAGCCAATCGCCATTGGCAGATTCGCCCACAATCCCATCAGTAATGAGCCAAAAGCGGCAACCAGACAGGTCGCAACAAACACCGCAGCAGGAGGAAAACCCGCTTTACCCAACATACTTGGCACAACGATGACCGAATAGACCATCGCTAAAAAGGTCGTAAGGCCAGCCAGTACTTCTTGGCGAACACTGCTTCCCCGTGCAGAAATTTTAAAGTAAGCGTCAAGCGAACCGCCCGATTTACCCGCAGACCCTTCTTGAGATGCATTGCTAGACATATTGATGTCCTCTGAGTGTTTTAACATTGCGCATGATGACAATAATTTTGTTCAAGATAATGAACGCCTGAACCTGCGTTTTTCTTATTACCGTAACTTTGCGATATCCATTTGCGGTACCTATTGGTGCAACAAAAACCGCAAAGCAAACGATTACCCCATCAAGCACTTCAGTCATAAAAATGGGACGGTTATTTAAGGCAAACGATTATCTGGCCTCTAAACCGTCATTTCAACAAAAGAAATCGACATTTTAGGTGCGTTCGTACACTAATTGTCCATCGACATAGGTTCTGTAGATTGAACGGTCATCTCCGAGCGTCATCATCACAAATAATTTGTCCATGAGCGTCACCGAGTTATCGTAACGAAGCTGCTGCAACGGCGTTGCCGTTGGCTCTAAAACAACAAAATCAGCCTCTTTGCCCAAGTTGAAATTACCGATGATATCATCCAGCCCCAATGCCTTAGCGCCACCGAGCGTCGCTAAATAAAACGCTTCATACGCCGACATCCGCCAGCCTTGAAGTTGCATCACCTTGTAGGCTTCATTCAGCGTTTGCAGCATATTGAACGTGGTTCCGGCTCCAATATCCGTTCCCATGCCCACCTTAATCTGTTTATGCCATGCTTTTTTCAGATTGAATAAGCCGCTGCCAAGATACAGATTAGACGTCGGACAAAACGCAATTGATGAACCGCTATCACGCAGACAGTCCCATTCCTGCTCTTCCAAATGCACACAGTGAGCAAACACGCTGTTTTTTCCGGTCAGCCCATAATGGTGATAAACATCTAGATAGTTTTTACGATCTGGATACAGGGATTTCACCCATGCGATTTCATCTTTATTTTCGCAGAGGTGAGTATGCAGATAAGTGTCGGGATATTCTTCACGTAGCCGTTGCGCCATCGCCAATTGCTCTGGCGTGGAGGTTGGCGCAAAGCGTGGCGTAATGGCATAGAGTAAACGCCCGTTACGATGCCAGCGTTCAATCAACGCTTTGCTTTGGGTGTAGCTGGTTTCAGCCGTATCAAGCAGATAGTCAGGCGCATTGCGATCCATCATGACTTTGCCTGCGATCATGCGCATATTGATGTTATGAGCGGCTTCAAATAAAGCGTCAACGGATTCGGGATGCACGGTTCCAAACACCAACGCCGTTGTCGTACCATTGCGCAAAAGTTGTTTGATAAAGAAAGCCGACATCTCACGCGCATACTCAATATCGTTATAACGGCGTTCAGCTGGGAAAGTGTGCTTATTCAGCCATTCCAACAGCTGCTCACCATAGGCTCCAACCATTTCACTTTGTGGATAATGGATGTGAGTATCAATAAAGCCTGGAACAATCATTTTGCCGCTATAGTCACGAACACGAATGCCTTCAGGTATGAGATGTTTCCCTTCCTCCCATTGACCAAACCACTCCACTTTCCCATTACGAATAAGCATTAAGCCGTCTTCAATAAAACGGAGATGAGATTCAATCTCCTCGGGCTGTTCCACTGTTTTTACAATGTCTAAAAAATTACCGCGTATCGCTTTTAAAGATTTTTGTTCAGACATGATCCTTTCTCCATTACATGTCAGAGTGGCAAACCATTATTTCGCTTGAGTAAAATTCTCGGTTACAGGCTTAATTAGTTCTTCCAACTCATCTTCCTGACCATATTTTTTCACGTGTGGGATCAATAAGTTAAGAATGATGGCGGTTACCCCTCCCGCGCAGATAGGGTTTTCGAACAACACATAGACAGAATCAGGAAGCACGCGGAAAATTTGTGGGTCATAGGAAACACCTAGCCCAATTCCAAGTGCCGTGGCCACAATCAGCGTTTCACGCCGATCCATACCGCCACACAAAATAATTTTTATCCCCGCCAGAGCAATCATGGAAAACATCAGCGTCATCGCACCACCAAGGATTGGCGCAGGAATCGTCGTAAAAAATCGCCCGATAACAGGGAACAATCCCAGTATCACCAAGATTGCTGCGATGTATTTACCGACATGACGCGACGCCACACCGGTCATCTGGATAACCCCGTTGTTTTGCGCAAAAGTGGTTAATGGCAGTGAGCCCAGAGCACAAGCGATAACTGAAACCAAACCATCCGCTAATACGCCACCGGATAACCGCTTGTCATACTCCTCTCCCACGATAGGTCGTTCGGAAATAATGGCCGTTGCCGTTATGCTACCGACGGCTTCTAAAATGCTTAATAAGTAGATAGTGGCCGCGACTAAAAACGCGTGGAAATCAAATGAGAATCCATATTTAAACGGTTGAGGGATCGTGATGATGGGAAGATCTTTCAACGTAGAGAAGTCGACAATCCCCATAAATAACGCACAGATATAGCCGACAACCAGCCCGATCGCGATCCCCCCCATCCGCAGCAGTGCATTCTGGCAGCAGTTAAAACCGATAACGACGCACAACACCAGAAAGCCCAGCCCCAGATTTTGATAGCTACCAAAGGAGCCATCGCCTTTTGCCGGTAATCCGCCACCGAAATCAATAATCCCGACCTTGATCAGGCTAAGGCCGATCATCAGGACCACCACGCCGCTGACCGTTGGGGTGATCACTCGTTTTAGATAGGGTAAAACCTGTGAGGATGCGACGACCAAGAACGCCCCGACAAAGGCAACGCCCAACAAAGAGGAGATGATTGCCTGCTCATCGAGCCCTTCTTTTTTCATCGAGCCGCCTAGCGCAATCATGACGGTAACGAAGGAGAAGTTCACAGACTGAATGGAAAGCAAACCCGAGCCAACACGCCCAAATCGGTTTACCTGAATGAAAGTGCCAATACCGGAGGCAATCATTGCCATAGAAACCAGATAAGCGGTGATTTCTGGCGATAATCCAAGTGCCGTGCCGACAATCAGCGCAGGCGCTACCATCGGAACAAAAATAGCCAACAGGTGAGTTACCGCACCAATCAACATTTCATGTAACGGCGGCTTATCATCTAGATGATAAATAAGCTCAGAGTCACTCGCATAGGGGTGCTCTTGTTTAACGGTTTTATCTGCAACTTGCTGTACATCAGACATTTTCTACTCCAGTGAGAAATTTAATATCTGATTCAATAAATGCGGGAAAAACCATGCAGAAACCCTGCCCGGATTAAATGAATCCAGACTTAAGTCCATGCTTAGTTAACTATTGAATCGTAGAGATGCGGGGATTACCCCGCATCTTATTACGCTTACGCCTCGAGTTTATTCAGTCCTCGGAGGATTTTTTCCGGCGTGAAATGCCACTCTCGCAACCAAACGCCGCATGCATCGTGAATCGCCGTCGCAATGGCAGGAGCAGCTCCGTTTACACCGATCTCAGAAATCGACTTCGCACCGAAAGGTCCAACCTTGTCATCGCTTGGCACCAAAAATGCGCGGAAGTCACGTGGTATATCGCCAATCTTCGGCGCACCGTAGGTTTGTAGATCGCGGGTAATCGGATTACCGGTTTTGTCGTAAATCAACTTCTCGGTCAGGCTATGCCCGATAGCTCGCATTGACGCACCGTAGATTTGCCCTAATGCCAGTTCCGGGTTTACCGGCGTACCGCAATCGAGCAGGGCGTAAAACTTATCGAGCCTGATCTCACCGGTGCGCACGTTAACGGCAACCTCGGCAAAGTTAGCACCGAATGGGAAAGCAAAATCAGGGGTAATATAGCTTGCCGTCGCCACCAAAGTACCAAAACCCGTTCCTGTTTCAGCCTTATGAGCAATCTCGGCAAAGCTCACCTCGCCTTGTTTTCCGCGCACAATGCTTGGAGCCACAATAGTCACGTCCTCAATAGGCTCACCCAGCATCTGGGCTCCGTGGAAGCGGATTTTCTCTTTCAGATTTTCAGCCGCCTTCTTGGCCGCATTACCTGAGAAACAGGTTCCCGAGGACGCATAAGCCCCCTTATCAAAGAGCGCGTGATCGGTATCACCCGAAATCACATGCACGTCAGCCAGCGGGCAACACAGCACTTCGGCGGTAAGCTTGGTCACGACTGTATCGAGGCCGGTACCAATATCAGCGCCACCGGAATGAACGATGATGGTGCCGTCAGACTCCAGCTTCACCATACAGTTTGCTTGGTCGATATCTGGGATCCCCGACTTTTGCATGATGATCGCAACACCCTGACCAATCCTCCAATCGCCCTGCGGAGCTTTATTCTCGCCCCAGTTCATCAGCTCGCGTCCTTTGCGCAAAATAGGCTCCAACGCACAGCTAGCCGCCGTTGGTACCGATGTCGGCATTTTCCCCTCGCCGATGGCCCCCAGAATCTTCAGCTCTTGCCCCTCAGTGACTCGGTTAATCTCGATCATGTCCAGCAGATCGATATCAAGCTGCTCGGCCAACTCGGCTAACGCCATAGTGAGTGCAAAGTTACCTTTTGGTGCGCCATAACCTTGATACGCGCCCGTTGGGCAAATGTTGCTGTAGTAAGTCGTGACTTGGAAGTTAACGTTGTCGCAAGGGTATAGCGGCAACGAAAGCGCTGGGCCATTGCTTGGAACGGTGAGTGAATGGTTACCATAAGGGCCGGTATTGGCGCGGAAGTCCATATCGATGGCTGTCAGCTTGCCCTCTTTCGTGGCACCAATTTTGACCTTAACTTTGGCAACGTGCCGTGTCGTATTGCTGATAAACTCTTCTTCGCGAGTGTAGTGGAAATAGACCGGACGGCCCGTAACGCAGGTTGCCCATGCGCATACTTCCTCTAGCAAAATATCTTGCTTGGATCCAAATCCTCCACCGACGCGCTCTTTGATAACGTGAACTTTATTTTGTTTGAGCCCAACCAAGCGCGCTACCTGACGCCGAACATGCCATGGCACCTGAGTAGATGCGTGGATCACCAACCGTTCGCCGTCCATGTAGGTGAAGCAAATGTGGGTTTCTGTCGGACATTGCTGCGCCTGCGTAGACTCATACGTGCGCTCAATAACAACATCTGCCTGAGCAAATCCCTTCTCAACATCCCCAATACGGCCGTGCACGCCTGCGGCTATATTTTTATGTGGCTTCGCACCAATCGGGAAGTTGATGATCATGTGCTCGCCCCGCGTCGCCGAGCCCCGATTCTGCACCTCAAGATCGGCCGGTGCGCCATTGACATAAACAATAGGCTCATCGTGGACCAGCGGAGCATCTTCAGCCATTGCCTCATCAATCGACATCACTGGCTGTAACACTTCAAAACTGACGTCGATCAGCGCCAATGCGGCTAGAGCGATCTCTTCACTTTCAGCCACCACCGCGGCGACACGATCTCCCACGTGACGCATCTTTTTACCAAACATCCGGCGATCTAGCGGCGAAGGTTCTGGGGCACTTTGTCCGCCAGGTGTGTAGTAAATGTCTGGGCAGTTCAAGTGCGTAATGACATGCACCACGCCTGGCAAGGCTTCTGCTTTGCTAACGTCTAAATGCGTGATCAATGCATGAGGGTGTGGACTGCGCAGCATCTTGATGACGCAGGCATTTTCAGGAATACGATCTTCGACATAACAAGGTTTAGCCTGCACCATTTTGGCAGAATCGACCTTTGGGCACAGCTTGCCTACCACCTGAAGATCGTCGCGAAACTCAGGGGCAATTTCGCGCTGGCAAAAAGGATCGTTCATGCGCGCCTGAGCCAGCTCAACAACCTGATAAAACTGCTGATAGCCTGCATCACGGCTAAATAATCCCGACAACGCATCGTCGATCTGCGCACGTGAAGGTGAGGAAATACGCTCAAGGAGATCGGTCAGGATCAGCGCCGCAGCAGGATCATTGTATCCCGACTGCACGATGCCCACATCGACCATGGCTTGCTGAACTGGGCTAAGCTGATTCCAAGTTCCGAGCGATTCAGCGGTACGTACCACAGAACCGTCAAGCTGAGCGGCGATCAATAGAGAAGCATTGACAATCACGCCATCAAAAATGATCGCATCTGAACCCGCAAAACCAAAACCGTCATCGCTATTACGGACAGAATGCAGCCCCAGATTGAATAAGATTTTTTGTACATTATCGCCCGGCTCGCATGACAGCGTGCGTGGCGTACCGTTTAGCGTAAAGCGAATGTTCATATCACTTTTCCTCACTCATCTGTTGGCAATCAGCCAGCAGTTCTGCAACGACAACACCCGCGATATAACGCTTGTATGCTTCGCTGCCTCCGATATCAGCACGTGGATGAATGACATCGCTCACGGCTTTTTCTAATGCATCATCACTAAGACCGCGCGATTCCACATCGCGTAACCGAATGGGGTGCTCTGAGACACCGTCCAATGCAATTTTCATTTCACCTTTGGCGGTTAATGCAACGGCCGCAGTGACCACCGCCAGCCCAGCGGCAGAACGGGCAACTTTACGCGTCGCGCAGCGACGATAAGGCTCGGGCAGGATCACTTCAAGCAGCAGATCGTCGCGATCGTGACATACATACTCTTCTAAGCTCAGCGTCTCACCGGTCGCTGTGACGACTTGGGCATCTAATGCAAACAAAACGGGCAGTAAAACACGTTCTTTTTGCTTGGCCACTACTTCACCCGCCAGCGAAGCCTGATTACGCAGATGACGAGAGTAGATAAAACCCAGCGCGTTGCGCAGCGACTCTGGGATTAACGGAGTATCAATGAGAGCCTGTAATTTAATCTGAGCACCAATATGCAGTTGACCTTGTTGCCAACTCACTTTATTGAGTCCTAATTTTGATAAATCGATAGCGATCTTTTTTGTGGTTTTGGTCGGTGTCGCATTGAGTTTGCTCCCTCCGCCAAAATAGACCGCCTGATCCTGAAACTGGCGCTTGAGCTCAAGCGCCTGCTTTACAGATTCTGGCCGATAAAATTGCTCAATCATTTTTCATCCTCTTGTTATTCTCCCCATAAAGGGCAAACCGCCCCTCAATAAGGGGCGGTATAACATTTATGCCAATGAATCCATCCGCTTCCACAAGCGCTCTGCGACCTTGTTGGCCTCAGCATAGATTGGCGCGACATCAAACGGGAACTGGCCGTTTTCATAAACAAAGCGCCCTTCTACCATCACACTTTTCACACTGCCTGCCCCCATGCCGAAAGCAAGATGCCCGCCGATATTCTGCGCGGCCAAAGGCGTAGGTTCTGGATAATCGCAAACGGTGAGATCGGCTTTATATCCCGCCTCTAAGCAGCCAAAGCGCGCACCAAAGTTGCGTTCCAGCAGACGGTTGCCGTTCCATAGGAAACGGGTAAAACTGTCTGGCCATAGCGGCCCACCCGCATCACGATGTTTAAAGAACGCAAATTTCAGTTCTTCAAACATATCTGAGCCAATACCGTCCGTACCCAACGCTAAATTCCGGTACTCGCCAATACGATGGTTATAACCAACATGGTTATTCATATTCGAGCGGGCGTTATGTACCAAAAACGCATCCTGCTGATTGATGATTTCAATATCCGCAGGTGAGAGATATAAACCATGTGCCACCAGCGTTTTGGCATCTATCAGATCATGCTCCGCGAGGCGGACGATCAAATCCTTACCGTATTTATCGTGGCTGTGGGAAACATCATAGCTATCTTCCGCTGCGTGGATATGGAGACCGCGTCCCGTCGCCTTAATGGCTTCACGCAGCATATCCAAACCCGCATCTGATACGGTGAAAGGCGCATGAGCACCGATGTGTGCTTCAACCAAATAGGGTTCATCCCCACGTTTTTTGGCTGAGTCAATCTGCTGCGCAAAAGCGATGTTTTCCTCAACTCCGGCCTGAAGCTCTTTATTGCCACCGTTGCGATCGGTTGTTTCAAAACAGGTCATGCCACGCAGACCCGCTTTGATAAAACCTTTGCGTAACGTGTTAAGTGACCCAGCAATGTAGTTTGGCGACGCGTGGTGATCGATAACCGCCGTACAACCGCTCTTAATGGCTTCCAGTGAACAAATCAGCCCGCTGTAATACAGCGACTCCTCATCTAAAGCGCGATCTAAACGCCACCAGAGATTTTTTAGCGTAGAGATAAAGTCTGGGCTTGGTGCAATATTGGCCATAATCCCGCGCGACAACCCAGAGTAAAAGTGGTTATGCGCACACACAATTCCAGGCATCACCAGTTTTCCCTGCATCTCTTTGACCTGAGCCTGCGGGTATTTAGCCGCTAACTGATGGCCCACTTCTTTGATCAACGCCCCTTCAACCGCAATATCTACACCGTGCTGCACCGACGCAGGTTCAAACTGCACAGCGGTGACATTTTTAAGAATAAGCATCATTAAACCTCCACGTGGCCAAGTAGATAGTGATGGTGGTTGTGAACATGGCTAATGATGCGGCACATGTCTTCCAACTCAGCGGGAACTTCGTCCAGTTGGCCGTGTTCATCAATATGCAGGTGCCAGATTTGCTTGCCCTGACGTACGCTGACGTTTTGTTCATCAACATAGAATCCAGGGTTGGTGCTGTTGGTAAAATCTTCTGGTAGGCTATAAATCGTGATTTTGTCTTTGTAAGGTTTGCCTTCCCACGGGCAGAACTGCGCACAGTTACCACATTCGTTGCAATAAGCATCTAAATGCAGGGTTTGGAAACGGTCATGGAAACCTGGGACGGCGATTGAAACGTTGGCACGGTTAGGACAAACATCAACACACTTGCTACAAATGTAGTTACATTCCAAGCAGCGCTGAGCTTCCTGAGCGACAAAGGCTTCACGCTCTTCTTTATCAACCATCACGACGCTGATAGCGCCCTTACGCTGATAAATTTCGGCAGGATCGACATTCGACCACTGTTTGTCATGGTGATGTGAGCGAATGTTTTCGCGCTTAAGTACCTCATCTGTTGCACGTCGAGCAGTGCCAATAGCGGCAACGATAGAAGAAGGTCCGTTTTGCACGTCCCCAATCAAGAACACGTTAGGACGGGTGGTTTCACCGGCCTCGTTCACCACCGCAGGCCAACCCTCGGCATTCAACGGCACGCCCATAGCGTCTAACGCTGCACAGTCAGCCTGTTCACCAATGGCGGTAATGAGCGCATCCATCTGCAGTTTAATGGTTTTATCCGTTGCAACTGGACGGCGACGCCCTTTCTCATCAGGCTCCCCCAGTTCCATAACGCGCGCAACTAATGTGCCATCAGCATCAAACTGTTCTGGGTTCGTCAGGAACATAAATTTCACGCCGTCTTCCACCGCTTCTTCATACTCTTCGCGGTAGGCTGGCATTTCATTCAGGGTACGACGATAAATAACGGTGACATCTTCAACGCCCGGAACTTTCAGCGCAGCGCGCGCACAGTCCATCGCGGTATTACCCGCCCCGACAACGGCAACATGACGGCCAAGAGAAAGCTTATCGCCACGGTTGTAGCTGCGCAGGAATGGCAGAGATTTGTAGACATTGCGGTTATCACCAGCCAGTTTCACGCCGCTATTTTTGTCGGTGCCGATACCGACGAAAACATAGCTAAAGCCTTGCTGCATCAGCTTATCGACGGTTAATTCTGGGTCGCAGCCGAACTCAAACTTCACGCCGTGGGCAGCAACAAAATCGATATCATGCTGGATGGTTTCTGCAGGGATACGGAACTGAGGAATAATGTTTTTCACTACCCCGCCCGCATTAGCCTCGCGCTCAAACAGCGTGACCTGATAGCCCGCACGAGCCAGGAAGTAACCAGCAGAAAGACCCGCAGGCCCTGCGCCTAACACCGCAACCGGATGCTTAGAGCCAGAGCCCGCAGGTTTATGCCAACGTTGCTTGTATTCATCCCAGCCTTTTTCCAAGGCGACTTTTTTCAGCTCGCGGATATTTAGCGCGCTGTCGTAATCCAGACGTGTACAGTTGTACTGGCACTGGTGATCGCAGATATGTCCAGTGATCGCAGGTAGCGCATTACGCTGATAAATCAGTTCTAATGCATCCGCATAACGCTGCTCGCCAAGCAGGCGAATATATTCAGGAATATCCTGCTTAATGGCACAGGCAGTAACACAAGGAGCCACATAGCAGTCAGTCATTGGTAACGGGCCACCCGCATCGATGCGATCCTGAGCTTTCCAATGTTTCTGAGTGTATTCCATGCTGACCGCTTTCTTCGCCAGCGCTTCCAGACGCTCAACGTCGACTTTAGTCATGCCCCAAGTATCAGACTGATCCAGTTCACGCATGCACTCTAACTGGCGTAAGTATCCACCCGGCTTGAGTAAATCCGTTGCCATGGTGATTGGGCGAATACCAGTATCAAAAATCTCGCGAATATTAAATTTGCTCGCACCACCAGAGTAAGAAATGGCAAGTTCGCCATTAAAGGCGCGAGATAGCACCGCGGCCACGTTGATAGACAGAGGGAACAGTGCACGGCCCGACATATACATCTCTTCGCCAGGCAGCGCGCCTTTGTGGTTGATGGTGCCGAGCGTGTTAGTCAACTTCACGCCAAAACTTAGCTGTTTTTCTTTGCCGAGAGCAATCAGCCTTTGCAGCATGGAAATCGCCTGTTCCAGCTTCAAATCATGTTCGAAAGACTCTTCTTTCAGGCCGATATAATCAAAACCGCAGGTATCTAAGATTTCACGCACACGTGGATAGCCGAGCAGGGTTGGGTTCAGCTTAACAAAGGTATTGAGCGCCTTCTCTTCCAACATATAGCGGCAAATGGCTTCAATCTCATTTGGAGGGCAACCGTGCATCGTTGACAACGTGACGCCATGTACCATCTGCGCAGGGATCTGCTGTGGCAGCGAGCTGAGCTGTGCCGAACGAGATTCAAGGGCTAAACGTTGAGCAAAGTCTTTGTCGCCAATGAAATTGGCCAGAATAGACTGATACTCGGCATATTTTGGATGTTGGGCAGAATCCATCATATTGTGAATGAAATTCTGCATTGGCGGCTGTTTAATACCTTCTAGGTTATAGCCAACGCTCATATTGAAGATGAAAGACTTTGCTTCACCTTGAGTACGTGGATCAAAAATAGCTTCTAACAGATGCAGCACAAACCATGCTTTTAGATATTCGTCGTGTGCTTTTTGGAGGGTAAATTCCGTCGACCACTCGGTGTTAAAGCATTCGTCTTCAGCGTCAATACAGGGTTTATCTAATTCTAAACGGTCGAGGATCTGCACCGTTTTCAGCTCGATAAAACGCCCACCGGTAAGCCAAGAAACAATGATATTTTGCGCAAGCTGCGTGTGTGGCCCAGCGGCTGGGCCCATTGGGGTTTCGCAAGTTTCGCCAAATACCTTGATGAGTCGGTCATTGTCTTTACGATAAAACTGCTGTTCCGGTATACCGAAGATTGAGCGGCTTTCGTGGTATTCTGCAAAAACTCGCGTCAAAAGCTCCTCGAAAGGAACGGGGCGCATGATATCTCCCATGACTATCTCCTTGCTACGACATGCTCAAATGTAAAATGGCAGAGGATTCACAATCCTCTACGGATAAGAGATATCAGCAACAATCGAGCCAATGGTTTGCACTCAGAAATAAAAACATTAATTTCGTGAGCTAAATCGAATAGCAATTTTTATTTGTGAATCCGCTCACTAAACAAATGAGAATATAAATCAATGCCGCACAAGACCACAATTACATCTGCAGCCTACGAGTGAATCAATTATCAAAATAGAATAATACAATATCAGTTTGATAAGCATTGAGACTTGAACACCTAAAAAATGAGAGCGCAATCGATAAACTAATATATAAAAAATAACAACGATATTATTAGCCAGTAATTAAATTAAGCATGGGGAATACCAAGCAGTAATTGATATGCTTCCGGTGTATCTATATCCATAATCGTCTGAGGCTGATTCATATTTAAATAGCGATACTCACCTGCAAGCAAAAACTCACGCATTGACGTCATGGTGACATCATCCATGCAGGCTTGCTGTATGATTTTTTTAGGCAACAAAACAGGATGTCCGGGGGTTCCCTGATGACAAGGCAGCAATGCGTAAGGACCGCGCTTCAGCCAAATCTGATGGTAGATTTCACGGTTTAAGCAAGGGATGTCTCCATGAGTAATAAAACAATACTCTGTATTAACACTTTTCCCCGCAGCTTGGATCGAAGAAAATAAACCGCTAGCATAATTATTATTTATAATAACTGTGATATCACTCTCATTATTATAACGCGCCAACAGTTCTTCACCGCGATATCCCACGACTAATATTATTCGCTGACAAAATTGACGTGCATTTTCTATACTTGAATCAAGGATCGTTCCTCCTTTATAAGGTAGCATCATTTTCCATTGCCCCATTCGAGAGGAAAGACCCGCTGCCGTAATGATGCAATCTACGTTTTCACGCGGACTCATATCCGCTATTGGCGATATAACCGCTCGTTGATGCTTTCCTAATTTATGATTCATCATTTCTCCTCGGCATGGCCTTTAATAAAAACTGATGATACCCAACATTGACGTGCTATTTAATGATGTCGTTTCAAATGTACAAAACAAACGCTCTTATCTTATCAGCCTGATTGGTGCTGGCGGGAAAACCAGTACCCTGTTTTGGCTAGCTCAGTTTTTTGCTCAGCAAGGACTCAGCGTATTGATCACCACGACCACCCGTATGTACCGTCCTAAATCTTCTCAAGCTCATCCCATTATCATCGAAAAAGATTATTGGCCCACGCTCCGTCAACAGACAAAGGTGCCAACACGCCACCCTAAAATCGTAGCACTCTTCACGGAATATAATGCGAACACACAAAAAGTTTCCGGCATTACCCCCGAACAGGCTGACGAATTAAATCGCGCCCATCTTTTTGACATTATTTTAGTCGAGGCAGACGGCGCACATCAGAAACCACTAAAAGCCCCTGCAGGGCATGAACCTTGCATCCCCCTCAGTAGTAACTGTGTGATTGCGTTAACCGGAGGGAGTGTCATTAATCGCCCCGCAGATCCTGAACATATTCATCGTTGGCCCATTTTCGCCGCCGTTTGTGGCATTAAGGCCGATGATGAGCTGAAACTTTCAGTATTTGAAAAATTTATCTCACATCCTGAAGGCATGTTCAAAGGCGTCCCCGAGCGTGCACTGCGCATCTGGCTGATTAACCAACTTTATCAGATCGATAATGCTCTTTTAGACACGCTGAATGGCCTACTGGAATCCCAACCTGAGTTAAGTGCTATTTGGGTTGGCGCGGTTCAAGAACACCCTCCCATTACGCATCAGCTACGCCAGCCACACACATGAATTGACGAACTATCACTGGGATCTTGAGGTTGCTATGAACATTTTTGCGCAAGCAGCACGATTGGAAGAAGAAAACAGGCCTTTTGCGTTGGCTCAAATTATTGAAAGCCGAGGTTCAACCCCTCGGCACTCCGGCCAAATGCTGGTGCTGGCTGATGGCAGTATCTTCGGCACTATTGGTGGCGGCATGGTTGAACGTTTAGTTATTGAGCAAGCGCTCGAAGCATTGTCTGAGCGTAAAGCTCGGGTTTTCCACGGGCGCATGGCGCGTAATGGTCAAGACGCTGTAGGCTCGGACTGCGGCGGTGCGATGTCGGTTTATATTGATGTGCATGGTTTGCGTCCTCGCTTAATTTTGATCGGCGCAGGACACGTAAACCGTGCAATTGCACAGGCGGCAGCGCCCTTAGGCTTTGATTTACACGTCGCCGATACCTATGCCTCCAGCTTAGATCCTGCCCTTTTTCCTGCAGGTACTACGCTGGTACATGCTGATAGTTTCAGCGCTGTCATTGAAAAGCTCAACATTGAAAAAGAAAACTTCGTTATCATCGCGACAAATAATCAGGACAAAGAAGCATTGGATGTGCTGATTGAGAAACCATTATGCTATTTAGGATTATTGGCGAGCCGAAGAAAAGTTCAGACCTTTACCCAAGCACTACGCCAGCAGGGAGTATCAGCAGCGCTCATCGAACGTTTACATGCCCCAATCGGCTATAACATCGGCGCAGAAACGCCAGAGGAAATTGCCGTAAGCATTTTGGCTGAAGTCTTACAGGTCAAAAATCAGGCTGCCGGCGGCTTGAAACAGGACGATGTAAGGCTAAAACGCGACAAACTCGTCGTTATCCGAGGTTCCGGCGATATTGCGACTGGTGTTGCGCTCAGGCTTTTCCATTCGGGTTTCCATGTGATCATGCTAGACATCGCGAAACCTACGGTGATCCGCCGTACCGTCGCGTTTGCTCAAGCTATTTTCGATGGGGAGGCCAGCGTTGAAGGCGTCACTGCCAGAAAAGCGAATGGGGTCGACGAAGCATTTAGCATTCTCGATCGTGGTGAAATTCCAGTCTTAGTGGATGAAAAAGCCAGCTATCTTGATGAACTAAAACCTCACTTCTTGGTTGATGCTATTTTGGCTAAACAAAACTTGGGCACCCACAAGGATATGGCGCCGATAACCGTGGCGTTGGGCCCTGGATTTAATGCAGGCCACGACTGCGATGCCGTCATTGAAACAAACCGAGGACACTATCTAGGCCGTGTTATCTATCAAGGATATACGCAGCCCAACACGGGTATTCCAGGCAATATCTCCGGGCATACGACCCGTCGTGTTATACGAGCTCCCGCTTCAGGCATCATGCACTGCTGCGTTGCGCTTGGCGATCTCGTTAAAGAAGGCGATGTGATGGCACATATTGGCGAAACACCAGTATTTGCGCCATTAACCGGCATGGTGCGTGGCTTGCTGAGCGAAGGATTAGAGGTCTGCGAAGGATTTAAAATCGGTGATATCGATCCACGCGGCGCTGAGGCCGATTATATGACGGTTTCAGATAAAGCGCGCGCGATTGGTGGCGCCGTTCTGGAAGCAATGATGAAGTTGGATCGGAAACATTAATTCTGAATATTCGCCCGCTTCCGTTGAAATCAGGAAGCGGGCGACGCAAACCGGTTAGTTGGCAATAACCGTCCCAGTTTTTCCTTCAATTCCCTGCTGTGCTTTACTCAACACAGTAATCAATGCCTGACGGCCAGCACGAGATTCAGCGAAAGAAACGGCGGCCTCAACCTTCGGTAACATTGAGCCCTTCGCAAAATGGCCTTCTTCGATGAAACGCTGAGCATCAGCAATGCTGAGCTGATCCAGCCACTGCTCATTCGGTTTCCCAAAGTTAATCGCCACTTTCTCGACCGCAGTTAAAATGATCAGCATATCTGCGTCGATCATTTCTGCCAGTTTGGCGCTAGCCCAGTCTTTATCGATGACCGCACCCGCACCGCGTAAATGATTTCCTTCGCGCAATACAGGAATTCCACCGCCACCAACGGTAATAACCACTTGCCCCGCTTCAAGCATGGCCTGAACCGTTTCTTTCTCTACAATATCAACCGGCTTCGGTGAAGCAACCACGCGACGGTATCCACGTCCGGCGTCTTCCTTCATGGTGTAACCGTTGCGCGTCAACAATTCGGCCTCTTCCTGCGAAAAGAATGAGCCAATTGGCTTAGTTGGATTCGCGAAAGCAGGATCTTTAGCATCAACGATCACCTGTGTGATAATTGTGGCTACCGGCGTTTGCAGCCCGCGATCCAGCAGTTCTTCACGCAACGCATTTTGTAAATCGTAACCAATATACCCTTGGCTAAGCGCCACACAGACAGACATAGGCAGCATCGGCGTGTGTGCCTCTGTTTTCGCGGCAGCTTCAAATGCTTGATTAATCATCCCTACCTGCGGGCCGTTGCCGTGAGTTACCACCACCTGATGCCCATGTGCAATCAGATCAACAATCGCTTTCGCCGTCGATTTCACCGCCTGCATTTGCTCGGCGAGTCCTTCACCTAACGCATTGCCGCCTAGCGCAAGCACAATTTTCTTTTTCATCCTATTCCTCGCAGATATTGGTGACGCAGATTAAACGAATAAAACTACATGGAAGGTTGAGCAAAAGGTTGGCGATGAATAAACCGACCATAGCCAGCCTGCCCTGTGAATTTTCCAGCCTGAAACACACTTGCCCCTCGGCATAACGTCGTGATGATTTCCCCTCGGCAACGGAATCCCTCATAAGGTGAATAATCAGCGTTATCATGCAAATGAGCATGCTCGATAGTGGTGGTCTTCTGCGGATCGATAATGACTACATCGGCATCTGCCCCCACGGCTAAATTGCCTTTTTGTGGCCACAAACCAAACAGGCGAGCAGGGTTGGCGCTAGTGAGTTCTACAAAGCGCGCGGGCGAAATTCGCCCAGTCATTACGCCCTCTGAAAACAGAAGCTGCATGCGATTTTCAACCCCAGGAAGTCCATTCGGACAGCGGGTAAAATTACCGTCAGACATTGAAAGGCGTTGGTGGTAAGGGAATGTGCAATGGTCGGTAGCCACGGTATCAATCGCTCCATCGGTGATACCACACCATAGTTTGTCTTGTTCTTGATGATTACGGAGCGGCGGGCTAAGAATGAATTTCAGAGCATCTTCTTGCTGATAGCAACGCTCATCTAGCAACAAGTATTGCGGGCAGGTTTCAACCCAGACTGGCTGATGGCGCGCACGCGCCAAACGGAGATAATCGAGCCCTAAACCGTTAGAAAGATGAACAATGTACAACGGCACATTCCCTGCCAACTGGGCAAGATTAATCATGCGACTGATAGCCTCTGCCTCGCACTCGAGAGGACGACTCAACGCGTGATACATCGGCGATGTTTTTCCCTCGGAGAGATACTGCTCGCGGCGTAGCGCAATCGCAGCATCGTTTTCTGGGTGTACAGTCGCCAATGCGCCAACACGATGTAGCTGCTGTAAAGCCCGCAAAACATCCGCATCGCCCAGCTTGTAGTTATACGTCAGATAGAGCTTAAAACTGCTGATGCCTTCCTCATGAACCATTGATGACATTTCATTAAGGATTTCATCATCAATGTGTTGGATCACGCCGTGAAAGCTATAGTCCACCACGGCTTTCCCCGCCGCATACTGATGATAAGCTTTCAACTGGTGGTGCAGATTGCACCCCGCAGGCCCAAATCCCATATGATCAATAATGGTTGTTGTACCGCCGCAAGCTGCTGCGCGTGTGCCGGTAAAAAAATCATCACAGCTACGGGCTATTCCAACGTCGATGTTGAAATGGGTATGAACGTCAATGCCACCGGGCATGACATAACATCCTTGGGCATCAATCACTTCGTCGGCGTCTTCAACAGAAATATGCTCAGCCATATGGCTGATAATGCCATTTTCGATCAGCAGATCCTGTCGGGTTTCACCGTCCGCGTTGACGACCACACCGTTGATAATCAGCTTTTTCATCGAATGATTTTCCTTGGAGCTATAGGCTGAAAAAACCACTCCAGCCAAATTGGAGCCGGAGTGGATTACACAATTAACGCTAATTATTTTTTCAGTTCATCAAGGTAGGACAGTGGGATTGCGGCATACATAGCAGCACAGGTCACCAAATGGTCTTTCCAGGTTTTTTCATTTGGCGCATGGGCTTCAGGTTCTTTACCTGGGCCAAAACCAATTACTGGAATACCATGACGGCCCATAATGGATACGCCGTTAGTGGAGAACGTCCACTTATCAACCACCGGTTTCTTGTTGAACAGCCCTTCATAAGCTTTGCTCAACGTTTTAACGGTGATGTGATCTTCTTCCACTTTCCAGGTTGGGAAGTAACATTCGGTTGGATACACCAGACCGGTGTAAGAAGGTCGATCGTAGTTGTACATGGAAACCACGGCTTTAGAGGCTTTTACTGCAGGCAGGGCGCGAATTTCTTCCAACGCACCTTCCCATGTTTCACCCCAAGTTAAACGGCGGTCAATGGAAACTGCACAGCTATCGGCAACCGCACAACGGCTTGGCGAAGTGAAGAAGATTTCTGATACGGTCAGAGTCCCTTTACCCAAAAAATCATCATTCCCCAAATTATTAGAGAGTTCTTTCAATTCGTTAAGGATTGGGCCCATTTTGAAAATGGCATTATCACCACGTTCTGGCGCAGAACCATGGCAGCTGATGCCTTGAACATCGACGCGAATTTCCATACGCCCACGCTGACCACGATAGATCTGGCAATCTGTTGGCTCGGTACTCACTACAAACTCAGGACGGATTTTTGATTGCTCAATGATGTACTGCCAGCACAGACCATCACAGTCCTCTTCTTGAACCGTACCGGTTACCAGCAGCGTGTATTGATCTTCCAGTCCCAGATCCTTGATGATCTTACCGGCATACACCATAGATGCCATGCCGCCTTCCTGATCCGATGCACCACGGCCACCGATCAGCTCATCATCTTCCATTCCTTCATAAGGATCGAAGGTCCAGTTTTTGATATTACCAATACCCACGGTATCGATGTGCGCATCCATCGCAATCAGATGCGGGCCGTGGCCGATATAGCCGAGAATGTTGCCCATTGGGTCAATCTCAACCTTATCAAAACCCACTTTTTCCATCTCTTTTTTGATGCACTGCACCACGAGTTTTTCATCACAGCTTTCGCTTGGGATGGCGATCATATCGCGCAGGAAGCGAGTCATTTCATCTTTGTACTGATATGCTTTTTCCAACACCATTTCAAAAGGAACTTGCTTAGCCATTTTTCTTTCACTCCAATGTGTTAGCTCGCTTACGGCGAGAAAATAAAGGTCGAAAAAACGTGGGGATATATGCGATCAACTACAGGCCGGATGCTTCCCTTCCCACACCACTTCTCGATAATGCTTAACGTCGGTGTCGCCTTCGGTACTGATGAGCAACACAACGGAATCATGATTTAAACCAAGCTCTTGCATCAGCTCTTCGCGCTTCGGATGATGATGCACCGCGGCTAAAACACCTAAACCAACGGCACCTGACTCACCCGATACAATCCGTGGATCTTTTCCAAGCGGATTGCCTAAAACACGCATACCAAGCGCGGCGACCTTGTCTTGACAGGAGATAAACTGAGTTGCGCAGTTACGCAGCAATGGCCAGCCCAGAGGATTAGGCTCACCGCAGGCTAAACCTGCCATGATGGTGGCCATATCGCCGCCCACGTTGACAATTTCGCCTTTCAAACCTGAACGGAAAACACAGTCAGCTAAGTCGGGTTCTACAATGACGGAATGCAGTTTTTCAGCACCAAATACGTCAACTAAATACCCGAGTACGCCGCCAGCCATAGCGCCAACGCCCGCCTGTAAGAACACATGAGTTGGGCGCTGAACCCCCATCGCCTGCATCTGCTCCACGGCTTCGTCTGCTAGGGTGGAATACCCTTGCATAATCCACGTAGGGATCTTGGTATAGCCTTCCCACGCAGTATCCTGCACCACTTCCCAGCCCCGTTCCTGCGCGGTCTTCATCGTCAAGCGAACGGTATCGTCATAGTTCATATCGGTAACGATGCACTCGGCACCTAAATTACGAATATGATCGACGCGTTCACGCGCAGAACCTTTCGGCATGTAAATCACAGCGTTTTGACCAAGCTGCTGAGCAGCCCATGCAACACCACGGCCATGGTTTCCGTCAGTGGTGGTCGCAAAGGTCATTTTTTCAGTCAGAGTGGCTTTGAGTTTTTCAAAAGAGAATTCGTTGATATCGATTTGGTACTTTTCACAAAGCAGGCGAGCAATGGCATAGGCCCCACCCAACATTTTGAAAGCGTTCAAACCAAAACGTTGAGACTCGTCTTTAACTAAAATCTTGCTCACACCAAATAGCTGAGCCAACTCTTCCAACGAGCGCAGCGGCGTCGGCTGATAACCCGTTATTTTTTTATGAAAGGCACGAGCCTTTTGTGCTTCTATGCGCGAGAAAAGTGGAGACGTTTCACCGTTGAAAAAACGGTTTTGCGCAATATCCACTTTCAAAGAGAAAACAGACATAACCCATCCTCATCAGGAGAGTATCCGCCTATGCGGCGGAAATACCGACGCATCGCCCGATGCGCCGGTGCAGACAGCCTTACTTGATGCGCTTCTGCGCTTCTTTCAGCAATTGTTCTAAAACCAGACCCGGTTTAGAGAATTTACGCGCCACGATCATGGCCGCGATGATGTATGGCTTCCAGCTAGCTTCTTTGTAAGTAGCGATGCGATATTTTTCGAATACGCCTTCGGTCACTTCGCCCTCTTTACAAGACACGCCGGAGATATCCGCTGGCAGACAGTGCATATAAAGCGCTTCGCCGCCTTTGGTATGCTTCATCATTTCTTCGGTGCAGTGCCAATCTTTGTGTTTAGCGTTCTCAGCTAAGCACTGTTTCTCCAACGCGTTGAGGCCATCATGATCGTTGGCGCGCAGCAGTTCAGTACGCTCCTCCATCACTTTGTAAGGTGCCCAAGACTTCGGATAAACAATGTCTGCATCTTTGAAAGCTTCAGCCATTGAGTTCACCTGACGGAAGCTACCGCCGGAAGATTCTGCGTTCTGTTTTGCAACGGCGACAACGTCAGGGATCAGGTCGTAACCTTCAGGATGAGCCAGCGTGACATCCATACCAAAACGCGTCATCAGACCGATAATGCCCTGTGGTACAGAAAGCGGTTTGCCATAGCTTGGTGAATACGCCCAAGTCATCGCAATTTTTTTGCCTTTCAGATTTTCAAGACTACCAAAATGTTCCTGCAACCAAGCCAAATCGGCCATTGACTGCGTTGGGTGGTCGATATCACATTGCAAGTTAACCAACGCTGGACGCTGCGGCAGAACGCCCTGCTCGTAGCCTTCATCCAGTGCGGCGCCAACTTCACGCATATAAGCGTTACCAGCACCCAGATACATGTCATCACGAATACCAATAGCATCCGCGCAGAAGGAGATCATATTTGCAGTTTCACGCACGGTTTCGCCATGAGCAATTTGTGATTTTCCCTCATCCAAATCTTGTTGCGTCAAACCCAGCAGGTTAAGTGCTGAAGCATAGGAGAAGCGGGTACGTGTTGAGTTATCGCGGAAAACGGAAATACCAAGACCACTATTGAAAATCTTGGTCGCGATGTTTTCTGCACGCATGGTTTTTAATGCTTCGGCCAGATCCAGAACCAGTTTCAGCTCCTCTGGGCTTTGCTCCCAGGTCAGCAGAAAATCTTTTTCATGCAGATTCGACTTAAGCGCGTTGATATCCTTAATTAATTCGTTAACTGTTCTCATCTCATGGCCCTACAATAGTAAGTGATTGGCGTTTGGATTTAATCTGCTACAACGCACGTGAAGCAGAATTTATGCGTGCATCAATAACAGTGACTGTTAACTCTTAAACAATAACTATGCCAAACTGTATTTAGGTAAGCCGCAAAGAGATAAATAGGCTAAATAATGTGAGCTAAGCCGCACTATTTATTATGAAATCGAGAAAGTAACCTCTCACAACAGCAATAGTTACAAGACTAACTAAGAAGCAATCGTATTTTTCCCTGTCATCCCTTGAATTAAAAACGGTATTTTTTCCATTGATACAAACCAGAATGATAAGAAAAGCACCATTCTTATCAATTTGATAATAAAGTGTGATGCGCGCTGCAGAAACTTATCCAACTTAACAAAAGACGATTGATGTTTATCAATCCCCCTACTGTATTCATGTATTATCGTAAGTTGAAAGGACATAATTCCCGATAACTATAAACGCGTGCAGTTGTAGCGTTAGAGAAAGGTTCCGATTATGACACCCGTAAACTCTCAGTCTATATTGATGCAAATCCAGCCCACGATCTTACGTTTCACCAAAATGCTCGCCAGTGTCTTACAGCTGGAAGTTGAGATCGTTGATGCCAACATGACGAGAGTCTCAGGGACAGGGCCCTACGGGAAGTTTTTTGGCCGCAAGCTGAACAGCAACTCAAGATTACTTAGATATGTACTTGATACGAAGCAAGAAAAGGTTGTTATCCATTCTAGGTTCGATCCTGTTTGCGAGGGCTGCACTAGCAAAGATAGCTGCAAAGAAAAAGCTTTCCTTGGAATTCCTATTATTTTTCAAAACGCATGTATTGGCGTGATCAGTCTGGTGGCATTTACTCCAGAACAGCAAGAAAGAATTAAAGATAACATCCATGAGTTCTCAGATTACGTTCGTCATATATCCAACTTATTTGTTTCTAAATTATTAGAAAACCAAGGAGGAAGTGATGGGATAAATAAAATTCTGATGAGCCTGATTGAAAATATGGATCAAGGCGTATTAGTTATTGATAATGAGAACAAAGCCAAATTTGCCAACCCAACTGCATTGAAACAACTCAATGCCACACAAGAACAAATTATTGGAAAAACATTTAACATCAGGCCACTGACTTTCCAACAAAATTATACCAGTGGTCATTTGCAACATATTATTTCATTCGATGAACAACAAGAGCTGATTATTGGCCAGCTGCATGATATCCAAGACCACCAGCTATTTTTAATGGCATTTCATCAGTCTCATTCTCCAATGAATGTTGATTTTAATCCTGATGATCCGCGCATTGAACATTTAGTGGGTGAGTGCCGCCCAATTCGAATTTTAAAGCGGTTGATTACCCGTGTAGCCCCTAGCCCATCCAGCATTCTCATTGTTGGGGAGAGTGGAACCGGTAAGGAAGTTGTCGCCCGAGCAATTCATCAATTAAGCGATCGAAATAACAAACCCTTCATCGCTATTAACTGCGCAGCAATTCCGGATCAACTCTTAGAAAGTGAGCTATTTGGTTATGTGAAGGGCGCATTCACTGGGGCCTCAGCGAACGGCAAAATAGGGCTAATTCAGGCAGCCAATAACGGCACCCTATTCTTAGATGAAATAGGGGATATGCCGCTGACTTTGCAGGCTAAGCTGCTACGCGCGATCGAATCTCGAGAAGTACAACCAATTGGCTCAAGTAAACCAATCTCTGTTGATATCAGGATTATTTCCGCCACCAACCAGAACCTTGAGCAATACATTGCCGATGGCAAATTCCGCGAAGACCTTTATTACCGTTTAAATGTCATTCCAATGACTTTGCCCCCCCTGCGCGAGCGCCAAGGCGATATTGAGCTACTGGCTCATTATTTCCTTAATTTACATACTAAGCGTATTGGTATTGTTTACCCTGGCATGGCGCCTGAAGTCATGTCGCTGCTGAAATTATATCGCTGGCCAGGCAACGTACGTGAGTTAAGTAACCTAATGGAGTATTTGATTAACGTGGTGCCGAGCGGCGAGGTGATTGATATTTCACTACTGCCACCCAATCTGGTCAACGGGCAAGTTGCCCGTAGCTATCGTGAAGATGTCCCTTACCAAAGTGCAGCGGCATGCGAAGAGCATGGAGCCACGGGACTAGAGGATATGGAACGACAGATGATCCGCGAGGCTCTCAGCCGCCACAATAATAAAAAACAGGCTGCTGATGAACTTGGAATTGGCATAGCGACGCTGTACCGGAAAATAAAAAAATACGAACTGACGTCGCTATAACCATACACCTCTGAGTAAATCGAAGACGATGGTATTTTTGAGGGATAGCTACTTGCACACGCATGCAGGCATGGACGAAGATGAAATGTTTTCAGCCGTGAACCAGCAGTATCCCCATAATGAACAGACACAACATCATAGGCAGAGCCAAAATCAGTAGTTCAAGCATACGCTTGCCCGGATGAAGGGTTTCATTCTCTTGGGTTTTAGCCAGCGCCATTGCCCCTAGCAACACGGAAAACAATGACAGAGCACCAGCAAAGCTAAAATCGGCGAATAGTACCGACATTTTCCATGCGTTATACGCTTCTGGCGACAAAGCGGCTTGGTTCTGCCCTTCCGTCAACCATTGCCATAGCAGCAATACCAATGGCAGCAGCCATGCTCCCGCCCCAGCAATCCAAGATATACGTCTAATCACTGCACTTGTCCCCAGATACAGATTAAAACCAGCCTGACATTGATTGATTTTTTATCAAAAAAAGCCCCGCAGTACAGTAACGCCGTTCGTTTAAGAGATCGAGATACACGGGTCTAC
>NZ_KV824243.1:0-48341 GCF_001816025.1 Hafnia sp. HMSC23F03
TCATGGAAACGCATTTGCTGACCGGCGAACGAAATATTACACCGGTGTTTCATACACGACAGGCGGGCGGAATATTACACAATATTTGCATAGTGGAGTTCCCAAACCGGAGCAACGCATTTGCTGACCGGCGAACGAAATATTACACCGGTGTCACATAAACGACAGACGAACGAAACATGACACCGGTGTCTCATAAACGATCGGCAAGCAAAAACCCACCTATCCCCCCACTAAACTAAATTCCCCCCTAAAGTTTTCTAGAGCCCCGCCGATATCCCTTCTATCCGACGTACCGAGAATGAGAAACCATGTTAAACCGTATAAAAGTTGTCACCAGTTTGCTGTTGGTGCTGGGGTTGTTTGGTATTTTGCAAATGACATCCGGAGGATTGTTCTTTAACGCCCTGAAAAACGACAAGGAAAACTTCACTGTTTTACAAACCATCCGCCAGCAACAGTCCACGCTGAATGGTAGCTGGGTAGCATTACTCCAAACGCGAAATACGCTTAACCGTGCAGGCATCCGTTACATGATGGATGTGAATAAAACGGGTAGCGGTGCGACGGTGGATGATTTGCTGCAAATCGCTAAAACCTCTCTGCAGCAGGCGGAAGGACGTTGGGGGGAATACGAGGCGCTGCCTATCGACCCACGTCAAAGCCAAGAGTCTGTCGAGCAGCTAAAGCGTAATTACGACATCTTGCACGGTGCATTATCTGAGCTAATCCAACTGCTTTCTACCGGCAAAATCAATGAGTTCTTTGACCAGCCGACGCAAGGTTATCAAGACGGATTTGAGAAAAGTTATGTCGATTATTTGGTGCAAAACGATCGTTTGTATCAGGAGGCGGTGAACGATAATAACAGTTCGTACAGCATGGCAATGTGGATTCTGATCGGCGTGCTTGCGCTGGTGGCCGTTGCGATTGTTCTGGTCTGGTTCGGTATTCAAAGAACGCTGATTGTTCCGCTAAATCGCCTGATCGATAGCATCAAACATATCGCGGGCGGTGATTTGGCGCGGAGCATTGACGTGCATGGTACCAATGAAATGGGGCAACTCGCCGCCAGCCTAAAACACATGCAGGGTGAACTGGTTCGCACCGTAGGTAATGTGCGTCAAGGTGCTAATGCGATCTACAGCGGCGCGAGCGAAATTTCAGCTGGCAACAACGATCTCTCTTCTCGTACCGAACAGCAGGCGGCCTCACTGGAAGAAACGGCAGCCAGCATGGAACAGCTGACCGCAACGGTGAAACAGAACGCCGAAAATGCACGTCAGGCGAGCCATCTTGCGCTTAGCGCATCTGAAACGGCACAGAAAGGCGGCAAAGTGGTGGCGAACGTAGTGCAAACCATGCATGACATCGCAGGAAGCTCACAGAAGATTGCTGATATCACCAGCGTCATCGACGGTATCGCTTTCCAAACCAATATTCTGGCACTGAATGCGGCGGTTGAAGCGGCACGAGCCGGTGAACAGGGGCGTGGGTTTGCGGTCGTGGCGGGTGAAGTACGTAATCTGGCGCAGCGCAGTGCTCAGGCAGCGAAAGAAATCAAAGGTCTTATCGAAGACTCAGTAAATCGTGTCGATATGGGATCAGTGCTGGTCGAAAGCGCGGGCGAAACCATGGGCGATATCGTCAGTGCGGTGACTCGCGTGACGGACATTATGGGCGAAATCGCATCGGCCTCTGATGAGCAAAGCCGCGGTATCGATCAGGTTGGTCAGGCCGTGTCTGAAATGGATCGCGTGACCCAACAGAACGCCGCGTTGGTGGAAGAATCCGCATCTGCGGCTGCCGCTCTGGAAGAACAGGCCAGCATGCTGACGCAGGCGGTTTCAGTATTCCGCATCCAGCATGATTTCAAAGAAGACATCAGCGAAAGTCGTAGCGTTAAGCCTGTGATTGCCACTCCGGCGCCTCGTGCTATTGCGGCGACCGATGCGGGTGATAACTGGGAAACCTTCTAAACACCGTAGTCATAAAAATGAAAAGGGTGGCAAAGACCACCCTACCTGCATAGCGGGGATAAGCTGAAGCACTTTTTTACTCTTCATTCTTCAGGCTACGGCATGGATGAATGTTTCAAGTGAACTACACCTTGAAATCTATTGAGTATGTATCTCCACGCGTGTGGCGACGCTGATGACAAAGCCGCTACGCGCGTTGGGAATAATTAAAACGTGACAGCGCCGGGTACCCTACAAATGAACCGGCCCAAAAGGAAAGCATCGTGTTTAATCGAATCCGAGTATCAACCAGTCTGTTCCTGCTGCTTATGCTGTTCTGCCTGCTGCAATTGGGATCTACCGGCTTGTCATTTATGTCGATTCGTTCCGATAACAATAACTTTTCTAACGTGCAGGTGGTTAACGATCAGCGTGAAGCGCTGAATCAGTCATGGGTGGCGTTATTACAGGCGCGCAATACGCTCAACCGAGCAGGCACCCGTGCCGCACTCAAAGTGCCACAAGAGAAAGTTAATGAGCTGATGGCGGGGGCCCGTTCATCATTGCAGAAGGCTGATCTCTATTTTAACCAGTTCTTGGCTGTTCCTCGTGTCACGAAGGAAGGCGTGGAGCTGACAGAAACAACCAAGCAGAGCTACGAAAAATTACGTACCACGTTGCGAGAACTCATTGTTCTGCTGGAGCAAGGCGATCTACAAGGTTTTATGGATCAGCCGACACAAAAAATACAAGACCTGTTTGAGGTACAGACGCAGGCCTATACCCAGCATGTTGATGATGTACTGGCAAAAACGGCAACCGAAAACAAAAACGCCTACACCCTCTCAATGCTGATGGTCGCGGGTGCCATTGTCATGCTGATTGTTGTCGTTCTGGGTTCGCTGTATTGGCTACGCAAGATGCTGATTTCTCCGCTGAATACTATGCGTGACCACTTTGATCGCATAGCAGACGGTGACTTGTCGGGTGAAATCAACGTGTTTGGGCGTAATGAGCTCAGCTTATTGTTTGCCAGCTTGCAGCAAATGCAGCAGTCGTTGGCGAAAACCGTATTAACCGTACGTCAGGGTTCTGACGCTATTTATAACGGCCTACAAGAGATCGCTTCAGGCAATAACGATCTCTCCTCGCGCACAGAGCAGCAAGCGGCGTCGCTGGAAGAAACGGCAGCCAGCATGGAACAACTCACGGCAACTGTTAAACAGAATGCGGATAACGCACGTCAGGCGGCTCGCTTGGCGAAAGAAGCGTCAGGTACGGCGACCTCAGGTGGCGAAATCGTCGGTAACGTTGTGCGCACCATGCATGAGATTGCTAGCAGCTCACAGAAAATCGGTGATATCACCAGCGTTATCGACGGCATCGCTTTCCAGACCAATATTCTCGCGTTGAACGCGGCGGTTGAAGCGGCTCGAGCGGGGGAGCAGGGGCGCGGTTTTGCGGTCGTTGCTGGGGAAGTGCGTAATTTGGCGCAGCGCAGCGCGCAGGCGGCCAAAGAGATTAAAGGGCTGATCGATGATTCAGTCAGCCGTGTGAAGCAAGGATCTGCCTTAGTTGAAAATGCAGGTAATACCATGGAAGAAGTTGTGCGTTCGGTCGCTCGCGTCACCGACATCATGGGCGAAATTTCCTCTGCTTCCGATGAACAAAGCCGAGGCATCGAACAGGTTGCTTTGGCGGTAACGCAAATGGATCAGGTGACGCAGCAAAATGCGGCACTGGTCGAAGAAGCTGCATCAGCGACACAGGCGGTGGAAGAGCAAGCAAATGCTCTGACGCGCTCTGTTGCCGCGTTCCATCTGGTATCAGCACCCGCTGCGAGAGTTGTTGATGAACGTATCGCAACATCTACGCAGAAGCTGCCCAAGGACAAAGATGTATGGCAACCGATTTAGCAGGGCTAAAGCGGTAGTTAATGGTGAACGGCCTTGGGTCGTTCGCCCATTGTAAATTGGGTGAGTGATGGCGAATTTATTTACACAGTCAGGAAACGATGATGTTCAGGCTCCCGCATTGATGATGCAGCGAGTCCCCTTGGCAGACGTTCATTTTCGTCGCATCAGTCAGCTTATTTATCAACATGCCGGCATTGTATTAGCCGACCACAAACGAGAAATGGTTTACAACCGGCTGGTTCGACGCCTGCGAGCGCTGAATCTGAATGATTTTGGCGCCTATTTAGCACTTTTGGAAAGTAGCCAAAGTCACGGTGAATGGCAGACGTTTATTAACTCGCTAACGACCAACTTAACGGCTTTTTTTCGCGAGGCGCATCACTTTCCCATTTTGGCGGAACATGCGCGCAAACGTCCGCACAATTACTGTGTTTGGAGCACGGCGGCATCGTCAGGTGAAGAACCCTACTCGATTGCCATGACGTTAGCAGAAGCATTGGGTACCACGCCGGTCGGGCCACAGGTTTGGGCCAGCGATATTGATACTCAGGTGTTGGAAAAAGCCGTGCGTGGTGTTTATCGGCAGGAAGAAACTAAGCATCTCACGCCGTCTCAGCTTCAGCGCTTTTTTCTGCGAGGGACGGGGCCGCAGCAGGGTTTTGTACGTGTTCGACCTGAATTAGCACAGCGCGTGCATTTTCAAATGCTCAATTTGCTGTCGCCGCAGTGGGATTTGCCCGGGCCGTTCGACGCCATATTTTGTCGTAACGTGATGATCTATTTTGATAAAGAAACTCAGGCTCGCATTCTCCATCGTTTTATCAAACTGCTGAAACCTGGTGGATTGTTGTTTGCAGGCCATTCGGAAAACTTTAGCCATATCAGCCAAGAGTTTTATTTGCGCGGACAAACCGTGTATGGGCTGTCCAAGGAGAGTCGATGAGTAAAATTCGGGTGTTGTGTGTTGATGACTCGGCGCTGATGCGTCAGCTGATGACGGAAATTATTAATAGTCATCCCGATATGGAAATGGTCGCAGTGGCACAAGATCCGCTGGTGGCGCGCGATCTGATTAAAAAATTTAACCCTCAGGTGCTAACGCTTGACGTAGAAATGCCGCGCATGGACGGCATTGATTTCCTTGAAAAGCTGATGCGTCTCAGGCCGATGCCGGTGGTTATGGTGTCTTCACTAACGGGAAAAGGATCGGAAATCACGCTGAAAGCGCTGGAGCTGGGGGCAGTAGATTTCGTCACTAAACCTCAACTGGGTATTCGCGAAGGAATGCTGGCCTACAGCGAAATGATTGCCGATAAAGTGCGGGCGGCGGCGAAAGCGCGCCTGCCAGCGCGCGGTTCTCTGCCGGTGAAGCCAGCGACGCTTAGCCATACGCCGCTGCTCAGTAGTGAAAAGCTGATTGCCATTGGTGCATCCACCGGTGGCACCGAGGCCATTCGCCATGTGCTGCAGCCGCTACCTAGCTCCAGCCCGGCATTGCTGATCACTCAGCATATGCCTCCGGGGTTCACTCGCTCATTTGCTGAGCGGCTGAATAAGCTTTGCCAGATCACGGTGAAAGAGGCGGAAGAGGGGGAGCGAGTGTTACCCGGTCATGCCTATATTGCGCCGGGTGATATGCACCTTGAGCTAGCACGTAGCGGCGCGAACTACATCGTGCGGCTGCATCAAGGACCGGCGGTTAACCGCCATCGTCCTTCGGTCGATGTGCTGTTTGATTCGGTGGCACGCTATGCAGGGCGAAATGCGGTAGGGGTGATCCTCACCGGAATGGGAAATGACGGTGCCGCGGGGATGCTCAAAATGCATCAGGCAGGGGCTTATACCATCGCGCAAAACGAAGCCAGCTGCGTGGTATTTGGTATGCCAAGAGAGGCCATTTTAACGGGCGGCGTCGATGAAGTGGTCGATCTGCAACAAATCAGTCAGCGTATGCTGACGCAAATTAGTGCCGGACAGGCACTGCGTATTTAACGTTCCCTGAGTAGGGGACCTTTGAGGAGTCAGTATGGCGGATAAAAATCTGCGTTTTCTCGTTGTTGATGATTTTGCCACAATGCGCCGCATCGTAAGAAACCTGCTTAAAGAGCTGGGTTTTAATAACGTAGAAGAAGCGGAAGATGGCGCAGATGCTTTAACCAAGCTACGCGCTGGCGCATTTGATTTTGTGGTTTCTGACTGGAACATGCCCAACATGGACGGTCTACAACTGCTACAGGCGATTCGGGCTGATGGAAGCCTCGGCGCGTTGCCGGTGCTAATGGTGACGGCAGAAGCGAAAAAAGAAAACATTATTGCCGCCGCGCAGGCGGGAGCCAGCGGTTATGTGGTTAAACCGTTTACGGCAGCAACGTTAGAAGAAAAGCTGAATAAGATTTTTGAAAAGTTGGGGATCTAAGGAGTCACAATGAACGAACATCCTATGCCCGCAACTGATGCGGCCACTGCCAACGATATTATTGCTCGAATTGGCCAGTTGACGCGCATGCTGCGTGACAGCTTGAAAGAGCTTGGTCTGGATCAGGCAATTGCTCAAGCGGCAGAAGCGATACCCGATGCCCGCGATCGTTTGGACTACGTGGTACAGATGACAGCACAGGCTGCCGAACGCGCATTAAACTGCGTTGAAGCCGCGCAGCCGCGCCAAACCTCATTGGAAAAAGGGGCGACCGATCTGAAAGTGCGTTGGGATGAGTGGTTTGCTAATCCTATCGAGCTTTCCGACGCGCGCGTATTGGTTTCTGATACCCGCAGTTATCTGGCTGCTGTCCCTGAACACACTTCATTTACTCATGCTCAGCTGCTTGAGATCATGATGGCGCAGGATTTCCAAGATCTTACCGGTCAGGTTATTAAGCGTATGATGGGTGTGGTTCAGGAGATCGAGAAAGAGCTATTGGCGGTGTTGGTTGAAAATATCCCAGATGTTTCGGCCAAGCCTAAACGCGAAAACGATGGCTTACTCAATGGCCCACAGATGAACCAAAACGGCCCTGGCATTGTGGCAAATCAGGAGCAGGTTGATGATTTGTTGGGAAGTTTAGGGTTTTAACGAAAGAAGCAGCGGTATCGTGATAGCAATGCCGCTGCTTATCAGCAACATCGCGCTAAAATAACACTATAGATAATTGTGCAAAGCCCCGTTTTCAGCCGTAAACATTATTCTGCCGGTATGCCTAAAATCGCAATAATCTCCCCACGATTGCTGACCAGATCGGCAAGCGTGTAATCTTCCATCGCGGTCAAAAAGGCCTCCATCCCCACCTTCAATGCGGCCTGTAATTTACATACCTTAATCAGTTTGCAACCCGGTGAATGACAGTCAATGCCGTTCAGATTGCTCTCCAAGGCGCGAATGACCTGACCGATGTTGATGTCCGCAGCGGGTTTGCCTAGCTCAATACCGCCGCCTTTGCCGCGTACTGCGTGGATATAGCCCAACCCGACCAACTGTGCGACGACTTTCACCATATGATTACGCGAGATATCGTAATGGCTGGCGATTTCACCCACGCTGGTGCGTTGACCATAGGGCATGGAGGCCAGATACATCAAGGCTCGTAGGCCAAAATCGGTGTAAGTCGTTAATTTCATGAAGTCGCGAGTGAGTAAGAATATTAACTCTGTTTATAACATAATTATGGCGCTTTTGGCTGAGCTCATGGCAATAAATAGTAAAGTTAAATCTTTTTTAACAATTAGTGGCAATAATATTAACACTGTCATTATACTGTCATCATCAAGCAGTAAATTTTCATTAGGCGACAGCAGTATTCACACTAACGCAGGTTATTGAACCAGCAGGTTTGTGAGGAGCGCGGATGAGACAGTCCTTACTTGGGCTAGCACGATGTCAATCAAGAACCACACTTCAGGCTGTCTGTGACAGCAAGAATATCGACTCAGCAAAATCTGCGTCACGGCTTTACTCCCCACTCAATAGTTTAACTCTCCTATCTGTTCCACCCCTATTACGACTGCGCGCCGCAGGGATTGGCTTCGCGCGTGTGTTCGTATCAAGCAGGTTAACCCTCACTGAGGAGGTTAGCGGATAAACGAGTGACAGTTCGTTCATGAAACGTGGAATGACGATTGAAACCAACTGTAAGGTGCCAAAATGGGAAAACAGAAAGCTGTTATCAGAGCGCGTCGTGAAGCTAAACGTGTCGTAAAACGTGATGGCCGTAGTCAACGTCAGCGCGAGGAAGATCAGGCTGCCTCTCTGGTTCAGATGGGCGGTATTGAAACCATTGGCATGGCGCGGGAAAAACGCGATAACGCGCCAGTCACGGCCAGAACGGAAGCGCAGGTCGCTTATCTGTCTGCAATTGAATCCAAACAGTTAATCTTTGCCACCGGCGAAGCGGGCTGTGGCAAGACCTTTATTAGCGCAGCGAAAGCGGCGGAAGCACTCATCCATAAGGAGGTTGATCGCATTATTGTCACACGTCCTGTGCTGCAAGCCGACGAAGATCTCGGTTTTCTGCCGGGTGATGTTTCCGAGAAGTTTGCGCCTTATTTCCGCCCGGTCTACGACGTGTTGGTTCGGCGTTTAGGGGCTTCATTCCTGCAATATTGTCTGCGGCCTGAAATTGGTAAGGTAGAAATTGCGCCTTTTGCCTATATGCGTGGCCGTACCTTTGAAAATGCTTTTGTGATCCTTGATGAGGCGCAAAACGTCACCGCTAGCCAAATGAAAATGTTCCTGACTCGTCTGGGTGAGAATGTCACCGTGGTGGTTAACGGCGATATAACCCAGTGTGATTTACCCCGCGGAGTGAAATCCGGCCTCGAAGATGCGCTGCAACGCTTCACTGAGGATGGGATGGTGAGTATCGTCCGCTTTGACAGCCAAGACTGCGTTCGCTCGGCGCTTTGCCAGCGCACCTTAAACGCATACCAATAAGTTTTATCGTTAATCCTGTTTGCTTCTCAGGGCCACTTTCGGGTGGCCTTGCTTATTTAATCCTCTACACATAACACTTCTATGACGTATTTGTGACAATCGTGCGCGCAGATCTTATCCTATTGGTATCTCGGTTTTTTTAGTGAGCAGGATTATGTCTACCGCAGTTTTCTTGGCCGTACTTTGCGCGGCACTACTGCATGCAAGTTGGAATACGTTGGTCAAGATTGGTGAGGAACGCTTTGTCGGCGTGGCGCTGATAGCGGTGTTTTCCGGTGCGGTATCACTCTGCGGTTTGGCGTGGGTAGGGCTACCCAATATGGCCTCGCTGCCGTGGCTATTGCTATCTCTGGTATTACATACTGGGTATTGTCTCTTTCTCAGTCGCGCCTATGGGCAAGGTGATTTAGGGCAAATTTACCCGTTAGCACGAGGCAGTGCGCCGCTGCTGGCGATGATCCTCAGCGCGCTGTTTCTACGTGAATATCCTCCGCTATTAGGGATCATCGGTGCCGTGGTTTTAGTGGCCGGTGTTTTGCTGATGGCGCTACGCGGCGGTGGCAGTAAAAAATTGAACGCCAAAGCGGTGCGCTATGCACTCATTACGGCCATGTTTACCGCAGGCTATACGCTGTCTGATGGTGCCGGTGCGCGTGCGGCACAAGCGCCGTTAACCTACACGCTGTGGCTGTTCGCGCTTAACGGCGTCATTATGCTGCCGTTGCTATGGGCCCATCAACGAGGGAAAACGTGGGTACAGATCAAGCGTAACTGGCGTGCCGGATTGGCTGGTGGAGCGATGTCGCTGCTCGCTTACGGCATCGTCATTTGGGCGCTGACACAAGCTCCGATTGGCGTTGTTGCAGCTCTGCGTGAAAGTAGCGTGTTGTTTGCGATGATTTTCTCGGTATGGCTGCTCAAAGAGCCGATGGGGAGAGCCAGAATCGCCGCGAGTCTCGTGATTGTTACGGGCGTGATGCTATCGCGGTTGGGGTAAAACCTGAGGTTCCAGCCAATAAAAACGGCGCGATAATCGCGCCGTTTGACATGAAGTGGGACGATTACAAGAAGATCGTCATCAGATAGGCGGCGAATAACGCTAAATGCGCCGCACCGTTCAGCACGTTGGTGCGTCCAGTACTGAATGACACCTGACACAACATCAGTGCGGCAACCATAACGACCATCTGTGGCGCGTCCAACGCAAAGATCAGCGGCTGACCCGTCAGCGTGGCGATGATAGTTACCGCAGGCACCGTCAGAGAAATAGTCGCCAGCACAGAACCAAAGAACAGGTTCATTGCGCGCTGTACCTGATTTGCGAGAACCGCCTTTAACGCCCCTAAGCCTTCCGGTGACAAAATCAGCAATGCAACCAAGAAGCCGGTGAACTGCTTCGGCGCGTCCAGCGTACTCAACAGGCTTTCCAGCGGGTTGGCGTTAAACTTAGTCACCGCGATAACCGCAATAAGATGTACGATCAGCCAACCTGCGTGCCATGCGCTGCTGTGCGCTGATGGCTTGCCATGGTGGGGATCGGCAGGGTCATCACCATCGTCTTCATGTTCATAGACAAACAGGCTCTGGTGGGTTTTAGTCTGAATCAGCAAGAATACGCCATACATCGCCGCAGAGATTGCTGCAATCATCAGCGCCTGACCGGTAGTGAAATTGCCGTTAGGGAACGTCATTGGCAGTACCAGCACGATGATCGCCAGAGGGATCAGCGTAATCAGGTACTGCTTAATACCGGCCAGATTTACAAACTGGGTAGCAAATTTACGCCCACCCAGCAGCAAAGAGAAACCAACCAAACCGCCGGTGACGATCATCACGATAGAGTAGAGCGTGTCACGCATTAACGCAGGGGCGGCGTCTCCCGTAGCCATCAGCGCGGAGATTAAGCTGACTTCGAGGATAACCACGGACAGACTCAGAATTAACGAACCGTAGGGTTCACCCAAACGGTGAGCCAGCACGTCAGCGTGACGTACTACGCTAAAGGCACTGCTCAGGATAGCGATCAGTGCCAGAATATTGATGCCTGCGATAGCAGGTAAATTCTGGGTATTTCCCCAAAGAGTAAGAACCACTAAGGCAATAACAGGTAGGGCTAATGAGTACTCGCTATGCCGCGTTTTTACTCGGCATGCTTCAGTTTCTGACTTCATTATGATTATTCTCCATATCACTAGGCGCAGGCGGTCAATCGCAAAGCTTCATCGTAAAACTCAATCAATAGTTCGATAAAACTATGCACAGCCTATCAAAAAAAACGATTTTCTCGATTAGTTTTTACTTAGCTTTACTTATTTTATGCATTTTTATCACGGTCTGCTGACTTAAATCATGATATTGGGGCAAATGAGCTGGTGCGAAGGTTTCATAGTGCTATAGGGGGAGCGTTTATTTGCAGGGTGAAATGGAACAGATTTTCACTATGGATTTAATTTCAGTAGTGACTAATAAGTTCAAAACTAATTCCATCCTAAGGATTAAATAGCCTATTTAAAACCGTTAATTTATTTGAATTACACTAGGTGAATATGTTTTAAATTATTACAAAACTCCAAATATAGACCGACAAAATGTTTGAGTTAATATTTTTTTCACCGCTATACTCCCTCACCTAACAGCGCGTCGAATGTTTTTTATGTCAGTTGATATCATTCATGCGTACCAACAATACTTAATTTAAGAATCCATCTTCAGTGGAGAGGAGAACGTGTGTCTAATACACAGCACAAACTAGATAAGGCGCGGCCACCGAGGGTACAAATTACCTATGATGTCGAAATAGGGGGGGCTGAAAACAAAAAAGAATTGCCTCTGGTTTTAGGCGTAATAGGAAATTTTGCTGAGGATGAGAATGCATTAAGAGATCGCCGTTTTTTGCACATCAATAAAGATAACTTTAATGACATTATGGAAGGGATGAGCCCGTCTATTTCTTTATTGGTAGAAAGTGCGCTGCCTGAAAAAGAGGGGAAATTACCGGTTTCTCTGTCATTTAATACCATGGATGATTTCTCCCCAGAAAATATTGCTATGCAGGTTGAGCCATTGAGAAAACTCATTGAGCTGCGCGAGCAATTAAGTGATTTACGCAATCGTACCGCGAGTAACGATCGCCTCAAAGACGAACTGGCTGAGCTATTAGCAAAGCGACTGAATGAATCTGAAGTCAATGCCAGCGCGGAGGAAGAATAGTTATGGAGTCCGTAGCAGCAGAAAATCAAAATCCAGTGTTGCTGTCGTCTGACCAATATTTAGATGACATTATCGATAATACACAGGCCATTTATCGTGAAGCTGATAGAAAAAAAGTCAAGAATCAGCTAAATAGTTTTTTGGCTGAAGTATCCTCAGGCGCTGTTGTCATTTCTAGCGATTTGGTTGGGAGTATTGAGGACCGAATTGCCGCTATTGATGCTCTATTATCAGAGCAAATCAGCCATATTATCCATGCACCAGAATTCCAGCAAATGGAGTCATCATGGCGTGGTTTACAAGGACTGGTTCAGCGCAGTGTGACAGAAAATACCAAAGTACGCGTATTTAATTGCACTAAAAAAGAGCTGCTAAAAGATTTTAAATCTGCATCTGATTTTGATCAGTCGGCATTATTTAAAAGTATTTACGAAAGTGAGTATGGCACCTTCGGTGGTGAACCTTACTCTGCGTTTGTGGGCGATTTTGAGTTTGGTGCCCATCCTGAAGATATTGTGCTGCTGGAACAAATTTCACATGTGGCCGCTGCTGCTCATGCGCCATTTCTCAGCGCTGCCAATGCAGGGATGTTTGCCCTAAGCCATTATACCGAACTGCCGCGTCCGCGTGATTTAGGCAAGCTGTTCGACACCTCTGACTACGCTCGCTGGAAGTCATTTCGCCAAACTGACGATGCCCGTTATGTCGGCCTCACATTGCCTCGAATCGTGGGCCGTTTGCCGTATGGCAGTAAAACTGTACCGGTCGAACTTTTCAATTTTGAAGAGCAAATCCGTGAAGACAATCATGGCGCGAGCTACCTGTGGATTAATGCCGCATATGAGCTGGCTGGGCGCATGGTCGAAGCCTTTGAAGAGTATGGGTGGTGCGCGGCTATCCGTGGCGTAGAAGGAGGCGGTTTGGTGAAATCATTGCCGGCTTATAACTACACCTCTCAAACAGGTGAACGTGTTATGCAATGCCCGACGGAAGTGGCGATTTCAGACCGCCGAGAAAAAGAGTTAGCCGAGCTGGGCTTCATTCCGTTGGTCTATTGCAAGGGGACGGACTATGCGGCGTTTTTCGCTGTGCAATCCGTGAATAAACCTCGTAAATATGATTCTGACCTCGCTAACGCGAATGCCAAACTGTCTAGCCAGTTGCAATACATTCTAACGACGTCGCGCTTTGCCCATTATTTGAAGGCCATTGTACGCGATAAAGTCGGTAGCTTCATGTCGCGTACTGAATGCCAAACCTATTTGCAAGGCTGGATAAATCAATATGTGGTTGGTTCAGATAACGTTGGGCCACAAATAAAAGCAAGCCATCCGCTTCGAGAGGCGCGTGTAGAAGTATTAGATGTTCCCGGCTCACCAGGAAAATATCGTGCAGTTGCATATCTAAGACCTCATTTCCAATTGGAAGGGCTTAGTTTGTCGTTACGCTTGGTTGCAGAGTTACCAAACTCAACCAACGCGTAATTTTTTTAAATTAATGACTAATACAAGGTATTTATATGGCTCAGGCAGCAACTATTTTTATGCAAATTGATGGCGTGAAGGGAACGGTAAGTGACAAACAGTACAAAGACTGGATTGCCATTGAGCATATTAATCAAGGCGTATTCAGCTCCGTTAACATCGATAATGGTAGTGGCCAGCTGAATAGCGATGGCGTTAATTTTGAACACATCTCTTTTTCTAAAGATATGGATTCAACCTCCACGCAAATTTCAAACATGGTGGCATTAGGGACAAACGTTAAAAAAATCATCGTGGCTTTTGCCGTCAAAACCGATGATAAAAACCATGAAATGGTTCGTTGGACATATACCGATTGTATCTTCAATGGCTATTCTATTTCGGTACAAAACACGTCCGGTAATCCAAGTGAGAGCATTAGCTTTGCCTTCAGTTCGGTCAGTTTCGAAACCAACACCGTTGAACCTGGCGGTAAAGTGAGTAAGCAGGGGCCGGTTGGTTGGAATCTGTTAGAAAATACTAAAATGTAATTTGGAGAAAGGCAGTGTTAGTCACTGTCTTTCACTCTAGAAATGCTGAATTCATTGTTACTAAGACTGGCAGATAATTTTCCCGACAGCGTGGAAGATAATTTGAGTGAGAAAAATAATGCACACGATTTTATTGATGAAATCGTAATGCTGCTGTCCTCTCGTCCACGTCTTGGATATATCGAGTCAATACCAGGGCTTAATACGTCGGTGCTGAATTACGGCATTGACGAACATTTTAGCGAAAATATTTCGCGTACTGACCGTGCGCGAATATTACAAGAGCGAATTGTGGTTGCGCTGCAACGGTTCGAGTCACGGTTACAAGACGTAGACGTAACGTCGCATTTTGAATCGTTATCTCGCATCACGTTCATTATTAAAGGCGTGAGTCAAAACCAACCGCTGGAATTTACGTTGGTTTGGGACGACGCCATGAGCCATTTTTTTTGTCATTACTGATTCTGCATACTTAAGTGGTAACCACCCATGTTGACGAGCAAATTGCTGGCCTATTATCAAAAAGAGCTCGCCTATCTGAAAACGAAAGGGGCGCACTTTGCGCTGCGTTTTCCTAAGATTGCTCGTCGATTGGGGATTTCCGAAGGGTTGTCTGAAGATCCGCACGTTGAACGCCTAATTGAATCCTTCGCTTTATTATGCGCTAACGTACAGCAAAGACTTGATGAAGATATGCCGGAGGTGACTCATGCGCTGTTTACCGCGCTGGCTCCTCAGTTTTTACGTCAGTTACCCTCGGTTTGCATTATTCAAATGAAGCCGGACTCACGCGCAGCGGCGATGACGGCTAAAAGCCTCGTTGAAGCGGGGACGGAACTTTACTCTCGTCCGGTCGAAGGGCAGGCATGCCGATTTCGCACGGTGTTTCCGCTGTCTTTGTTCCCCATGACATTAGAGCAGGCTCAGATAAATCAAAACGAAAATGATATGAGCTGGCGGTTACAGCTGCGTTTTACGGTATGGCCTAAAGCGCGGGTGGAAGAAGATACGCTACGTTTTTATCTCAACGGTGCGACACCGGTTGTTAATGTACTTTACACCTTGTTATGCAGTGAAGTGTCGTCGGCCTCAGTTTCCGTTGATGGCCGCGTGATGTCACTGGCGAAGGGGAATATTACGCCAGTGGGTTTTGCGCAAGATGAAAGTCTACTGGGAGCCAATACCGCGATTTCACCTGCTCACTCACTGTTGCAAGAGTACTTTTGGTTTCAGAAGAAATTTCATTTTATTGATATTCGCTTGCCAGAGGCGTTTAGCGCGGTAGGTCAGACTTCGTTCACTTTGGATTTTTTATTCAACGCCTGCCCAAGCGTAAAATATTTAGAGAGCATGGCGAATTTGATTGATGCCGATTTCTTCAAACTCGGTTGCTCACCGGCGATTAATCTTTTTTCCCAACGTGCTGAGCCGATCACGCTTAACGATAGTACGCTGGAGTATCCAGTCATCCCCGATGTGCGCTATCAGTCTTATCTAGAGGTGTGGGCGATAGACAGCGTGCTTGCCCTCCACAAACAAGGCAATGAGATGATCTCTCAGCCGATTTTGCCTCTGTTTGGTATCGATCACTCCCAGCGTGAATCCCAGATGGATGTTTGGTGGCAGGCCATTTTGCGAGAAAGCGTGCTCGATCAGGGCGTCTCTGTCGATTGGTTTATCGCATTTTCAGATCGCTACGAAAAGCTGTCCGCACCGCAGTGCGATATGGTTCGGCTGAATTTGACCTGCACTAATCGTAATTTGCCTGCTCACCTGATCAATGGCGATCCTAACGGCGATTTTGAATCCACGCTGCCGCTGGCGGGCATAAAAATTTCGGCATTAACTCGGCCAACGGCACCGATTCGCCCACAGCAAGAACAGGCAATGCGCTGGCGTTTGATTTCACAGTTGGCGCTGAACCATCAATTGCTGAGCGGTCCAGAAGGTCTTCGGGTGTTAAAAGAAACGCTCACCCTCTATAGCTTAAATCCGGCCAACGAGCGGCTGATCGATCTCATTTCACAGATTGAGGTCAAGCCGATCATGGCACGACTCACCGCCGCCGATCCTCGTTCGGTGGCGCGGGGAGTGGAAATCAGCATTGTTTTTGCGCGTGAGGCGAGCCAAGAGGCTGAATATTTCCTGCTATGCCAATTTTTAGATCATTTTCTGGCGCTTTATGCACCGGTGAATAGCTTCTCGCAAGTCGTAACTGCGATTGTGTCAAATGACGCAACGTTACGGCGTTGGCCGATTCGTGCGGGGCGCTTGCTATGGCTGTAATCAAGGTTTTTAGCCGCAGCTATTTTTTCCAACAGGTGCGCGTGATGCTGCGCAAATTATCGCGCGTAGAGGCTGGGCACTCAGAACCTGAAGAAAAGCAGCGTTTGCTAGAGGAGCAATTTCAGTTTGTTTCTCCGCTTTCTCTTGATGCACCAAAAGGTGAAGTGGGCGAGGTCAGCGAGTTAAAGCATCAGCAAGGTTGGCAGGTTGAAGTTTGTACCCAGGGGCTGACGGGAGCGCTGGGAGCCATGCCCACGGCGTATACGGAATGGTTGATCGAACGTTATTACCGCTATGGCGACCGCGCAGGTAAAGCGTTCATCGATATTTTTAACCACCGTTTGCATACCCTGCGTTTTCTGGCGTGGCAAAAATATCACTTTTATGCCAGCCATGAGTTTAACGGCGTTTCGCTGTTAACGCTGCCGGTACGTGCTTTATCTGGCGTGTTGCAGAGCTCAGCAAGAATGCAGCAAGAAGAATACGCGGGGCTGTTTTCTCAATCGGTGCGATCGCTGGTCTGCCTTGAGCAGTGGCTACAGCACCGGTTTTCACTGCCGGTACAGATTCAACCGTTTGTTGGTCGCTGGAGTGCACTTGAAACGAGCGATTGCTGCCAGCTAGGCAATGCGAGGCAAACGTTAAGCCAATCGCCCGCGATTGGCGCGGTGTTCTGGGATCGCCAAACTTATTTCACCATCCAACTGGGGCCGTTATCGCAACAGGATGCGCGGAGCTTTTTAACCCTAGGACAAGAGTATCAGCGCTTTCTCAGTCACGTACGTGATTACGTCGGCATCGGGCTGGATTTCGGGTTGGATCTGCTTATCGAAAACCAGCAGAGCGCGGCGACGCGTTTAGGCAGCGGCGAGCTAGGTTTTGATATTTGTCTTGGACCCCAAATGGCGCCGGAGTTTCGTCGCGTCAGTTTGCCGGTTAACTTGAATTAAGGTAACAACATGCAATTAGGACAGGCTCAACGTTTGATTCGCTGGGTAGGTGACACGGCTAATGATTTTGCGCTGTTTGAACTCTCGGGAGAAGAGCAGCTATCACAGCCATATTGCTATCGCGCCTATTCACGCAGTACGCAAACCTCGGCGCAGGCGGCTCGCTATTTGGGTAAACCTCTGGCCTGCCAGATCGGTGATGCGCAGCGAAGTCGCTATATTCACGGCGTGGTGACCGCGTTGGAAGAAGTGAACAATATGCAGGGGATTAGCACCTTTGTCATGACGCTTGAGCCGCAGATTTCTCTGTTGCGCTTGGGGCGCAATCTGCGGGTTTTTCAAAAAATTGCGGTGCCGGATATTGTCAGCAAGATCCTGCGTGAACATAACATCAGCCAGATCGACTTACGGCTGCGTTCCAGCTACCAGCCTCGCGAGTACTGCATCCAGTATCGTGAGTCCGATTTCGATTTTATTAACCGTCTGCTGGAGCAAGAGGGCATTTACTACTACTTCCAGCATGCAGCAGGCCAACACACATTGGTGTTGGCTGACCACCCATCCAGTCACTCCAGTGCCACGACGGCGAGCCTGCCTTTTCACCCCGTGGCGGGTAAGCAGGACGGGATGGGCGTACTGAGTTGGAATATCCGCAGTGGGATGTCGGCTTCTGGGGTTGCACTGTCTGGATACAATCCCGATCAGGCAGCGGCGATTGAGGGGGAATCTCTCAGCATTGATGCGGGCCACAGCGCTGACGGAGTCACCTTCACCGATGCGGTTTGGTGCGCTCAGCGTGACGATCTCTCGGCGGCGGCGCGTCTGAAAATGGAGCGCTTAGAGTCTGATACCCAACTATTCACGGGGGATATCAACGCCTACTGGCTTTCCTGCGGCGAGCGTTTCACGTTGACCGACCATCCGTCGGCGACGGGAGACTATCGCATCCGTTCATTAACGTTGTCGATTACCAGCAATCTGGAGCAAGACACTACGGATTATCAGTGCCAAATCACCGCGCTGGATAACGATAAAACATATCGCCCAGAAAATCGCACGCCAGCGCCGCAGGTTTCGGGCGTGGTAACCGCCAGCGTGGTCGGCCCCCAGTCTGAGGAGGTCTATACCGACGAGTACGGACGGATCAAGATCCAGTTTCCTTGGGATAAAGAGAACAAGCGCGATGACAGCAGCTCCTGCTGGGTTCGCGTGTCACAGCCATGGTCTGGAGAACGTTTTGGCGCGGTGTTTTTACCGCGCGTTGGCAGCGAAGTTATCGTGAGCTTTATTCAAGGTAATCCTGATATGCCAATGGTTACCGGCAGCGTTTACAACGGACTGAATCATCCCCCTATGAGTTTACCCGGTGATAAAACGCTATCGGGGTTTGTATCGCGTAGCAGTCAAAACGGCGCGGTGGATGAAGGTCACACTCTGAGTTTTGACGATAAAAAGGGCGAAGAGAAGCTGACTATCGTCGCACAAAAAGATCTCAGCCTAACGGTAAAAAACGCGGTGGTTAGCGATGTTACCCAAACGGTAACCAGCAAAATTGGTGCCGATCGCAGCGTTGAAATCACCAAAGGCAATGACAACCTGACGCTCAAACAGGGGGATTACCAACTGGCGCTGAATCAGGGCAACTATGCGCTCAATGTGATGGGTAATCTCAATGCGGCGTTAAGCAACGGTGACCACAAACTATCGGTGTCCGGTGGCGGCAGTCAGATGAAAACGGATAAGGCGATGTCACTGGAGTCGATGCAGTCCATCGAACTTAAAGTCGGCAGCAGCAAGATCAGCATTACGCCGACGGGCATCACCTTAAGCGCCACCACGCTGAGCATTGAAGGTACGGGCACCGCGGAGCTGAAAGGGGCCATGGTTACGATTAACGGAAGTGGTATGGCGGAGCTCAAGGGCGGCGTCATCATGATTGGATAGCTGGAGAAACGAGAATGAATGGTTACTCATTGATATCCGCCGCGACCCCCTGCGAACAACAGACCGTTGCCACTGCGCTCAGCCGTTCTTTGGCCGCAGGCGAGTGGGAGGAAACGCTGCGTGATTTTACCGAGCGTTATCCCTATCAGGACGTACTCGCGTGGATAGTAAATTTCCCACTTGATGAAAACCCTGAGAGCCAGCGCTGCTTAAACGATATGCGTCGTTGGATCGCCAAGCCAGACGAAGATCTCCGGCGCCAGATATTTACTCAGGCACAAACCATTGGTTTTAGCCATGTCGTCGGCGCACTGGGGTTATCGCTATTTTGGTCGCAAGGCAGCATGACTGCGGCCGAACTTGAGCCGGTTTATCCACAACCTCATCTGTCAGGACTGATGCTGCTCTGTGCGCTTAAGCTGCTTTGCAGCGAGCTCGCCGCTGACGACACATTACCGCAGGGAGCACATAGGTTGCTTAGCCACTGGTTTGGACAACAGAGTCAATCTCAACAGGGGAGCATGTCATGGGACAACCTGCCGCTCGCGTAGGCGATATGCACGTATGCCCGATGGTGACACCGGGTGTACCTCCGATTCCACACGTTGGGGGGCCGATTTCTAGTCCAGCCTGCGCCACGGTGATGATCGGCGGAGTGCCCGCTGCAGCCTTGGGATCGATGGCCGTCTGTGTCGGTCCGCCAGACAGTATCGTGATGGGCAGCACGACCGTGATGATTGGCGGCAAGCCCGCAGCGCGCATGGGTGACAGTTGTGCCCATGGCGGCACTATCGTCGCCGGCTGTCCAACGGTTTTAATTAGTTAACCAGTGAAAAGAAACGTTATGTCTACATTGAATCTGGATCTTGGATCCATGCTGGCGCCTATTGCGCCGGAAAATCCTCGTGGTTGCAATATGGAATTTGAGGCTGGCTACGATGCTATTCGTGAAGCGAGAGAAAGCGATCCGGATGATTTACCTCAGGATGAATGGTCGAGCGTATTGCGCAAGGCGGATTGGTTACAAGTCATCCGTCTTAGCCAGAAATTGTTAAGACATGAGAGCAAAGATCTGCAGGTGGTGTGTTGGTTAACCGAAGCGTTGCTTCATCAATATGGGTTAGCGGGCTTGGCGAGCGGCATCAAGTTTATGCAGGCGTTTGTGCAGGCTTATGGCGATAGCTGCTGGCCGGAGCCGGACGAAGACGGCGAGAGTCTGCATCACAACAAACTGCAATGGCTCGACCGCCAACTGCAGCTGCCTTTGATGCGCTTGCCGTTGTTGGGGCAGCCGGAAAGCACGCTGGAATATTGGCGTCAGGTACAAGCCTTTGAACATAAAGTCGCGATGTATCCTGACCAGCGCGAAGCGCTGCTTAACGAAGGGGATTTTTCGCTGTCCACGTTCCAGCGCTGGGCGGCGGGTATGTCTGCGGCAACGGTTGCGCAGGCTGTTCAGGTTTTAGCGCAGGTTAGCGCCGCACGGGTTGAGTTTGAGACAAGTTATCAGCGACACCATGCGGATATACATAGCGATATGCTCAGCGCTACCGCGCAGACATTGGAGGAGATGGATGCATTTCTACAGCGAATTGGTGAACAGACGGCAACCCACTATGACGATGTGATGATGATAAACGTGCTAGAGCCCGATGCTGCGCCGCTGGGACATGCAGAAACGAGTGATATGGCACGTCAAACCATGTCGCGTGATTTAGCCGTCAGCCAAATGCTGACCATTGCGCATTTCTTCCGCCAAACCGAGCCATCAAGCCCAGTGCCTTTTTTGATGGAGCGCGCAGCGCGTTGGGCAAATATGACGCTAACCGAGTGGTTAGAAGAGATGCTGCAAGACGACAGCAGCCTGCGCGATATCAATCATGTCTTGAAGGGGAGCGAGCGTGAATGATCCCGCGTAACCGTTTTGCATTTTGGCTGGTGTTCATGCTGCCGTTGGCGGTTACGCTACTGTCGGGCTGCGCAGAGAGTACGCAGCAGGAAAAGCAAGCTATTGCGGAAGTAACGGCACCGTTTGCAGCCAGCGCAATAACGCTCAATTTGACCGCCGAGCCACAGCTCAACCTATGGAACGAAATGTCCAACAGTTGCACCGTGTTGGTGATTCAGGCGGCCAACAATCCAGCACTGGACAAAATTCTCGATGACCCGATGCAGCTAAAAAGTCTGTTCAACGGCGCGGGTACAGCGGATGAGATCTTACAGGTTGATCGATATACCGTCATGCCGGGGCAAAAAAATACGCTACATATCGATCGCGCTGAGAAAACCCGAAATATCGCAATCGTGGCAGGATATTTTCCGTTCCCCAGCAAGAAACACATGGCGCATTTTGCTATTCCCGTTGCGACCAGTAGCCACGGATGGATAAGCCCTCAGTGGCAGGCGCAGCTAGCGCCGTTGCAAGCGAATATTACGTTAGGTGGTAAGGCACTGGTGAAGGCCGAAACGGTTAATTTGTCTGACGATAACGACAATGCTGATGCGGGTGACAACGGTACTCCTGCGTCAGAAAAGACGGCGGACTAATTATATGAATATCGAACAGCAGCCATATGTAACGCCGCCAAGAAACTCAGGGCAGGGCATTTATGCCGAACAGCAAAAAGTTTATTGGTATTCGGGGTTGTATTTACAGCCACAACATTTTCAGTCGATGGATTTGCATCAAGAGTGGATATTAGCGCAGCAGCGTTGCCTTGCTCATCCTTATTATGCGGGTGTCATTGATTGTCGAATTAACCAGAGCGTATTGTCCGACTATATTATCGATATCGAGTCGCTAAGCGTGATATTACCGCACGGCGAGCATTTAATGTATCCGGGAAATTGCCGCGTCGAAAAGCGTATATTCCGAGATGCATGGAAACAAAAAGAACAGACATTCACACTGTGGTTAGCTTTGCGACAATTTGATCCTGCACATTGTAACGTGGCCATTGCCGGTGACGATCGAGAGCAGACGAATACCCGTTGGATCAATGCGGGTGATGAAAGCGTGATGAAAGACGTTTATGACCGTGGGCCAGATGCATCTATCGCGCGTATTTATTACAACGCACGTATCGTCTGGGATCAGGAACGTGACAACCTTGTTGATGCACAGTGCATACCGTTGTTGCGTTTACGCTACGACGATGATGGTGTGTCTATTGATGCTGACTTCTCCCCCCCAGCGCTTACGTTGTATGCCATGCCAATGCTAGGAAAAGTGATTGATGACATCTATTACGAACTTAGCCACCGAGCAAAAAAATTAGAAGAGTACAAGCGCCCCGAACGGTTAACGCGCGTCAGCGGCGGTGACGATCAAATGACGCAGTTGTTAGCTATGCGTTCGCTGAACCGGGCTTTGCCGATGCTAAAACACTATCGTGATGCGCGCCGTGTCCATCCATGGGAGGTTTATGGCCTGTTGTGTCAGTTGGTGGGGGAATTGTCATCATTCAACGACGCCTGCTCATTTCTTGGCGAATGGCATCAGGGCGGCGACGCCTTATTGCCGTACGATCACCAGAATCTGATTGCTTGCTTTGGCAGCGCCAAAAAGGCGATTGTCGCGCTGCTCAATGGATTGGTTCTTGAAGAAAACACGTACGTTACGCTGGAGCATGAGCACCATGGCGTTTATCACTGCGCCTTGGATCAGCCTCTGGGTCAAACGCCAGTGGGAAGTATCCTGCTACTGCTGCGTTCAGCGCTGTTTACTAAGCATCGTGCCAGCGAGCCAACGGAAAGCTTAAAACTTGCGTCAAGGCAATCGTTAGAAGCGCTTATCCAGCACGCGCTACCGGGTATTCCGCTGAAATTATGCCAACCGGTTCCACGTGGTGTGCCAAATCGCAGCGACTCCTGCTATTGGGAGCTGACCCGAGATAGCGACCTGTGGAAAAACGCATTGCAAGAGCAAAGCATTGCATTTTACTGGCCGGAAGCCCCGGCCGATCTTCAAGTACAAATCGTATTTATGGCCGCTCAATGATGAAGCTTTTAAATTGTTATTTACCCGTTTTCCGGCTGGGATATGAATTTACTCAACATCCTGAAAAATATGCAGATTACGCATTTTTGCGTGAAACATGTATTGAGTTGCTAAAACAGAGTGCACTAAATGCTGAGCTTGAACACGATAAAAGCGACTGCGAATCGGCGCTATTAGCCGTGGTTATTTGGTTGGATGAGCGAGTGCTGTGTTCAACGTTATCCTGTGTTGCCCAGTGGCGTTCGGCATTATTACAGATGCAGCTTTTCCAGACATCTATTGGCGGTGAGCTGTTTTTTACCCGATTAGCGGCGATCCCTGATGCAAATATTTCACTGCATCGGGTTTATTTATTCTGCCTATTAACAGGGTTTCATGGAAAGTATACCCAGCAAGATAAAACTCGATTAAAGCAGAGAATTGAAAAAACGAAAGCGTGTTTACCACCGGAGTGGCGCGATTGGCCTAATCAAGCGCATTTAACCTTGGCAGGGCAGCAGCTCAAAATTAATCAATTAACGCATTGGCAAATAATCAAAAATAGCCGATGGCTGTGGCTAATTATTCCTGTCAGTGCATATGGGTTAATGCTCTTAAGCGGTTTTATCTATTTTTCATAGGTTATTACGATGTTTTTAAAACTCATCTCCTTTTTAGGATGGGGCATTCTTTTGTGCCTTTTACTGACATTTAGCTTGGCTATTTCGGTATGGTTAAATTGGGCAACACCTTATGCGCTGCTTCTTTGGACCGCATTAATTGTTTTAACCATTTTATTGCGCGCTGTCGGTTTATATTTATTACGCCTCTACCATGAAGGGAAAATAACATCGCTATTTTCTCGGCATCGCTTAACGCGCATGGAGCGCGTGTTGCTTGAACAGTGGAATCAGGGACTTGCCGTGGTACAGCGTATTGTGCGCCGCAAGCACGCGCTACCGTGGTTTGTGCTGATGGGAAAACAGTGTGGCAAAACCACGTTAGTGGCAGGGGCGGGGCTGCCAATCGTCTCTGCGCGTACAGAGCATGAACCTATTGTTCCCACGCGCACATTACGTTGGAGTTTTTTTAAGACGATCGCCTTCCTCGACCTTTCCAGCCATTTTTTGCTGAAAAGCCCCGCCTATGAACGTGCTTGGCGGCATCTCACCCGCTGGTGCCGTCGACAGCCACCGGCTGGGGTTATTGTTTGTCTCTCGGTAGCCGATCTATTACGCAATGATGCTATGCAGTTGCATCTTGATGCGCGCCAGATCCGCGCCCAGCTTGAACCGCTGACTCGGTCATTAGGGCGACATCTGCCGATTTATATCCTGATAACTTGCTGTGATGAAATCCCCGGTTTTAGTGCTTGGGTACGCCAGCTTTCACCCGCGCAGAGCCAGCAGGCATTGGGGCATCACTGGGATCGCCCGCCAATTATGGACAGCAAAGATCCCGCTTGTCTTAATGATTTATTTAATGCGCTTCGCAAAGGAATGGATTTGGCGCGTGTGGCCATGGCTTCGAGCTTGAACAGCGATGCCGAGGCATTACCCGTATTAGATTTTCCTGAAAAAATATCCCAACTACAGCCTGCGTTGAATCACTACCTTAGCGCCTTGGCGCAACCTGATGCTTATTTTGAGCCTGGCATGCTGGGTGGGGTTTGGTTTACTGCGAGTGAGCGTCTAAGCCAGCACAGCCAGCAACGACGATCGCTGTTTATGCATGAGCTTGTCAGCCGCCATTTACCCATGCTTAGTCACTATCACCGGCGCGCCTTGGCCGATATTCATTATCGCTCGCGCCGTTTGGGGCGTCGTTTTCTTATGTTGCTTTGCCTTGCTGGATTGGGTTCCAGCGCCGTGATGAGCGCGAGTCTGTTTGCTTGGCAACCGAAAGCGCTCAGCCGCGATGAGCTGGTTAATCAGCTAGAGCGCAACGAAAGTTGGCATCAGGCAGTATGGCGCTATCTTCCTTTTATCCCATTACTCGATCTGCAGCACCAATGGTTAGAAAACCGCCTGCTGCTGCAAACGCCTCAGGCGATGCAGAATACCACAGCGCAATTGGCGTCTTACCAACAACGGGTAATGACCGCTGTTCCAGACGAACAATATCGCCTGATTATGCAGTTGGCGCAAAGCATCGTGAGTGAGCAAAACCTACGGCAGGGCATGCTGCTCGTAGACGCTAAGCAGCAGCCTCCGATCCCAGTTGAATTGCGCATTACGGGTATGGATGACGCGGGATCTACGGATACCGAACTCGCGCTCGAACGTGCATTGCTAAATCAAGCGGGATCAGATACACGCCTAACTGCGCAGCGCCAGCTCTTGCGTCGCTTAGTGGAATCTAATCCTCAGTGGTTGTTTGCTGCCGACAGTCACCTGTCGACGGTAAGCGCGGGTGACTTTGGCTTCAAATCTGATTCATCGCAAAGGCTTGACGGGATTTGGACGCGCCAAGGGAGTGATGAAATTCATGCCCGTGCGGCATTGGTGATGCAGGCGCTAGCGCAATCGAAGCTTGAGCCTGTGCTGGATACGCAGCTACAGCGCTTGCCTGAACTGCGGCAGTCGCATTGGCTACAGTGGCTATTGGCGCTAAGCCATGAAGGGTTTCACGTCGATGGCTCTCAGTCGCGGCAAGCACTGCTAATGGATATTGATCGTGGCAACAGTCCGGCGATGCGTTTGGCGCGAGCCATGCATGAGGATCTGGCCGATCTCAATGACGCGCAGGCACAGCCATGGCTACAGGAATTACGTTATTTACAACAGCTACAGCAGCAGGCTACGCAGGCCGTTTATCTTGGCAAACTGTCGCGCTTAGATCAAAAACTACGCCAAAAAACCGCTAGCGTGCTGAAAAACACGGGAGGAACGACGCCTCGCGCCTTTAATCCAAGTATGGCGGCGTCATGGTTGGCGTGGCGCAGCAGCGAGCGTCATGCCACGGCCGCTGCGTTGGCCGCGCCGGAAAAAAGTCTGATGCTGATCGGCGGGCTATTTGCCCCGCAGGATATCCCAACGGATAACGCAATTCGCCAGATGTACAGTCGCTTTGAACAGCTGCGCCAAAGCATTTCACCCGAGCGCGATGACTACGCCATCAACGTGCTGTGGAGTCTGTACCAAAGCGATGCGGATTTGCTACTGGCTCATGCCATTAACAGCGCCGCCTGTGAAGTCCAGCAACGCTGGCAGCAACAGGTGTTATGGCCACTGACGAACAATAATCAACAACAGACTCCCGATGACCCGTTCATGCTGGCTTCACAAAGCGTGCAAAACTTCATGCGTGGTACGGCAAAAGGCTTGCTGGATATGACGCAGGGAGAAGCTCAGGCGGCGCGTTTTCGTGGACAGGCTTTACCGCTTACCCCCGAATTTCTCTCATTAGTGAATCACGTACTTCGTCCTGACGATGTGCTGGCTACGCCGTTAAGCACCGAGTCAAAAAATCAGGATGAGCTGGCGCGACTGGACGAGCAGCAAAAAACGCTCATCGCTCAGAAAACGGCGCTGGAGTCACAGTCTGTCGATGTCACGCTCAACAGCCAGCCTGCCACCGTTCCGGGAATGGCGCGAATTATGCCAACGGGTACCAAACTGACGCTGACCTGTGACGATCAAAGCGTCACGCTGGCCAGCATGAACTTTAGTGAACAGGCGCGTTTCCACTGGCGTCCAGCGCACTGTTCACACGTTGAGTTAGTGATCCGTTTCCCTCAGTTCGATCTGCATTACGACTACCTTGGAGACGCCGCGTGGCCTAATTTTCTACGCGATTTTTCTCAGGGACAGCACACGTTTTCCGCTGACGAGTTTGACGATCAACAAACCCAACTGCGAGCTTTAGGTATAAGCAACATTCTGGTGCGCTATCAACTGTCCGATTGGGCGCCAACCCAACAGGCGTGGGGATTATGGCAGCAGACGACAGAACAACTCAATCAGACAAATGAACAGCGGACAGTGCTACAAAACGCTCAGGCACAACGACAGCAGCCGCGTTTAACCGGCAATCTGTCTCAGGTGCCGACGACTGTCGCCCAATGCAGCAATTAAAATAACGGCTAAGGAAATTTATGAGTCATTACCTGAAGAAAATCGTTGAGACTTTTACGCAACCCACTCGCGAGTGTTTGGATAAAGCCATCAGCTTGGCCGTTGAGCATCAGCACCATCAGGTTGAGGTTGAACACATGCTAATGGCCTTGATGCTGCAGCAAACTGAGCTATGGGAACGTTTATCGATCGCCAGTGGCTTACGTGCCGATCAGGTGTTGGCCGCATTGAAAACCTCAATGCGGGTGATACGTGGCGGTCATCGCGGCAGTCCACTGCTGTCGGCTGAGCTGGTGACCTATCTCGAGCAAGCGTGGCTACACGCCAGCGTAAACTGGCACCAGCGCCAGCTCACGCCGGCGGCGTTGCTGGGGTGCCTATTGGCTAAAACACCTGACAGTCACCTTGCGTTGAGTACCACGTTATTGCAGGCGCTAACCTGTCAGGCGGATGCCGCAGAAACGTTGTTATGCGCCGAAAGCCAACGCCACGTTGAAGAACGAATGGAAGGTGAGAGCCTCCGGACATCGAGCGATGATCCTCGCCAGTCAAACAGTGCGATCCAGCAATATACGCGTAATTTGACCGAGCTGGCGCGCGATGGTGCTTTAGACCCCACGCCAGGGCGTGAAGCAGAAATTCGGCAGATGATTGATATTTTGCTACGGCGCCGACAGAACAACCCCGTGCTGACCGGCGAGGCCGGTGTAGGTAAGACTGCGTTGGTTGAAGGGTTAGCTCAGCGCATTGTGGCAGGCACGGTGCCGGAAGCCATTAAATCCATGGCGCTGTTGACCCTCGATTTGGGGCTATTACAGGCCGGAGCCAGTGTAAAAGGGGAGTTTGAAAATCGCCTGCAAACTCTGCTGCGCGAAATTAAGGCGTTGCCTGTACCGGTGATCTTATTCATTGATGAGGCCCATACGCTGGTTGGCGCGGGTGGTCAGGCTGGACAAAACGATGCGGCTAATTTGCTGAAACCCGCGCTAGCGCGAGGTGAACTGCGTGTTATTGCGGCGACTACGTGGGCGGAATATAAGAAATATTTTGAGAAAGATGCCGCGTTGGCTCGGCGTTTCGAAGTCGTGCGAGTGTTAGAGCCGGATACTGAAACGGCAACCGCGATGCTGCGTTCATTGGCGCCGGCCATGTCGTCTCACCACGGTGTGCAGATTCAGGAAAGCGCGTTGAATGCGGCGGTTCAGCTTTCGCAACGCTACATCACAGGCCGTTTGCTGCCAGACAAATCGGTCAGTCTGCTGGATACGGCATGTGCCCGCGTGGCTGTTTCTCAATCGCATCAGCCTAAAGAAATCGAAGATCTGCATGCTCAGCTTAAGGCGCTGAATCAAGAGTCTGTGCGCTTGAGTCAAGAAGGTGAACAGGGGCATCAGCGGCGGTTACAGTGGATTGCGCAGCGCGAGCAGGAGATCGAGCAACAGCTCACGTTGCTGATGCCGCTGTGGGAGCAACAGCGTGAATTAGTCGCCAATATTGCCGGCTGCGATGATGCTGCACAGAAAGCCGAGTGGCGTTCAGCGCTTGCGACCAGCCACCAACAACATCCGTTAGTTTTTGAACGAGTGGATGATGTATGCGTGGCCGATATTGTAGCGGGTTGGACGGGGATTCCGTTGGGTAGAGTAGTACAACAGCAGTCTTATCAGCTCGACGAATTGGTTGAACGACTGGAGAGTCGAGTCATGGGACAGCCACATGCGCTGAGGGAGATGGCGACCCGAATTCGCATTGCGCGTGCCAATTTACACGATCCACTCAAACCGTGTGGTGTGTATATGCTGGCGGGGCCTTCTGGCGTGGGGAAAACGGAAACCGCGTTGGCGCTAGCAGATTTGATGTACGGTGGTGAACAGAGTCTGATTACCATCAATATGTCGGAATATCAGGAGGCGCATTCAGTTTCTGGCCTGAAAGGTTCTCCTCCAGGATACGTAGGATACGGGCAGGGGGGCGTTTTGACTGAGGCCGTACGCCGTCGCCCTTACAGCGTGGTATTGCTGGATGAAGTTGAGAAAGCCCATCCTGATGTTATGGAGCTGTTCTATCAGGTATTTGATAAAGGTGTGATGGAGGATGCTGAAGGCCAGCAGATTAATTTTCGTAATACTTTCATCATTATGACGAGCAATTTAGCTTCTGATTTACTGATGCACCATGTGAATGCCGCCCAGTCGGATGCAGGCCATGTGGGTATGGGCGACAATGATATTAAAATATTGACTCAAATTATTCGACCCGAGTTTGATCGGGTGTTTCGTCCTGCGCTAATGGGACGAGTGACTCTTATTCCCTACTTACCGCTTCAGGGAGAAACGCTGTCTAACATCATTCGTCTAAAACTGGATCGTTTGATTCAGCGCTTCGTGCAGGCGGGGCAAGGCGACTACACGTTGAGCTATCAGGCTGAGGTGGTGGACTATGTGGCGGCACGCTGTTTAGTGGCACAAAGCGGGGCTCGCGATATTGATGCCATTCTGGGGCAAGCGTTGTTACCCGTTCTGGCTGATAGCTTACTTAGCGTCAAGCTGAAACCAGGCAAGCTCACACTGTCGTTAAGCGATGACCACATTGTGCTTAAAGCGGCGCGACGGAGCGCCAAGGCGGTGGTGCAATGAAAGCTCGGGTGAACTTGACAGCGTTAAAAATCAATGGGCATGACCCACGCTTTAGCAAAGCATTTCAGTACCTGAGCGAATCACTTAGCCATAAAAATGTACAGAAAATTTCTGATTGGGATGCGTTAGAACTGCTGTGCTATCAGCAGTTTCATGACTATGGCTATGATTTGCAAACCGGTGTTTGGTTTTGCTTGATTAACAGCCACCTTAAGGGCTGGGGCGGTCTGTTACAGTCACTGGAATTGCTCACGGGCGCGTGGGAAAACCATAGCGCTCGTTGCTGGCCGCCGCTTGGCGCAGTGGCATTACGCCAGAATATTTTGGAGTGGTTCAGTCAGCATGTCGCTACGTTGATGTACACCATGCCGATAACCTCATCAGATATCACCGTGGTGCAACGCATTGAATGTGTGCTGCGTTTACTCAGTGAACAGGCGAAAGTTTTGCAGGCACGCTGCGATTCTACTTTGGAAAACGTGCGCTATTTTTTGCAGGTGCGTACTCATTCGGTCGTCGCACCTAGCGTACGTAACTCCGTTGCGGTTCGACAGCGGCGCGCTGAGGAGTCTGTTGAGAATCATGCGGTTATCGCTGAATCGGTGCCATTCACCGCCCTTACTCCAACACCGGCGTTAGCTAATCCAAGACGTCCTTACCTGAGGGCCGCATTGCTTGGCGGCATAGTGGGCGTTATGGTTACGTCACTGACGTTGTGGCTGGTGGAGTGGGGCAGTACGTACCGCTGGAGGGATAAGATCCAGATGCCTATTGGCTTATTGCAGCGCAGTGCTAGCGCGCCAATCGATATGGACTCGCGCTTTGATATTCAGCAAGCACGGGAAGAGCGGGAGAAAACGGTTCCTGTCATGCGTGAGCAACTGCTGTGGCTAGCGACCAGATCGCCTGAGCAGTGGATGATGCAAGGTGAACGCCTTTCGCGGCGGTTAGAAGAAATCTATCCGGGAAATCCTGCGTCGGCCAGTTGGCAACAAAAAATGCAGGAAAAAGCGGGCAGTGTAGGAACGTCTAATCATTGGAAGCACGGTATGGTGGCGTTGGCACAGCTGGAAGGGCGCTTGCAGCAGAGTGAGAAAGCCCATAGCCAATATCTGACGATTTCTGAACTCAAAACGGCGATTTATCAGATACAGCAAGATTTCGAGCAGCAGGGGGAACCCGTCGGCGATCAGCTTAACGATCTGCAGCAATATATTGATAACCGGCAGGACATTCATCCTGCCGCGCTATACCAGATACAAGAGCAAATTAATGCACTATTGGCAAAATATACATTGCTTAAAACACAGTCGCTAAAAAAAGGCGACGAATAATAACAATATTTATCTCACAGAGGATGTGAATATTCATCTCTGCTTGGGTTTTGAATTTAATCTATTAAACATTCAATTTTTAGGAGGCAGTATGCCATTTTTTTGTTTTCCAACTAAAAAGAAAAAAACACTCAGTAGTGGAGAAATTGATGAGAAGCGCTATTTGGCTTATCGTCGGTTATGTGAAAAATACACAAAATGTCGTGGTGAGATCTTTAATACTCGCCCTGGAGGCCCTAGAGCAACAGAGTGTTGTGAGAGCATCCTTCTCGATCGTTCCGTTTCTTTTGGCGACTGGGGTAAAACGTTGCGAGAAGTATTTACTTATCAATATAAAGTCATTGAAGAATATGAGCGGAGGCGTTTAGGAACCGGTGTGAGTAAATCTTGCATTTTAGAATATATGTATTCTGATGTGCCGGCCCTGAGAAGAGAGTCATTTGCGCAGCTACTATTAAGAACGAACCGAGATATTAGTGACAAGGAAGCTAAAGAGAGGGAGAAGAAAAAAAATGAACTGCTAGCCAAAAAAGAAGGCTATGAGTGTTCAGCTATCGCTTATATTTGGGCTGCAGGTTCACTATCGCAGAATGATCCTTATGGCAATTTTTCTTCTCGAAGAACCATCAACAAATTGAAAGAATTAAACCCTAAATCAGAAATGCGCGTTGATTATTTTTCGGATGACAAGGTCTATTTGAAATATGCCATTGAAGAGTATGACAATAAACCAATCTCTTATATGTTCGAAGAGTTAGAACGCTATGTCACAACGAATAAATCGCAAACTTCCATCCTTTATAGGGGGATGCCATCGAGATATATCCCAAGCGTTGGCGAGATCTATCAACCCCAGCGATTTTTTGCCGCCTCCCGATCAATCAATACGGCAACGCGGTTTGCACCTGATAGCGGTGGCATCATCATTGAAATAATCGGACGAGCTGCGTATATACCCAATGTCTATTATAACGGTGATGAGTCAGAGTATCTTTTTTCACGTAATGCAAGGTTTCGTGTGACCAAAGGGCAGAATGGAAACATAAAATTAATTCAAATATAAAGTGAGTTACCCCATCAATGATGAGTTGGTGTTTTTTTGCATTTTGACAAGGAGTATTAATGAAAAAGTTAGAATCAGGTGTGTTCCCGGGTACTCGGGCTAAAATGAATTTTCGCTCTTATGCGGGAATATATTATAAAAAAAATATTGGCAGTCAAGGATGGGAGCTTGAGAATAAATTTCTGCTCTTTACGGAAACTAATCGCAAGGGGCAGGATTTAATTATCACCAGTCACGGCACCTCTGCGGGTTGGCTAGGATCTGTTTCCATTCCTGCTAATACGACGCTGAATGTGTTGGGGCCCCATGGACATGCATTGTTTGATCCTGGTTTAACTACACTTATGGGAGCATCATTTAAACCCTATGCCAAAGTGAATAACCAGAATTTTGGTTTTGGTCATGTTAATCGTGGACAGGTTTATGAAGGAAAGAACGAAAAACGTCGGGGCCTCACTTTTTTTGCTGAACATAGCCAATCCTTAAAGAGTGTGGCGGGTACTGCAGGAGGAAAAAACTATAGGAATTATTATCTGGTGAAATATGAAAAAGATACCGAAAATGACTATCACAGCATCAGGCAATTTATTGAACTCAATATGCATGCGTGTGATGAGAAATTACCAACCTTCAATCATCGCCGTATGGATGTTCTTTCAGTGAGATCGCCAAAGGTAGCGTTTATTGTGACATTAAAAGACGCATTTAAAGCGCTAAACCGTAATGGTATCCATTACGAAAATATTTATCTTTGCTTCTGTCGCTGCTCTTGGAATCCTCTGGCGAGCTATCGGGCCGGATACCATGTGTAGCGCCATCATCACTGAGCGTCGTAATCAGGTACCTAATTTGAGCGCTATATCCAGTCTTTAAGTTCTGCCGCACCGGTGATGAAAAATAATGGAGTGGTATTTTTTGCGGTATCATTCTATGTGAACATCGCGTAGGAGTGGCAAGAATATGACAGATGCAGGCCAGTGGATTTCCGATTACGGCTATATTGCGGTGGTTGTCGGCAGCATTATTGAGGGCGAAACGATTGCATTTTTAGCGGGTATTGCAGCGCATAAACATTTGCTGTCTTATCCGCTCGTTTTACTGCTCACGTTCGTGGGCGCGACGGCGGGAGATTTTACCCTCTATATGGTTGGACGTCGATTTGGCACGCAAATCTTGAGCCGTTTTCGCCGTCAGCAGAAGAAAATCCAGTACTTCCAGCAGCGAGTGCGCGAGCATGAAACATGGCTGATCTTGGGGATGCGCTTTGCCTACGGTTTTCGTACCGTTGGGCCGATTATTATCGGTTCATCTGGGGTTAAGCTGCGTAAATTTGTCCTATTTAATGTTATAGGCGCCGCGGTTTGGGCGTTTAGCGTGGTGACGCTGGGCTATGCTGCCAGCGAAGTGTTATTCCGTCTATTTGCTCATGAGCACCAACGGCGAATTGCTTTTGTGGTGCTGATGGTGGCGCTACTGCTGATCTTGATTGGGGTTAAATGGTATCGCTCAAAACGGGCAGACAGTAACGACGCCTAGGTTGAAAAGTTCCGCTATTTCTTCGGCCTATACTTTTCAGGCAGTTCAGGAACAGGGCGTTTGTCGTCAATGAGATGACGCACGGTGAGAATAGGGTGTCGCCATAACATACGCGGCCCAGACCAACGCATGATCTGTTTCATCTCTTCACGTTTGGCTGGTTGATAGCAGTGAACAGGACACTGCTTACAGGCGGGTTTGTCTGCGCCAAAAACGCAACGGTCGAGGCGTTTGGCCGCATAGGCGTAAAGCAGATCGTAGTGCTGTTCATCCGCTTTGGCCTCGGGGCAACGCCTCTGATATAGCGAAATCATTTTTCGAATGGTGAGTTTTTCCCTCTGAATACGATTGTCTGGCATGGCGCTTATTCCCCGGTTGGTACTCACTTTTCGATACGTATAATATATATTTATAATACATGTATTGGCTTGCGAGATTCCATCCCTTCCTGCATTTTGATTAGATCATCGCAGGGATAATCAGCAGTGCGCCTGAGGTAATACCCACAAATAAAGCCGCCCAAATTGCCGCTGAAAATAGACTCACGCAGTAAACCCTGAGTCGGTTTAGCGGCAACATGCCAGCAGCAAGCGGAACCATATAGCGCAGCACCGCGATAAAACGCGAGCTGAACAGCACCACTAGGCTGTTATTTTCCAATTTACGCCTTATGTTTTGCAGTTTTTCTTCATGCCGAGTGAGTAATCCCTCGAACAGTTTGTTGCGCATAATCAGTACGCCGAGATGAAAACTTAGAATTGAACCTAGCGCTGCGCCTAACGTAATGGCTAGCCACACTTCGCCAACCGTCAGGCTGGGTTGGCTAATGGAGATACTCGCCAGTAGCATCACTGAAGCAGGTGGCAGCAAAGAAGAGAGGGCAACGGTCGATTTGCTAAGTGCAATGCCGAACAGCAATAAGAACAGCTGCGCTGGATAAAGGGCAAAATGCGCCAATAGCGGTTCTAGCCATGCCATGTTGTCCTCCTATTCGTATTCGTTTCATCGGGAAATAGGACTTTTGGCTAATGCTGGTCACTTAAGCGCGATTTTAGGGGAAGTACACCGATGGGGTCGTAGCAGCTTTAGCTGCCGGAGCGCCCCGCGGTGTGCTAGCCCCGTGTATCTCGATCTCTTAAACGATCAGCATTAGGCTTTTGGCCCCTATCTGGACATTCGCCTAGCGAATGCGTTTAAGCGTAATGGCGCTAACCACGAGCAAAATGGCGGCAGATACCAAGACGTAAACAAAAGCGTTGTCAAAGGCTGAATGTGCTTGGCCAATGACCCACTGGGCTTGTTCAACGTTCAGCGTTTTAGCCAATTTTAGCGTTTCATCAATGCTGTCGAATGCGGCAGAATCTAGCGATATCTGTGCGGGCAATACCAGACTACTGCTGTAAACCGCGGTCATCATTCCACCCAGCAATGTGATACCCAGCACGCTGCCCAGTTCGTAGGCAACGTCTTCTATCGACGCCGCCATGCCGGCTTTTTCGTTCGGTGCATTAAACATAATGGCCGTAGATGCCGCGGTAAATGAGGCACCAATACCGCAACCGATGGCCGCAAGATAGATCAAAATTTCTAGCAGGCTTTCGTTATAGCGTAAGGCTAATCCGGCAATGCCTAATGCGGTGATCGTTAGTCCACCCATCACGAGATTTCGTTCGCCGTATTTAGGCTGCAGTACGCCAGCCAAGGGGCCAGCCAGCGCTGCAGCTAATGGGATCGGTAAAATGTAGAGCGCGGCTTCTAAGGGGGAAAGTCCCACCACTAACTGGAGACGCTGGCTTAATACGAGTTCGATACCTACCATGGCCAGCATGGCAACCAGCGCAATTGCGACGCCGCTGGTAAACATACGATTGCTAAACAGCGAGAAATCAATCATCGGTGTATCTAAACGGCGTTGGCGACGCACAAAAATCGTTAGAAATGCGATGCCTAGCGCAGCGGAGGTCAGCATTAACAGAAGCGAAGGCTGCGTTTTACTCAGCTCCTTCAGGGCGTAAATCGCCGCGACTAGCCCAATCAGCACCTGCACAGAACCAAGATAATCGCATGGGCGTTGCTTAGTCTGACGGTCTGTCGGAATTAACCATTTAGCAAAGGGCAATACGATCAACACCACTGGAACATTGATCAGAAATACGGCACCCCACCAGAAATATTCCAGCAGCATTCCACCAATGACTGGGCCAATTGCCGCGCCACCAGAGGCGACGGCGGACCAAATGCCTATCGCCAACGAGCGCTCTTTGGGTTCAGTAAAGGTATGGCGAATAATCGACAGCGTAGGTGGCATCATCATGGCTGCACCCACCGCCAAGAATACACGTGATGCGATCAGCAGCGGCGCGTTGGGTGAGAATGCAGCGCACAACGAAGCGAGCGCAAAAACGGGCAGGCCATACATAAACAGTTTTTTATGGCCGATACGATCGCTTAGCATACCTGCGGCGGGTAACAAACCGGCTACCACTAACGGATAGGCATTGATAATCCAAAGCTTTTCAGATGCGTTTGCGTTCAGCGATAGCGTAAGTTTTGGTAACGCCGTGTAGAGCACGGTCATATCTACAACGATTAAAAACAATGCGCTGGATACGATTGCTAAGGTTAGCCAGCGTTGATTGGCATTCATCATCATGTCTCTAAATGGCGATGTGGCATACTGCCGCATCTGTTAAATTTCAAGGCCCACATGTTATGGGCTATAATGCTAACTTTCAATCCATACGTATGTATTTAAATCGAGGGCACTTAAATGGGGCGTCAACGTAGCATCGATCGTGAAAAGGTTTTGGATGTCGCTGAAGAGATTATTTCCACTCAAGGTGCGGCGGCGCTGACTATCGATTCTGTGGCTCGAGCAATGGGGATCTCAAAGGGTGGGGTTCAGTACTGCTTTGGCAACAAAGATGCGCTCATTGACGCAATGTTTGAACGCTGGGGGAAGGCCTACGATCAGGTTTTTGATTTGGTTGCCAGACAGGACGACTCCCCAGAAAATCGAGTAGCGGCTCATGTTATGGCCACGCATAAGTACGATCAGGCCTCTAGTGCTAAGGCGGCAGGCTTGTTGGTGACATTGATGCAGACGAAAGAGCATTTGGAAAATACTCGTCATTGGTATCGCGATCGTATTGCAAAGTTAGATATGACAACGCCAGCGGGCAAGCAGGCGCGTATCGCTTTTTTAGCTACCGAGGGCGCTTTTATGCTGCGTTATTTTGGTCTGATGGATATTGAACAAAATGAGTGGGAATCAATGTTTAGCGATATTGAATCTTTAATTTCCTCAGAAGCGAAATTGCCAAAAATAGAGTGTGGCGGTTAGGTCACTCTTGTCGATAGCGTGTGATTTATCGTTGGCTAAAATAACCCGCTTGCAGAAGAGAGTGAGCGCGTTATTTTTTTAGGATAAAAGGTAAAAATAGGATTTCCATTGTTCAGGGTAATGGCGTTTGCGTTAATTTTAAATAAGAAAATGGTTTTTTTAATCAAAAATAGATTTTTCTAAATATTCAATAAACCAAAATCCATTTATCAAATCTGATTTTTTTTTGCGGTGTAAGATCGCCTCGTTTTTAACGATCTCGTTATGGCGAGGCTCCTATACAAACACAAGTTATCGCCCTGATGGCATCGAGAGAGGCCACACAGGGAAATACAGGCATCCATCGAATCAAGGTGTTGCCAAGGTAACTTCTAGTTAAATCAACAGATTGCTAGATACGTTGTATAGTGCTAAACCCAAGACGTAGGGATCTCACTTCCTATATTAGTCTTGTTCGCCCCTATGAGGTTTTAATTCTATAGGGAATCAAACTATGTCTTACCGCGTAAAGAATGCTATTCATAATCACAATAAAGAATATGACGATGACGCCATTGCACAATATATGCGCACTGACTTTGTTGCGTTAGAACATATACTTTGTGTTCAAGAAGCTCGTGAGGTATTTTTATCTCGTCTGAAAGATGATGATATTCCAGCTCAGGTTTTCGTGGTTAATGGTGATAAATTTTGTGGTGTTTTGTCCATTAAAAAGCTGCTGCAAGAGTCTGATCCTATGCAGACGATCAGAGCGTTAATGGACGTTAATTTTTATCATGTTAGCCCAGAAGATGAGCGGCAGGACGTCATTATATTATTGTCAAAAGAGGAGCTAGATATTGTTCCCGTTATCGACAATGGGAAGCTGGTGGGATGTTTGACGGAAAAAGAAATTGCTCATCTATTGGAAGATGATGTGACTGAAGATGCACAGCGGCAGGGCGCGAGTTTGCCACTAGATAAACCTTATCTAGAAACTAGCCCCATTACCCTGTGGAAAAAACGCTCAGTATGGTTGCTTTTGCTGTTTGTCGCAGAAGCCTACACCAGCAGCGTAATACAGCATTTTGAAGATGCGTTAGAGTCAGCGATTGCTTTAGCCTTCTTTATTCCTTTATTGATCGGCACCGGTGGTAACAGCGGTACACAAATAACGTCAACCTTGGTTCGATCAATGGCGCTGGGAGAAGTGCATTTAAGGGATTTGGGTAAAGTTATTCGCAAAGAAGTGACGACGTCACTGATGATTGCACTCACCCTCGGGTTAGCAGGATGTCTGCGTGCGTGGATGATGGGTATTGGCCCTGAAATTACGTTGATTGTTAGCCTGACATTAGTGTGTATCACGCTGTGGAGTGCGGTTGTTTCGTCGGTCATTCCGATGGTGCTAAAACGTGTAGGCATCGACCCTGCCGTGGTATCTGCACCGTTTATTGCCACCTTTATCGACGGCACCGGTTTGATTATTTACTTCAAAATTGCTCAGTATTCGCTGGGGTTGAATTAATCATTCATGCTATATCGGCATCTTTAAAGCCGTGCGCTTGGGTGTAATGCTGTTCATTTAAGAGATCGAGATACACGGGGCTAGCACACCGCGGGGCGCTCCGGCGGCTTCGCCGCTACGACCCCATCGGTGTACTTCCCCTAAAATCAGGCTTAACTGACAAGCATTACGCCCTTGGGTGTGGCTTTATCTTATTTTATACAGACGTAGCGTAATACGGCGGTCACAGCTAACTGTCGATTACGAGCAAGAATTTCTTCATTAGACTGCTGGCTGTGAAATAGTGCATTGAAGGTGTAGCGATTTGATACCTGATGTACACAGATGCTGCTGATTAGACGGTGTACATCTATCACATTCAGATCGCTATAGAAATCACCGCCACTTTTGCCTCTGCTTAGAATGTTTTCTAGAACGTCAAGCGCAGTCTGGTTTGCGCTTTGGATTTGGGATGACTGGCTAATGTAGCGGCCACGCAATAAGTTCTCGCAGCATACCAAGCGCATAAAGTCGGCGTGAGAAATATGATAGTCAAAGCTCTTCTCAACCAACGTTATGAGGGCTTCCTTAGGAGGGAGTGTGGAGAGATTAAGGCCGAGCTCATACTGACGGATCTGCTCATAGACTTTCTCCAGCACGGCAATATACAACTGTTCTTTATTTTGAAAATGATAGACCACCATGCGTTTTGTGGTCGCGGCCTCTGAGGCAATCTGCTCTAGACGAGCCCCTTGCATGCCAAACTCTGCAAAAACCGTTAGAGCACCGGAAAGAATTCTCTTTTTGAGGCCTTCAGGATCGTTTTTACGTTTGCTGTCTGTAGGCATGTCGATGTCATTCTCTGGCGTTTTCGGAATCTTCTTGCATGTCAGAATAACTACCTATTGAGCGCAACACAAATTCCGCTACTGCTATTACGTTTCTTTTTGGTGAATTCTCCTCTTTTTTCGAACTCGCGAAAATACGCACTTAATGTACGCATTAAAAACGTTCCATTTGGTACATAATGGCCTTGTTGTAAAAAAACGGTGACATAGTGGTTGCCATATTGATTGATTTTGATTTGGAGATAGAAGGTGAAAAGGAGACATTTCATCCTTTCACTGGCGGTTTTGCTTGCCAGTACTGCACTGAAAGTGAAAGCAAAAATTATATCCGGCGGGATGCCTTGGCGAGCACATGCGGTGCGTCCACCGCAGCCGGTTATCCCCGGCGAGTGGCATTTCTTTAACAATAATGAAGTCATTTTGATGGATTCATTGGTCGACCTCATTATTCCTCCTGATGAACTCAGTATTGGTGCGAAAGAGGCAGGGTGCACTCTGTTTATCGATCGCCAGCTAAGCGGTGACTTTGGTAACGCTACGACTGTTTATCGCCTTGGCCCAGTGGTAGAAGGGCTACCACAACAGGGACCTCAGTTCAAAGATACGCCTGCTGAACGCTATCGTTTGGGGCTCTCGGCGATCGGAAACGTGGCTAAAAAACAGTACCAAAAAGAGTTCCATCAGCTTGAAGAAGAGCAGCAAATTGAAATGTTGCAATCCATTGAAAACGGAACGCTGGCATTGCCAGGACTCAACGGACAGGCATTTTTTGCCATGTTGATTCAAAACGTTCGAGAAGGCTTCTTTGCCGATCCGCTATACGGTGGCAATAAAGATATGGCTGGCTGGAAAATGCTCGGTTTTCCTGGGGCTCGGTATGACTATCGCGAAGAGATTAAGCTCCGTGGCAAGGACTTGAATCTTGTGCCGATCAGCATGATTGGCGCACAAAAAGACGCCTAATAATAAAGAAATAGTAGAATTCTGTTGGGAAGAGAGTATGAGCAATAAAAGAGAAAAGGCTGATGTTGTCATTGTTGGGCTGGGATGGGCAGGCTCGCTCATGGCAAATGAATTGACGATGGCAGGTTTGAACGTCGTTGCCATTGAGCGCGGTTCTTGGCGCGATACCAGCACCGATTTTCCAACCACTATTGATACCGATGAACTGCGCTTTGTCAGCCGTCGCGCCATTATGCAACCACCTGCAGTGGAAACGCTGACCTTCCGTAATACGCCAGTGCAGCGCGCACTGCCATTACGGGAGTGGAACACCTACCAGTTTGGCTGGAACGTTGGTGGAGCTGGGACTCACTGGAATGGTATGACGTGGCGTTTTCTACCCTACGATTTTCAGAGTTACAGCATGACCGTCGAACGTTACGGTAAAGATAAGTTTTTACCTGGACTACAGGTACAGGATTGGGGCGTTTCCTACCAAGATTTAGAACCTTTTTACGATAAGTTCGAGCGCTATGCTGGAACATCGGGAAAAGCAGGGAACATTCAAGGCAAAATCCAAATAGGGGGGAATCCCTTTGAAGGACCCCGCCAGCGAGATTATCCGTTACCTCCGCTGGAGCGCACTCGCATGGCGGAGATCTTTGATCAGGCGGCCAAAGGATTGGGATACCATCCATTCCCAGTTCCCGCGGGGAATACTTCAGGCGCATATACCAATCCGCTGGGCATAAAAATGGCCCCTTGTACCTACTGTGGCTACTGCGAATTCTTTGGCTGTGGGAACTGGTCAAAAAGCAGTCCTCAAGCATGCATTCTGCCAGCATTGATGCAACGTAATAATTTTCAGGTGATCACTGAATCTGAAGTACTGCACGTCAATCTCACTAGTGATAAAAAGACGGCGACGGGCGTTACTTATATTGATAACGAGGGTGAGCAGTGGGAGCAACCCGCAGATATTGTGGTCATAGCGGCTTATCAAATGGATAACGTGCGTTTGATGCTGTTGTCGGGGATTGGTAAACCTTATAACCACCAAACAGGAGAAGGCGTGGTCGGGAGAAACTACGCTTACCAAACTATTTCAGGCGCTAGCGTATTCTTCAAAAATGAGCATCTCAATCCGTTTATCGGAGCTGGCGCTTTGGCGCAGGCCATTGATGATTTCAACGGTGATAATTTCGATCACAGCCAGCATGATTTCATCGGTGGCGCGGTTGCACTCGTGCATTCTACAAACGGTCGCCCGATTGCTTCGGGCAATCTGGTGCCTCCGGGAACACCTAAGTGGGGGCGAGAATGGAAGCAGGCTTACCAACAAAACTACCAAAATGCGAACTCGGTGTACTGTCAGGGTAATAGCTATCCGCATCGCGATGTTTTTCTCGATCTGGACCCTGAGTATAAAGATCGCCATGGCCGTCCTTTATTGCGAGTCACCTTTGACTGGAACGAGAATGACAAGCGTTCGGCTCACTTTATGGCTGACCGCTCTGTCGAGTTGGGTAAGGCAATGGGAGCAGAAACGGTGGTGCGTTCAGAGCCAACCACTCGACCGTTTTCACCAATGGATAACTTGTCTTCACACACCACAGGTGGCGCCGTGATGGGAGACGATCCGCGCACCAGTGCATTAAACCGCTATCTACAAAGCTGGGATGTACATAATACGTTCGTCGTTGGCGCATCAGCATTTGCTAATAATGGGGGATATAACCCCACAGGAACAGTAGGAGCGCTAACGCTTTGGGCTGCAGAGGCCATTAAAACGCGTTATCTGAAGGCGCCGGGTCCATTGGTGGAGGCGTAATCATGACTGCGAAAAAAGTAATTGCCGCTGTAGTGGGTGTTGCAGTAGTCGCTGGTGCAGGTTTTATCGGCTATAAAACCTGGCACAATGCGAGCCAAAAACACGATTTTATAGCGCCACCGTCGTTGAGTAGCACGGGTAAAACCGCGCTCGAACGTGGTGAGTATCTCGCTCGTGCAGGAGACTGTGTTGCCTGTCATACCGCTGAGGGGGGGAAACCTTATGCCGGAGGCATGGGGCTAGATACACCGTTTGGGAAGATAATGGTTAGCAACATCACTCCCGATAAAGAAACAGGGATCGGCGGGTGGAGCGATCAGCAATTCATTGATGCAGTGCGTAATGGTAAAGGGATTCATGGTGAAAATCTTTATCCGGCTATGCCATATAATGTTTATAGCAAAGTTAGTGACGCAGATTTAAAAGATATGAAAGCCTATCTGGATACTATCCCTGCTGTACATAATCAGGTGGCGAAAACTGATCTGCCGTTTCCTTTCAATATCCGGCAAATGATGTGGGGCTGGAACCTGCTTTTCTTCGATGCAGCGCCGTTCAAGACAAATCCACAGCGTTCGTCACAGTGGAATCGTGGGGCTTATTTGGTTGATGGGCTTGGTCACTGTACATCTTGTCATACCCCTAAAAATCTTCTAGGAGCCGATCGGTCGGGTAAGTATCTACAGGGGGGCGAACTACAAGGTTGGCTTGCTCCAGAGATTACTGGCAATAGACGTCAAGGCATTGGCCGTTGGACGCCAGATCAAGTCGTGAGCTATCTCGAAACGGGAAGCAATAGCCACGTAGTTGCCGCTGGACCAATGGGAGAGGCAATCGATAATTCATTGCAGTATATGAACAAAGATGATTTACGCGCGATGGCAGAATATCTGCAAAGCTTGCCGGGCAGTCGTGATAATTCTGTTCCATTAACGGCAGCGCAGGAAACAATGCAGCGGGGGGGTAAGATTTACCAAGATAACTGTATGGCCTGCCATAAAGCAGATGGAAGCGGTGTGGAAGGCATGATCCCTGCGCTTGCGGGAAACAGTGGTATTCAGGCACCATCAGCGACCAATGTATTGCGTGCGCTTATGCTAGGGGGGCAAGGTGTCGCGACGCACAGTAACCCAACTGCGGCAGCGATGCCTGAATTTGCTTGGAAACTTGATGATCAGCAGCTGTCTGATGTAGCAACCTTTATTCGTAACGGGTGGGGAAATCAGGCTCCGGCGGTTAATACGCAAGATGTCGCTAACGCACGTAAGTCGTTATCAGCAAGTAACCCGCTGAATAACCCAAGAAATACGCAGTAAGAAGATGAAATAAATCTGAGAAATATTGAGTGTCAATTAACCGGCGTGGTGTTTAGCGCCGGTTAATTATTTGAGTGATAAGTGCCAATTTAAAGATAATTTATATAGCGCGTGTATAGAATTATTACCCCTGTCGACATTGTTATTGTTGCAAAATATATAAACACTAAGTGTGTGGATTATTAAAATTGTGAATGCGGTTTTAAATTAACGTAAAAATGCGTTAACATATATGCACTTTGTTTATCTATGCTATGTAAAATTCTTATTATGCCTGCATTCAATAAAACTCTTCTTTCGCTCACCACGCTTGCATTATTTGTCAGTTCAGCCACTTGGGCTAAGGACGAGACAACGCAAAAAACGGATTTCCTACTCATTGGCGGCGGCATCATGAGCGCCTCGCTTGGGACTTGGTTGCAGGAGCTGCAACCCGAGTGGAAACAGATCATGGTCGAAAAATTAGATGGCGTTGCGCTTGAGTCATCTAATGGTTGGAATAACGCGGGAACCGGACATTCCGCCAATATGGAACTTAACTATACGCCGGAACGTGCTGATGGCAGCATCGATGTGAGCAAGGCGCTGGATATTAACGAGCAGTTTATGATCTCTCGTCAATTCTGGTCGGCTCAGGTCAAGCGCGGTATTTTAAATAACCCTCATGACTTTATTAACTCTACGCCGCATATGAGTTTTGTGTGGGGCGATAAAAACGTCAATTATCTGACCAAACGTTATGATGCACTGCAGGAAACTACGCTGTTCCAAGGGATGAAATTCTCAACCGATCATGCACAGATTCAGCAGTGGGCACCGTTGGTGATGCAAGGGCGTGATGCCCGTCAGAAAGTCGCAGCCACCTGGACTCCCGCGGGAACCGACGTTAACTATGGTGAAATCACCCGCCAATTGATCGGCAGCCTGAAGAAAAGCGACAATTTCTCTTTGCAGACCTCAGCCGAAGTGACCGAGTTTAAGCGCAACGGCGATAACTCATGGCATGTCACTATTAAAGACGTTAACAGCGGCGATGAGCACGCGATTGACGCGAAGTACGTGTTTATTGGCGCCGGCGGTGGAGCGCTGAAGTTGCTGCAAAAAACCGGCATTGCGGAAGCGAAAAACTACGCCGGTTTTCCTGTCGGTGGCTCTTTCCTAATGACGGAAAACCCAGAAATTACTCAACAGCATTTAGAAAAGGTATATGGTCAAGCATCCGTGGGTGCGCCACCCATGTCTGTGCCGCATCTTGATGCGCGTTTCATCGATGGCAAACGCGTAGTGCTGTTTGGGCCATTCGCGACCTTCTCGACTAAATTCCTGAAAAATGGATCTTTCTTTGATCTGCTGAGCACCACGACGACCAGCAATTTTATTCCAATGACCGATGTCGGTTTGGATAATTTTGATCTGGTGAAATACCTTATCAGCCAAGTGATGCTGAGCGATGACGACCGATTTGCATCGCTGCAAGAGTATTATCCGCAGGCGCGTAAAGAGGACTGGAAACTGATTCAGGCGGGTCAGCGTGTACAGATCATCAAAAAAGACAAAGAGAAGGGCGGGGTGCTGAAGCTGGGTACTGAAGTGGTTGTCGATCAACAGAGAACCATTTCTGCTCTGTTGGGAGCATCACCAGGGGCTTCCACTGCTGCACCTATCACGCTGAATGTGATTAAGCAGATGTTCCCTGAGCAGTTTAACTCGCCTGAATGGCAGAGCAAAATCCGCGGTATCGTGCCGAGCTACGGTCAGAAGCTGAATGGAAATGCTGCGTTAACACAGCAGGTTTGGGATGATACGGCGTCTACGCTGCAACTGACCAAACCGCCGGTGATTCAGATGAAAGCAAATACTCCTGCGGAAAAAGCAGTAGAAGAAAAACATCAAGATTCTCCACAGCACGATATGGCGCTGTAACCCATGTTACCCTCTGCGCTGGGGCTTTGCTTCAGACAGAGGGGCTTTCCCTACCCAGTCTCTTCCAATTTCTCCCACTCCTTCCTTTACACCTCAAACTCTCGGGTTTTAGCAGAACGCTGTGTGGGATTTTCCCTCGCTATCTGACCCTGCGTATCCTGTTAAGTGCAGTAGAGTGAGCTTGTTCAATCAAGCTAACACTCGAACTTAAAGGAACTCCAATGATTAAAATAAAAACCAGAATTTGCCTGCTTGCCTTCTGTTTGGGGGCTGTACTACAGGTGAATGCGGCTCCTGCAGCTAACGATTGCCAAACGTTGCAATTGGCAACCTGTCCTGCGCCAGCGGATGCGCAGTTACCTGACGTGAAAGATATGCTGACATGGAATCAACAACAGCGAGTGGTGGGATTCCGCAATGATTACCGCTCCTATGAGGGGGATGTGTTTAAGGCGGGTAAAGCGCAGCCGATTCCTCGCGTTAGCCAAGATTTATCAGCGGTGACATATCACTATCAAGGCAATGATATTACGCTGAGCGACTACCTGAAACGCAATAGTGTGACCGGTATGATGGTCATCAAAGACGGTAAGATTGTTTGGGATTACTACGGCAATGGCAATACGCCAACCACGCTGTGGACGTCACGCTCGGTTGGAAAATCAGTGGTTTCTACTCTGGTTGGGATTGCGCTCAAGGAAGGGAAAATTTCGTCGCTGGATGATGAAGTGGTCAAATATAATCCTGATGTACGAGGAACGGCGTGGGAACATGTCACCATACGCCAACTGCTGCAGCATACCTCTGGCGTAAGCTGGGGAGAGGATTATACCGATCCGAATTCAGACTTCGCTAAACTGACTCAATGTGAAGCGAACAGTAATACCTATAGCTGTGTAAACAAATTGGTTAAAGACCCGCAGCGTAAAGCCTATGCAAAACCGGGGCAAACTTGGTCTTATTCATCTGGTGGTGCGTGGCTGCTGGGGGATACGCTGGAAAAAGCAACGGGAAAATCGCTAGCACAAAATCTACAGGAAAAGATTTGGCAGCCTGATGGAATGATCCATGATGGAGTATGGCACAGCTATCAGTTGGGTAAGCATGATGTGGGAGCACACGGATTTAATGCGACGCTGGAGGATTGGGGGAAATTCGGTTTATTCATAATGAACAACGGTATCTTACCAAACGGCACCAAAATGCTGCCTGATCACTGGGTGGCAGAGGCTCGCACATGGAATACCGCAGAGAAATCAGTAACGCCTGCCCATCCTGATGGCAGTTACGGCTATGAATGGTGGAATAATAGCGTACCGGCTACCGCGAGTGATGTTGCGCCGAAGCACGGTTTGGAAAGCAAAGACACTATGTGGGCGCTAGGTATTTTCGGCCAAATGATTGTGGTGAACCAGAAAGAAAAATTGGTGATTGTTCAGTGGTCAACCTGGCCAAAGGCAGAGCCTTCCTTTAACGCTCAGCCGCTTGAAGCCTCGCTAATGTTTAACGCTATCGCAAATAAATTGGCTAAGTAACTAAGAGCCGTTAGTCAACGGCCTATGATAAATTGCCGATAAAAAAACGCCCGCTATTTAGCGGGCGTAATCTATATATTAAAAGCCAAACGACATACCTGCCGAGAATGCCTGATTGTTGCGCGAATCAAATCCGGCCCCGACTGAAACTGCAATATTCTCTCGAGGTTTAAAGCCAAGTTTCGCGGCAAAAGCACTTTCGCCTTCGTATTGCCCCACACCGATACCAAAGTTAGAGTCATAGCTCCAGTTTTGTGGCACTGCGCCTAAAGCGACCGCGTTGGCGATCCCTGCATTAGCGCGTTTTTGATAGTGGTCAATCTTTTTGTTTAGATGGTTAGTCCACTGACGGGTCTGACCAACGGTTGCCGCATCGTTGTCATTAATGCCGGGAGCGACATGCGTAATACGACGATTGCCGGTTTCATTACCGCCGACGGAGAATTCATTATCCGTTGTCGCTTGAGAACCGTGTCCAATGGCTACGCTGTTATTACCTGTAACGGCGGTTTTATTACCGATGGCGTAAGACTGATTACCCTCCACTCGTGTGCTATTGCCGACTGATGCCGAGTTATTTCCTGCTATTTGGCTATCGTTGCCGCGGATGGTAGAGCCATCGCCATTTATCTGGTTACGATTGCCGACTATTTTGGATTTCTCGCCAACAATCTGGTTGTTATTACCTTCGATACGATCGCTATGCCCCTGAATACTGTTGGTGTTGCCTACAATCTGGGATTGGTTACCGGCGATGGTATTGTCATTGCCCTTTATTGAAGAGCCATCGCCGTGTATCTGGGTATTGTTCCCTTGGCTTGAAGACCCCTCACCGATAATGACGGCATTATTTCCCGTTGCAGAGTTGCTATTCCCATACACCAAGACCTTATCACCAACGCCGGAAGAGCCTTTGCCCACAACTAATACTTGGGTTCCTTTCGCGGTGTTATCTGTACCTAGAGCAACGGCATGTGTACCACTGGCCGTGTTACCGGAGCCGAGAGCAAGATTAGCGGTGCCGTCGGTGGTGTTGTTTTTACCCAACGCCAGTCCGAGTTTTCCTTTGGCAGTATTGCCAGAACCTAAAGCAAGATTAAGGGTTCCATCTGTGGTGTTGTTGATACCGACAGCCGCGCCTAATTGTCCTTTGGCCGTGTTACCGGAGCCAAGAGCAAGGTTAGCAGTGCCGTCGGTGGTGTTGTTTTTACCCAACGCCAGTCCGAGTTTTCCTTTGGCGGTATTGCCAGAACCTAAAGCAAGGTTAGCGGTGCCGTCGGTGGTGTTGTTT
>NZ_KV824244.1:0-18919 GCF_001816025.1 Hafnia sp. HMSC23F03
TTCTGAGGCGAACGCATTGAGAGGAAGTAACGTTTTATACATCGCCTCCCTCCAGCAAACTCAAGGTGATCGCGCTGCAATAAGGCGCAGCTCCCGTTTTAGCTTCAATATCCGCGGTGGGCTGTTCCAAATGAACACGGGTCACGCCCGGTTGATGCAGGGCGCGGTAAATACCCGAAAGCGGCGCTACGCCGCCAATGCGATGCACCTGCGCCACATAGGTTTCTAGCGCTGCTCTTGCGCTCTCCAATACCGTCTGCGCGTCAGGACCATCAGGAATATCCAGCGTAGCCACCACAGCGTATTCACTCAAAACTGCACTTTGTACCGTGACGTAATCCGTTAACGGTCGCACTTCATCTTCGTTTAATGCGTGACTGACCGTATCAAGTAGCGCTTGGGGGGCGGTACCGCTTCCGGTACGCGATAACACATACACATCCACCTCACCGGGTCGGTTGTGGGTTTGGGGTCCATAGGCCTCAGCGTCCAATACATCGGGATCGGCGGACTTGGCGTAAAAGCGATAAGCATTACGCGCACCGGCGGTACTGAGCTGTGACCATGACAGTTGGATACGCCCGCGATATGCCTCGTCATCCTCCATCTTCGCGTCAACCGGCGGTATAGCTTCGGGCTGGGCGGGGGTGACCACCTGTCTCGCCACGTTAAATCCGGCACCGATCTGATCTAAATCTGCGCCTAATGCACTGGCTAACAACACACCGCGCACCGCATCATTGATACGCTGCAGCAACAAAACGGTTTGATACGCGTTAGCTTCACCCTGTTTATAGACCGGATCAGACTCCACCAGCGCGTCATACACCGTATCCAGATCGCGGAGCTTCTCGAGCCAACTGTTAAAAATGGTCGTCGCATCGGGGACCAAAATGGCATCAGGAACAGGAATAGCCGAGAGATCGATAAGATTAGGACTGGTTGCCATAGATAGTTATCCCTTCTAGCGTGACCGGCTGGCCGGTTTCTTTGTTAATGCCCTCGATGGTCAGATCAAAGACGCCATCACCCTCACGCACCACCTGCACACGTTTTACCGTTAATCGCGGTTCCCAACGTGCCAACGCGGAAGCCGTCGCCCCCACAATGCGTACCCGCGTGCTTTCATCCTGCGGGTTATCAATCAGGTCAGGTAAATCACTGCCGTAATCGCGTAGCAGCACACGGCTATTTTTAGGCGTGCTGAGAATGTCGATAACGGACTGACGCAGATGATCATTCCCCGCCAGCCGTTTGCCCGTCTTGGCGTTAACACCCTGCATATCACCTCCATCAAAAAACCCGCCGAAGCGGGTTTAATTTTTCTGTTTGCCGAAATATTCGGGACCGGTTTTATCTTTTTTCTCTTTCTTTTTCTTACCGCTTGCCGCCTTGGGCTTGATATCCGTCGCCAAATTAAACGCCACGGAAAAGCCCATCGCGCTCAGGCTGTATACCATCGACTCAATCAGCCACGATCGATCCTCTCGCTCACCAAAGCCCTGCGTGACCACGCGCGCTTCGGCGGTCAGCGGTAAATGAGCCGGGCGACAGGGTGCCGTAATGCTCATGCGGCGTTCATTGCGGTTGGCCTGTGTTTTTTTGGCACTGGCCTGCTGATCGGCTTGCGTTTTATGCGGTTGGGTATACGGGTTCTCGAGGTCGGGTCCCTCGTGCTCGGTCTGAGTGACTTTGGTTTGCCCTGTGGCTTCGTCATAGTAATTGACGCCAATCTTCCCCTTTTTCTCGTTTCCTCCTGTCGCCGCTTTACCCGTTGTTGAACCGCGCTGCCCTTCACTGTAAGTCCAGTTCGATACCTCACGCGGGACGATGGTCACATCGGCAAGAGTTTTGCCGCTGGCGGTTAACGCCGCCCCTTGCTCCAAGAACAGCCAATATCCTCCGCTCGGTTTACTCACGGCGTTATGACTCCGAGCCAGTCGCGTCAAGAGATTGGCATCCGACTCCGACACCTGATCAAGATGCGGTACCGCAATCGCCGCCAGCTTATCAGCGACTTTCGGGATCAGGCCATTGTCGGTGGCCACCGTTTTCACAATGTCACCCAGCGTCAAATTGTCCCAACTGCGGGTTTTCTGGTTTTGCACATCCCCGCTTTGCTTCTGCGCGTTCATTGGCGCGGCTGTCGCATAGATCACCACTTTACGCGGAGGACCACTGCTCGAGACGCCACTGACCACAAACCAGCCCTTGTCCACCAAATTGCCGTTAAATCCCAGCCCCAACTGTAATCGCGCCCCCTTGCTCGGGAGCGGCAGCGTTTCTGATAGCAGCGTGATTTGCAGTTCGTCGGCTTTCCCTGTCGCCCCGCCATTGTCCGTGAGCGTCAGCTCTTGCAGGCATTGGCGCAACGCTTTAGATGTGTCTTTGCCCTCTGCCGTCACGCTGAACTCAGGACGGTATTCTTCCACACCGTTCATCGATTAATCCCACAGTTGAAGGTTGGACTCCGCCACCGGCATATCGAGCTCCGGCAGTGTGATCAGTACACCCGCGTTATAGACCGGACCCAGATCGGCAAGCCCCGGATTCGCTTCCAGTACCTTGACAACAAGAGGCCCCAACTCTGGCCAGCCATAATGTACGGCGCAAATTGCGTCCAGCATGTCACCCTCACGGGTTTGATAGGTCGTCGGCATAATGTCGTATCCCTATTGAGAACGTTTTGTGGCGCGGTGAACCGGCGGGGAGGAACTTAGTGGTACTGTCGTTAAATTTCTCAATCACCCAATAGCCCAGCACATCTCCCGCGCCGCTCACCAGCTGCAACGGCATTGCTTTATCTGCCAAGTCGTATAAATCATCGATGGCACTCACGCCCTGACGAAAAAAGGCATGCGCTTCCCCTTGCAGCGTAACCGTTCGTCGCTCTTTGCCGGTAAACTGCAATAAATCCGCCTGCCCGATACGCTCTTGCGCACTCCAACGCCAGCTGGCTTCGCGCGAAAGTTCGTTGTAGGTCAACGCATCGATAGAGAACTCGAAGCCCCCTAATATCAGCATCACACGCGGTGGGTCGCTGGCAGCGGCTGACCGTTGTACCGCTGCGGCGTTTTGCTCAACCGCCGCTAACACTGAAAATCCGCTCATCACCACAGCCCCCCGTTGTCGTACATCGCGTTATTACCGTTGAAGATATCGGTCGATTGCGCTTTGTTAATCACCTCATCTGCTATCGCAGTCCCTTCCTGCTCAGAGCTTACGTTGATTTCAACCTTTAACTCTTGCCGACGGCTATCGGTTATTGAGGTGGGCTTGCGCTCGATATCAACGCGATCAATCTGCTGCATCAGCGTTGGCCAAGCATCCATATCAGGTAATTCGTTATCGCGCCGATGAGGGGCAACTTCTTTGGCTCGCTCATTCTCAGGAAATGTCGGTACCGATGATTGAGATGCCTCCCGCCGGTTCTTGCTCATCTCCGACGCCCAATCAAACGAGAATGGCCCCTCGCTAGGCTTACCGTCCACAGACTCCAGCAGTTGCTGGCTCGTGTTTTCCTGAAACTCGCCGTTAGTGAATGGATTAGCCGTAGCCAGCCATCCCGCCTTGTCCTCTGCCGATTGCCATTGCTTTTTGAGCATCTCAACACGACCGGGCTGATTAACATTCTGAGAAAACCACTCTCCAAGTCCCTCACTTTCCGCTTGGATCGCAGCAATCTTCACAGGTGTTCCGGTCGCAACGGACTGTAATATCCGCTTTTTATTGTCCTGATCGTCCGGCAATAGCCACGACAGTTTTTTCGCCGCCGCGTAAATAATCTTGCCAACAAAAACCACGCCGTTGCCAAACGTCAGCACGCCGGGGTAAAGCTCGTTCTTCATAAAGCTGACGATCTTGCTAATCCCGCCGTTTTTAAACCACTCCGCCAGATTGTCAGTCAGCGCTTTAATTTGCGGGGACAACTGACCACCAAGCTGGCCCGAGATTTCATCCATTGCGGAAGAGAGCACCGTCTGCAGGTTGGTCACTGCGCGGTTGCCCTCCATCGCCCCCCTCGCACCTTCTTCCGTCACCAGTTGGTAGCGTTTTTGCTCGTCCATCAAATCGCGATAGCTTTTGCCGGATTGCTTAATCAACATCAGCATCTTGCTCGCCTCGCCCCCAAACAGACTATCAAGGGCAAATGATGCCTTAGACTGATCTTTTAAGGTCAGCGCACGCTCTACAATTTTGCTGAACTGCTCCAAATCACTGAGACCGGCAAGGTCACCGGCTTTAAACCCTAATGTTTCAAACGCATCCTGCAATCCGCCCTGCTTGCCGTTCTGTTTGTACTCCCCCGCTTTATGCAGATACTCTTCAAACAGATCGCCAAAGTTCTCGCCGTTCATGCCGTACTGCTTGCCCAATGAGTCCCATGCGTTAAAGGTTTCTACCCCCACGCCGTAACTCTTAGCGATCCCCACTTTCTCGGCGGTTTGCGCGTTGCGGGCAGCAGGCGCAATCAGTGATCCCAATGCCCCAGCAATCAGCCCACTGCCCCCCAGCGCCAGACCACCGGGGAACATGGACGCGGCGATATTCCCCGCTTTAGCGAACGCCCCCTTTCCCAATCCTTGGACGCGTTTAAACTGTTCGGCGCGTTTCAGATCACGATTTAGAGCCTCTTGCGCCGCGCTGGCTTTCTTAATCTCTTTCGTGACGCCGGTATAGTCACGTTTAAGCGCGCTGATATCCTTCCCAGCAAGCTTGGCCTTCTTGATCTCCGCCGACAGCGACTGTTGTTGTTTGGTCAGCTTTTGAGTTTGTTTTTCAACATCCTTAATGCCTTTGTTGATCCCCTGCGTCGAACGATTCCAACTGGCATCAAGATTGCCGCCGAAGGTGATGACGGCCTTAAGGTTTTGGTTTAATGCCACGTTTTACCGCCTCCACTTCATCAAAGAGAAAATCCTTAAACGTGCTAAACGGCATATCGAGGTAGTCACTCATCGCAAAGTGCAAGCGACGCCCCAGAAACCTTATGCCTCGTCGGATTTCGCTTTCGGACGCTTGTCGGGCGGAAGCATAAAAACATTGAATGCCTCCTCAAGCTGCAGGTAATCCGCCGCGGTTAGCGCATACACATCCTGTTCGTTCATGTTGCATAGCAGCGCCAACATGCGCGCATCTTTTTCCCCCTCACTCCCACGGTCTTTCTCACGCGTGATCCGATCGCGTACCGTCGGCTCACGCATCGCCACTTCGGTTAGCTGCGCGCCATTGGCCAGCGTTAATGGGGTATACAAGGTGATCGTTTTTGAATTGGCTGGGTACATAGTAGGCTCCAATAAAAAAACGGCCCGCAGGCCGTCTGGATAAGATGAATGATTGAGGTTAGAGGCGGATTTTTGCCGCCAGTCCACCCAGTTGATCAACGCCGTTAATACGACGAATAAAGCGCTCAGTATCAATCTCGATAAGCTCGCGCCCTTCCAGCGTCTGCTTGTAGTAGTTGAGCGCAATATCGACCGTGACCGACACTTCAGATTGGGATTCGCCTGCGCGGGCATCGCGTGTGACTTTCGATATGAACCCTTCAAACTCTTCAATAGCCCCCAGCGCGGTACCGTTGCTCATGTAACCTTCGTAGGCCGTAAAGCGTGGTTTTTGCCCTGCCACACATCCCAATAACGCGAGCATGTCAGTATCAATCCCCCAGAACTTAACCTGACAGGTCAACGCCTCCATACCATCATCGACCGGCGTTGGCGCATCTTGCGCCCCGCTGCGCAGGTTGGTCACCTGAATACTCAGCTCCGGCGGCGTGTATTCGTGCGCCCCCTGAATGCGCATGCCTTTCGTAAAAAAGGTCCATGAGCGTAATGTACTTTTATTTCCCATTAGGCGGTCATCTCCTCAACGGCATAATCATTATTGACACGAACGCGCAGAGTAATGCGCTCGGTTGGCGACTTCGGACCGAAGTCGTAATCGATATACAGCTGGCCTGCGGCCAGTGACTCGGCGGTGTTGAGCTCTTCATCAAGCCATGCTTTTCCCCCGAAAATCGCTTTGAGCCCCACGAGCTGGCGCATATAGGCATTGATAGTGCCGATAATGTCGTCGGCAATATCGCGATCGAGCGGTCGGTCGTTATACAACAACACCGTTTCCTGAATGCTGTCTTCGATAACATCCGCCGACCGTCGTACCGATTCAAAACGCCACTGCGGATCGGTCGTACACAGTCGGTTGCCCCAGTGCTTAAACCCGTCACGGCGCACGATGGTGCTGATATTTTCCATATTCAGCAGGTTGGCCTGACAGTTCGGTTCACCCAAAATAAACTCGTCGACCTGCTCCACGCCGAGGATGTTGTTAATATCCTGATTGGATTTACTCCACCACCAGCCCTTCTCCACGTCGATACGCGCACGCAGACCCGCTGCGCGTGCCGAATACGGCATATAGACGTTTTCGCCAGAAGCATTAGTGACCAGTACACGCGGGCGCAATAGCTCGACGCGCGCACCGTATTGCTGGCGTCGCTGCACCACCTCCTGCGGTGTCGCCATCGATGCACAATCTACGTAGGCCACGCCCCGCAACTTGTTGGCCTGCGACTCCATACCTTTTCCCACGGCATCATCTTCGCTAAATCCGGTAGCAATCAGCACCCGCGGCTTATAGCCAGTGATCGACTCGCTTTGCGACCATGCCTGCATCCCCGCAAGCACGGCGGCGCGCTGTTTGGTTTCCTCTGTGTCCACCGGTACGCGTACCACGATAGTGAGCGCCGCACGCTGATCGTTAATATCGGTGATGGCTTGCTTAAGCGTTCCCGCGGTACCGAGTTTATTCAGTTGGCTCGTTCCCACCATCGCCACCGGTGTATTGAGCGGGAAAGGCTCATCTTCACCGCCGGTGAGGGCGATACTAAACGGGCTTACAAGACCCTCAGCTTCGGTAACCGCCAAAGTGATTTTGCTGTCCGCAATCGCCGCCACCAATGGGGGTAGTTCATTGGCTTTTGCCGTCACGACGCCACCGGCATCACAGCCAAGCGTCAACGTCAGTGCGCCGGCGCTATATTCCGCTGACGAGGGCACGGCTTCGGGGGTTTCGGCATCGGGAACGGCGGCAACCGCCACCACCTTATATTGATTGCCTAAGCGCCCAGGTTCGCTTGCTGCAAATGACAACACGTTATCGAGCAACGCGGTACCGACCGTCGCGGTGGCTTTGGTACCCGCCGAGGCATCTGGGGCCGTCCCGACAAGGCCGATCACGGCGGTTTGGATAGTGGTCACCGCCACCGTTCCCGCCGTCAGTTCAATGGTTTCAACGCCATGAAGTTCTGACATAGTTTCTCCTGACATAAAAAAACCCGCCGGAGCGGGTTACATTTTCTGGTTGGGTTCTTTCGTGACGCTGTCGGTTTCCTTGTGCGTATGGTCGTTATAGGTCATTCGGATACCACTCATTTTGCCTTTGCCATCCGAGATCTCTCCGGTGGCACCGATATTGCCTTTGACCGTGGTATTCGCATTAATCGTGGTTACGCCCTGCACCGTCAGCGTCTTGGTAATTTCCACCGGCCCGTCGAGTGTCCCTTTGCCGACAATCTTATAGGTGCCCCCTGCAGCAATCGTAATGGTCAACGCATGGGTTTCGCGGTCATAGCGCACTTCGGTCCCGTCACCGTAGACCGTAATATGCTCCGACTCGCTGCCCTCGGGTACTGGTGCACCACCGGTGGCCCAGCCCGGAAACACTCGACCGTTGTTCAGGTCGCCCCCTTCTGACAGGACCGTCACCGCATCCCCCACCGTGCACGGGTTCACATCGGAGCGAAAGCCCCCTGAGAATCCCTGACACAACGGTAGCCAATCCGTGACAAGCTCACCTATCGAGACGCGGCACTTGGGGATCTTGCCGTGCTGTGTTGAATGAATCACCCCCCGCCGCACAATATTGGCAAGACGGCGCTGCAGATCACCTTCCATATCACTCATTGGGCACCTCATAGATTTTGCGATAATCGGCCACGTGCGCGGCGCCGACTTCTGGCACCTTGCCCAGCCATACCCCTTTCACCGGTACACCACCGCGCGCAAACGGATCTGCACCAAAGGCAGCGCCCTGCTCATAGGTGATACGCCACACCAGATAGTCATCCATAGCGGGGTCGAACGCATCGGGCTCCGCGGAGACAAACACCGCGCCATCGATATACGGCAAACCAAACTGCTGGCCGTCAATCCACTGAGTGACATCCGCCGCCGCGGTACGTATGTAAATATCCGGTTTGGTGATGGTGGCACTGGCACGATCGATCACGATATACAGCGATACCGAAAGCGATACGCTCGGCTGTCCACTGGTATTACTCTTGGGGTCCCAGCCATCCACAGAAAGGTAAACGGCAGGGGTCACCAACTGCGTGGTGCTCTCGGGGTAAGTATCTGCGTCCGCCACCCACGGCAGGGCTTTTAAGGTCCCGATCACGGCGTCATGATAAGCCGCCATCGATAAGGGCTCAGCCATTGCGCCTCCTTATAGACTGATTTTGGCCTTCACGCGGCCTTTAATATCGGATTGGAAGTGGTGCATAAAAATCGCCATCACATCAGCAAAGGCGTTGTCCTCCACGTAGTCGAGCATCGGAGCATAAATGTCGATTTCAGCCTCTTTTGCTCGCCGCGTGACCGGATCACGGATAACCACCGTGCGCCGATTCTCACGCCGCGAACGCGCGACCTCGCCGTTAGCAAAAGTTTGGGATGCCAACATTGAGCCTTTCGGATCAAACCCCGCTTCGCCAGTTGATTTACGCCGCGCGGCAATATAGCGGCCCGTCTTCGGATCGCGGCGGTCATGATGGGGACGAATACGCCCGCGAACGCGACCTTTCAGATCTTTGACCTTGATGGCGTTTAACCCAAACCAGAGCTTGGCCTCATCAAGCATTGCGCCGCGAGAAATACGAAAAGAGAGCAGACGTTTACGCACCATCGCCAAACTTCGGGGCGCCAGACCGGTTTTTAAATCGGCCAACGCTTGTTTACGCAATGTCACCGCGGTACGTTTCAACGCACGCGAATAAGCATTGCGGTACTGCTTGTGTGTGGCACCGGCAGCATCGGCAATTTTCCAGAGTGCACCGGTATCGATATCCACCAGCATGTCACGGCGTAACCGGCTGTCTCTTGCCATCTCATCGACTCCACTGTTTGATATCTTCCACCGGCTTGCCCGGCTCCCCAACCGCTAAGGTAATGCGTGTGCGGCCCATTTCATCGGCGCCGATATGCGTCACCCAATAATGTTCGGCACCGACCGTGACCGCATGACGCTTGCCCAATCCCTGAATATCTACCGTGTACGCACTCAGCGCGGGGGCAACATCGCGGATTTCTCCGCCGCCATGAACTTCTGCGCAAGCGTCTGGCTTTTCAAAGATGGCGGTAATGGGGCGACGTTCCGCCCCCACCATCAATACCACCGGCAACTCTTCCGCAAAGGTGCGATCCACCACCTTATCGGCACGATGTAGCCGCTCAGTAAATCGGCTCATTAGAAGCCCAGTCGCACGCGGGACTCTTCATCCCCGGCATCGTTAGTGATCCACGCTGTTCCCGCACGCGCATGCGCCACCGCAGGATTGGCACCATCATCAGCCTTAGCCGTCAACAAGCCGTCCGGCGTCATATACAGCGCCGCACCGCGTGGCCACGTTTCGTCTGCCACTTTCGGCAACACAAAAACGCCGGTCATTTTCAACACACCATCCCCGTCCACGGGGATATTTCCTAAAGCCACCCCCACCACACTGCCGACGATCACCGGCTGCCCAGATAGCACCGCCTTGCCTGTGCCGTTTGTCCAATCCATCGTGGTGCCGTCTTGATAATAATTCTTCGCCATTGTCTTACTCCCGTACCCATGAAAACGGGCGACCTTAGCCACCCGTAGAGATAAAAAAACCGCCTGACTAAGACGGTTTATTTGCTGCCAGTAGACTTGACCAGCCCACGATAATCGAGCGCTGCAACCCCTGCATCAATACGCACCTTAAAGGCCGCGCCATCAATGGTGAAACCGTTCTGCTGTTCGATATAAGGCGCATCTACACCATCCAGATACGCCACCTCGATGGTGTCACGCCCCTGTGCCGCCGTTAGATAGAACTCTTTTTCGCTCTTAATATCTAAACGTGGTTCGGCAATTACTTCGGCAAAGTTCTGGATCGGGTTGTTGATACCGCTGTTAGCATCAGCCCCCGGCACGCTCGCCGATTTAATCAACTGATTAGCGCGTGACTCCAAAGCCACCGGCGTCAGCACGTAGGCCGGGCGAATGTTAAGCGCACGCTCACCGGATTTTTGCAAACGCATCGCTTTACGTGCCGTATCCAGACCATCGATATCCATTGCCGCGCTAACTAAGTTGTTATGGTCAGCACTAAACAGAGGTTTACCATCACTTAGCTTGCCGTTAGAAGTGAGCACCGCATACACCAAATCCCCTACGGTGGCACGTGCCGCACCGCCCATCGCCGCGGGAATACGGGTCAGCATATCTAAATCATCGTTAATGATGGTTTGGCGCGTCAGTGAGAACAGCTCGCCGTAAGTCGCCAGCGCAATTTGTTCGCCTTTATCCCCGACGGTAATGTATTTGTATTCGGCACCGTCACGCACTTCACGTAGTGCGGCTAGTGAGTTGAGCCCCACACGATTAGAGACTTTAAAGTCGGTCAAGGTGCCTTTACGGGTCCAGCGGTCAAAGGTTTCTTCGGCTTCATCCCAGCCCAGCAGCGCCGCTTTATGGGCCACATCCATCAGGATATTGCCAAAGTCAGAGCTGGTATGCGTAAAGGCCATACCGACCATCGCCATCGGTGCTACACCCGCTAGACCAATACCACGATCGGCAAGGGATGCACGCGCCAACTCACGCAGGGTAAAACCAGCGTAGGCGTTATCGGCCTGCGCTTCGCCGTAACCGGCACGCGCCATGATGGAAGCGCGAACCGAGTCCCCGACCAGATTACCGTTACCCGCATAGATGTGTGCATTCTGCCCCGCCAGCGGCGTGGTATCGGAAGCCAGCGCCGACAACAGTTTATTGCGCGCCGTATCCGCATTGCAGGCTTGATCACTAACACATTCCGCTTTCAGTGCGGCAAACGCGGGGAACGCGTCAAACACGGCATTCACGGCTGTGACACGCTCCGCATTAGCAGCTGCCATTTGCTGACCAATCGCATGAGCTAAAGCATTAATATCTACGGTTGAACTCGTAGGTGCATCAATCACGGGTGCCGCAGACGGCGCTGGCTGTGACTGTGGCACCGGATTCGATGTAGTAGCACGCGGCGTAATCAAAGCTGTAACTTGCTTAGGCATATTATGGAACTCCTTCATTTTATTCGTATTGATTGACGCCGCAGCGTCGAGGGAAGCTTCGAGAACATCCGCAAAGCCTTTTTCTATCGCCATTGCACCATCGAGCCACGTTTCCTCTTTGAGCATGGCGGCAATCTCATCTCGGCTCAGGCCGGTTTTACGTTCGTAGGCAGATAAGAGCAGTGACTCATTACGATCGAGCCACTCGGCGTATTCACGAATTTCATCAGAATCGCCCATCACCCCGCCCCACGGCTTATGGATCATGATCCATGCATTCTCTGGCATATGAACGGTCGCACCGGGTAAGCAGACAATGACGGACGCCATTGACGCCGCAACGCCATCGACGTAAATATCGATTTTGCCGGTGAGTCGTGAAAACGAATTGAAAATGGCAAAGCCGTCCATCACATCCCCGCCGGGGCTATGAATATGCAGCTCAATCGCGGAGGCTTCGAACACACCAGCATCACGGCAATCGCTGAGAAACGCCTGCGCGGTGATCCCCCAATAGCCAATCATGTCGTAGAGATAAATGACGATGGGGTCAGTCGCTTTAGCCGCGGCCTTGATTTTGTACCAGCATTCATTTCCGCTGTTGGTTGGGTTGCTTGCCTGTGGTTTGAGTAGTGTCCCCATCGGGATCGGTAGGTTCATTCGTTTGGGCTCCTGAATCGTTGGCGGCGTCCGAGTCAAAGACCAGCCCCCGCTCGCGGTTATATTCAATTTCACGTAGACGCTGACGCCTGATTTCTTGTGGCGATTGACCGCGAGCCCGTATCCATTCGGATTCGGTTCCCGCACCACCGCGCACAATGCCTTTCCACGCCTGCGCCTCTTTCACTGGGTCAATCCACGGCATCACCGGCCCCAGATAGAGCGCGTTATAGAGTGATGAGAGGTCAACATCGTGGGGAATTTTGATACCTGATAGCTTGAGCATGTCGATCCATGCGCGGTATATCGGGCGACTGTGCTGCCCAACAAACCAGTTTTGCAGCACGTTATAACCTTCGAACCCTTCCACCAGCTCTTGACGCTGACTGGAATAGCTACCGTTATAATCACGTGAAATGCTCGAGTAGCTGCCACGCGTACCACCGGCCACTGCGCGCAGCTGGCTGTTGCGGAATTCATACAGATGAACGTTCGGGCGGTTGGACTCCACCATGCCCAAATCCTCACCGGGTTTGAGTCCGTCAAAAATCATGCCCGGCGCAATATCAAACATCTGATACTTGTTTTCAGGATCTTCATAATCATCAGTTTGAAAGGTCGTCGCATCTCCTCGCTTGATATAGAACCCCAGCGCCGCAGCAATACGTGCCGCAACACGCTCGGACTCTTCATAATCTTTGATATCGCTTAGACGTGTAATGACGCCGTGTAGCAGACTCACACCACGGATCTGATGCAGACGCTTGCGCATCGCAAGATGAAGCATGTTCTCTGCCGGTACCCGCTTGGTCTGGGTTGCCATACGCAGCGTATTGCCGGGGTGAAACTTATACACGTTGTAGGCAACGGGACGCCCCCACGTATTAATCTCTACCCCTTGGCGAATCTGCGTACCCTCCACGCTGTTAAGCGACATCGGCACATAGTCGGCCTCGAGCATTTCAATCGACAGCTGCACCTGCGTCGCATGTTTCAAGCCGGGAACAGGACCGCGTACCAATTGGCTAAAGACTTCACCGTCACGTAACGCCGACCGCAGTAATAAACGCTCCATTTCTGCACGGGTAAACATGCCCGTCACATCGGGGCGGATAGACCATTCAGACCATAATCGAGACAGCTCAGAGGCAAACTCTTCATGCAGCTTGCCGTCGTGCGTCAGCGGTTGCGGCTCCACCTGAATCCCACGCGCACCGATCACCCGCTCCTCGAGTTTGTCGAGAATGCCGATCACAATGTCGTGGTTTTCATCCAACCAGCGAGCCTGCTCACGCAATGACACGCCCGCGGCAAAGACGGCGTTATCGGCTGATACGCCCGAGCGCTTTGCTTTATGCAAGCGAGAAGGGTTGGCCGCTTCGTAGGCATTCATCAAGTTGCGGTTTTTTGCACGTTCTGCCGCCCATCCCGGCGACAGTGCCGCTATGCCCTTTTCTATCCAGTTCATGGCGACTCCTAAAGAAAGTTTGCCAATTTGGGACCATTGCCACGCCCACAGGCGACGCGATAGCGCTTCTCCCAATATTCGAGCTCGTTACGCATCGCGACAGGATCGTGATTGGTGACAGCGCGGCCATTCACGCCAGTAAACGAGACCGCTTTGCCATCGAGTGAATCCGTATAGGCTTGCCGCACCTTGTCGAGCATCTGCTTGATTTCGTTACGCGTCATAGCCAGCCCCCACCGCCAGTTCCACCACCATTGAGCCAACCAGACCCCGAAAGGGAGCTCGGTGCTATCGGTGATTTGTCCTGTGGCTTGGATTTCTTTTTATTCGTCGTCACTACAACAGCCTCCCGCGCCGTGTCTTCATTAAAAATATTTGGGTTAGCATCTTGAGACTCGGCCCACGCTGGCGGCTTATCCCATGAAATGCGTTCATACCCGCGCAAAAACGCAATGGCATGGATATAACAAAACAGGTCCATCGCTTCGTTGTTCCCCTTGCCCGGCTTGCGCCATTTGCCATCGGCCCCGCGCTCTTCATAGGTCAGCTCGTCAAAGAACCATTCCCCCAGCCAGTTTGGGAAATGAATAAATCCCGCGCCCGGCACATCACGCGCCATCGCGTTACTCAGCTGATCTTTGAAAATATCGGTTTGCAGCAGATAGACCGGCACGTCACCGCGTGCATCTGCCCGGCGATCGCTTCGCTCGGTATTGTTGGGGTAAGTTTTGGTCACGGATTTTTGGCGGCGAGTACTGTCCCCCTTCACCAAATACACCCGCTTATGCACGCCGTCTTGACGACACCGACGCCAGAATTTATAGGCATTATCGGTTACACCGTCTTCACCGCCGCTGTCGACAGCCATCGCCAACACGGGCATGCGCTTGCCGGAGCCGTCAGCCAGTGCATAGGTTTTTTGTAGAACATCGGTGATCAAGAGATCCCAATCCTCGGGAAATGCACCGGGATGCACCTGTAACGATTCGCCGTTTTCATCACAGCGCATGGACTGTTTGATGTTGTAACGGTCTATCGTCCACCGCTCGCCATTCTCTCCATAGCCAACGACCTGCACGACAAAGCGGCGATTTTTACCGCCTTGAACGTCGACGGCTGCCATGAGAAAACGCACTTTTGGCGGTACACGGCGTTTACCGTAATCCTCTACTCGCGCCATTAACTCATCGCTTCGGCGTTGTTCACTGGCGGCACGCGGCAAGTAGGGCAATCCCCAGTCGGTATTGATAACGGCCTTCAAGGTTTCTTCGCTGCCGGTGGCCTCGAACTCCATCTCAGCGGTCAGGAGTTTGTACACCAGCTGCGCCCACGTCTGATAAGCCGCAGCGGGACCTTCCATCCAGAAAGAAGCAATGCGCGAGCGCCGAGCTTCACCGGTAATCACACCATCACGATCTATGCTCTGGCCTTCACGCAGCCAAATCCCACGCTGGTTAAGTTCACGTTTTTGGTGTGCGGCAATGGCTTGATGGCAATGAGGGCATTCAACATGCGCCGCTTCGCTAGCTTTCACCGGATCGGTTTCATCACGGTAGCCGGTCATAGATTCCATCGACGGCTGGAAATGCTCGCCGCAATGTGGACAGGGCCAGTACCAGCGACGACGATCACCACGGTTATAAAGAGACAGTATGCCGGTTGTCGGCGGCGCTTCATGGGGTGACGTTCTGCGCCATTTAGTGTTGCGAATATCGCGCCCCGGTGAGCTCTCCACCAGCGTCATGCCCGACGACATAAAGGTTGTGGTACGTTTTGAAGCCAGCGTGAAGGCATCCCCCTCCCCGTCGATATCCTCTGGGAAGCGGTCATAATCGGTGAGCGCGACACATTTATAGTCTGACGATGACATGATGTTGATAGACGGCCAGCCTATTTTTAAATAGTTGCCAGCCAAAAACGTCATATCGTGAACGTTATTGTCATTGCGTCGCGGGCTTAATCGTTCAGCCACATCAGGACTCATGCGAAACGTGCGGGAAAGACGCTTTTTCGAATGCTCGCGTGCTTTCTCCTCGGTCATTTGCACGATCAACATATCCGAGGGATCGCAGATAATGTTGTACACCACCCAGCCATCGATAAGGCCGATGGTCTTACCGGTACGCGCAGGTCCCACAAACACCACCGCATCATATTCGCGTGATGCTAAACAGTTCATCGGCTCCAACACATACGGCGCAACCGACGGGTCCCACTTCACCGAGTTACCCGCGCCTTTCGGGACACGCATGTATTGTTCCACGGCACTGGCTACCGGCATGCGCCTCGGGGCCTGAATAATTCCCGCCATATTGCGGCGAGTGCTAGCAGCGGATGCCTGTGAAACCATTAATCCTCCTCGGGCATGTCCTCCTCACTTGGCGTATCTGCCTCTATGACCTTTTGCGCAATCTGATCCCGAAGGTCATCAATAATGCATTGGACGCGCTCAACGGCGACCGGCGACAAAGCGCAGTCACGTTCGAGAATATCGGGGAGTGTTTCAAGCACCTGCACCATCGCTTTGGCCATCGCTGAAAATTCACGCGTCACCTCTTCGGCGGGGATGAGCTCATGAGTTTCTTGCTGAAACTTTAGGCGTTCACGTTCGGACTGAAACCACGCTTTACGATCGGGAGGCAACATCTTATCGACCTCAACCGTTTCGCCTGTTTTCACTAGCTCAGTAAGGATCGCCGTTAACGTATAGAGCTTGAGTTTTGCGTTGCTACCGGGTGCCGGTTCCACATTTTTCAACCGACTAGCGACCGTTTGTCGATGCATGCCAGTAATTGCCGCAAGCTGATTGATATTCAGGCGGACAGATTCGAGTTCTTTATCCATGATGGTGAACACTAAATAAGCAATTCGACATCTTTGAAAATGAAATTTCAAAGAAAACAGAAAGATAAACGGATGATGATGATGCCAATAAAATGCGAAAAACTAGCCGTTTCCCGCGTGTCGCTGCCCCCTCGGTGTTTCAAAACACAGAAAGGACCCGTCAAAATTGAGAGCAGTTCTCATTCATAAAATTTGCATTGCGAATTTGGGCTCATTTAACCAATTTGTACCGTAGAGCACAATCCAATTAGTTACACTAGCTTTTGAGTGAGTAGATGATTAAGTTATCGTCTCAATACCTATGCAACTAACAGTTCCGTTATAGTTAATATATCCACTTCCACCTTTCATGCTGGAACATACCTAATATTTGGTTAGGAAACGTTAAACAAGGAGATCAAATGAACAATGAAGAGAACACGATTATACAAATTACTGCCTACGACGCTATCATTCGAATGCTACTGAAGACACTGCCACCAGAACAATTTTCAGAATTTAAAAGTGAACTAACAGCATTTTTATCTCAGATGAGTAATAAGGCGGCTAGCCAACCATCACACATACAAGAGCTATTTTCTGCTACAGAGAAAATGTGTCAGAAAATCATCAACAGAGCCGAGCTAGAACGAGATTAATGGCTATATCTGCACAATTTTAGCTAATTTGCTAGACAACCATCGGTGACCTCTTGTGGTTCTGTGTTCTTTTGGCATTATCACAGGTACTCATTGAATGCCTGCTGTAATGCTTATATGAGCTATGATGCTAGTGATGTTTCGAAAGCCATATCAGCACGGCAAATGACCCGAACAGTCTTGTTATCAAGCGTGGTGATAAATGCTTTACTTCCCCGATTAATCTCAATGCAAGGAGTGTTAGTGCAGCTCTCAACAGTAGCCGCACTATTCAAACTTGTCAGCTAGGTCGAACCCACGAAGTTATTGACACCATAATGCACTCCATTCTGAAACAGGTTTTATACTCATATCATCTGTCATGATATGGGGAGTATCCATCTGGCCGATTTCAACCAAACGTCTCAAAACATAAGCCGCGTCGATGTTAACCTGCTCATTGCGTTGAGTTTTCAGTTGCGCGATGCTGTTCGGGATGTCAACTTTTGACAACAGTTGGGCGGTAGTTTGCAGTCTTTTCGCTGTACCCCGCCCAAATAGCCGCTTTAATAGCGTTCAAGTCAACAAGGTACTCACGACAAAACATCTCCTGTTTGTCTGTGAGTGCCATATATTACCTTTGGGAATTACATGAATATCTTTATTACACTTTTCACAGAATACCGAGTTTTATCTATATCTAGTGGAGTTCTATCTGCCCTATATTGGCTTTATTCTGCATTTGTTACCTCTAAAGAAAAACCAAATAAAGCAGTGCTTACGATGAAAGAACCATATGACATTGTCGATTTGCACAACTTTGTACTAACTGCAAGATTACAGTCTAAATACAATAGCCGTGCCGCTTGTTATGCAGCAGCATGTGCTTTGCTGCAAGTAGCAGGCTTCTAGTTATCTTATTTAATTATGCAATCTGTTTCTTTGTCGGGAGGATTCATTTCATACACTGTGTGCGGATATAACTTTGCAACCCGTTAATTATTGTTTCGGATTGTCTGATCCGTTCGACAAGACTGAGATAATCCCGTTCAGCGGAGTCATTAAGTCGGGGGCCGGTTGCATCAGGCTTGCCGGTGGCGGCGGCGGCGATTTCGGGCAGTTTTGGACAACTGGCCGCGATGTGCAGCCGCTTAGCACCACTGTTAAGGTCAACACGAAGAGTTTCGACTTGTGACTTAGCATTTAGTAACTCCTGCATATACTTCACGTCCAAAGCCGCATTAAGCTGCTGACGGTGAGCCATATCATTAATGGTGGATTGGCGTTCACGGGCTAACTGTTCAGCAGCAATGCGGTCTTTCTCAACCTGATGGTATTTATCGCGATAATGGCTCGCTATTTTCCCAGCAGCGAGCAGCGCCACCAGCAACACACCTATTGTCATCATTCGCCAACTGGAATTGATATTCATTGGACTATATCCCAGCAAGTAAGCTCCGATTCTTGGCCTCTTCGCACCGGCTGCCCAGCGCAATTATTTTCTTTAATCCGACAATCTCTGCCTCCATCGAATATCCAGCGCCTTATCTCAGCACAAGCACCAATACGATCACCTGCATTCAACTTCTTATAAAACGTAGAGGGGAAGCATTTAGCGGGACCGATGTTATACGGACAGAAAGAAGCGATACCCGCGATGGCTGGCTCGGATAGTGGCACTGTCACATTACGCCTAACCCATGCGATAGCTTTATCACGCTCTAACGCGTCATAGCGCTTGCACTGGCTGTATGAAAGTTTCAACCCTCGAGTAACTGGTTTCCCCTCAATGCGCGTCAATCCACGACATATTGACCAGATCCCCCGCCCATCCTGATACGCGATAGTTCGAACGCCCTCTTTCTCATCCAGAAACTGATCGAGGATTTTATCTGCTGTGGCCCCACCGAGAACTAATGCCAGAACTGCAGCGCTAAGTTTGGTTTTAGTCCCCATCAATCACGCTCCAG
>NZ_KV824244.1:18939-33939 GCF_001816025.1 Hafnia sp. HMSC23F03
GGCTTTGAATCCACTCACGCAATAAGCGCTCACGACGGCATCGGAAATAAATCCCCGAGATAAGGCCAGCTAGAGTGCAAAAAATGCCAACAATGATGCCTACAACCATCCACTCGTTAGGGGAGAAATAATTAATCAGGCTAAATAGCCACGATGAAACCCCACCAGCAAGCAAGGTGTTATCGGCAGCACGTGTGTACATTCATTTCATCCTTTACCTCCACTAGCGAGGTTTTTATAAAAAGAGCGCTATCCCCACCAGCACGATAACAACAAATCCAATCGTGAAATCAACGCTGTCGGGTAGTTGTCGGGTGAGTGTCAGGCCAGAGTCGTGTTAAAAAGAACAATATTGGTCAAACTAGATGTGTGTTTAAAACAATCATGGTGGCTAAAAATGAGTAACAGTATCAAAAGACTCCGTCTCGCTCGTGGATGGTCTCAAGAACAGTTAGCGGAAATCTGCGCATTAAGCGTTAGGACTATTCAGCGATTAGAAAATGGAGATAATGCAAGCTTAGAGACACTCAGTGCACTCGCCGCAGCTTTTGAAATTAATGTTTCTGAACTAGCAAATGAATCCCAGCCGTTGACTGAAACAGGCCAAGCTGCAGATGATAAAATCAATGCAGCTAGAGAACGAGTTGAAGACGAACAAAAATTTTTCCGTTCACTTGTTTCAGCACTAATCGTCTGCGGTGTGTTAGTGGTTATAAATCTCGTTACTCCACATACATCATTCTGGTTTATATGGCCCATAGGCATATGGTTCGCATTCATTGTAGTTAAAGGTATTCGGATTTTTTTATTGCGAAATTGGATTTCCCAATGGAAACAAAGAAGAATCCAAAGGCTATTGAAAAAATAATCAGCGCCTAGCAGTAATCACCCTCTGCAAATGTTTGGTGTCAGATAGTTTTGGCTGAACGATAAATATGAAAAAGCCACAGTATTAACTGTGGCTACCTAGTGTGACTACAAGCAACTTGATTCAGTGACGCCCATCGACTGTATTACGACTTGATTATCATACGATAATGTATATACGACACGGATAAACTAAATATTAAAATAACCTATACATAATATCGACTACTAGGGTTAAGTGTTCAACGACTGCCAAAAATCAACTGCACTCAAATGAATCGTAAGGAGAGTTCAGGGGTCGTTTATAGCTCATTCACAATGAGTCTTCCCCCTAGTCGAACACGCCATTAATGATAGAAGTTACAATCGCTGTACTCAATGCAATTAGTACAAGATCATCACCGACAATCCGCCACTCATAACCGGGATAATTTGGCAAATCACGCAACATATTTGAAGGCACCGCTTTTTTAGCTATCCCGGGCGGTAATGGCTTACCTCTAGCTAGATTTTTAGCAATACCGGGCGGCAACGACTGATATCCTGTTAGCCCATAATTCACTGCTAAGCGTCTTGCGTCAGAGTAAGAAATGCTTATCGCAGGTTGGCCAGATTGATGCCCATTATTTTGGTTTCCATTATTGCCTTTATTACTGTTACCTTGATCACTATGACCATGATTCCCACCATTGTTACCGTGGTTTTTGCCTCCGGGATCAGCAAATGTTGATACAGAAACTAAAGATAGCGACGTTAACAGCACTACAGATACTGCAGTAATACGACGTTTATTCATGATGGCCACCATTGCTATGAGATGTCACAGTAAGCTACCTATTTTAATGTTGGTAACGCAGAGGAATTATCCTAATTACAATGATACTCAAACTAGCAGGTGTAGTTATCCGCTAGATATGAAAAGGGGCCTCCACCCAGTGACCTTCCAAAATATGTTATGACATTACATAGAGAATCTCTTAGCCCACTCCGTTATCTGTTCACCGTAGATGAACTGTATGTTGAATGACTCAGTCGGACTCAGAACTGGCCCCAAGTATACAACGCAGGGATATATTTTTGGCCGATTATCAAAGATATAATCAACTATATCAGCCTCATCAATAAGGTCATCGTCTGAAAAGCATGTAGCTCTAACCCATGAATCATATTCGGATTCGTTCAGCAGTAGTTCCATGAGAATACCCAGTAAGTTGTTTATCCACATATAGAGTAGACGAACTTATGTTAGCTGTGCTGAAAATTGAATTCACAGATGACCACTTCCTAAACTCAGGCATATCCGTACTCCCCCCATCCACCAGCGCGGTAGGGTTAATTAGTGGAATAGCGCACAGCCGTAACCACTCTCAGCTAGAAAGTGTTTAATGTGTGGATGGTTGTTAGCTGAGAGCTAGATATGAAAAAGGCCACCCGGAGGTAGCCTTTAGACAGTTAGGTAATACTTACAACGCGGTTATTTCTAGCCGCTTGCCGAGCACTTTTAACGCAGCCTCAATCGTATCAATTTTAGTGGTGTGTCCCAACGTAACGATACGGCTTACATCCTGCGGTCGAGTGCCTAAACGACGAGCTAGTTCTGCCTGCGTAGTGCCGGTTGCGATCATGGTATTAAGCAGCAACACCTTAGCAGCTACGCTAGCAGGTACATCAACAAAGTCCTCACCATCGGCGCTTGGCATAGGAACGGGGCGCTGATCTTCAAAGTAGAAATCAAACGCAGTTACCAGTGCATCTTGCGCTAACGATAGCGCCTCTTCTTTTGTTTCACCACCCGTTAATGCCTCGGGGATGTCGGGGAATGAGATACACCACCCGGTTTCGTCATGCTCAAATTTTATTGGGTATCGCATATTTGGCTAAGTGAATCTCCGCGAGTAACCAGCCCCGAAGGGCTGGTTTGTTATTTCAGGCCAAGTTGCTTAAGAATTGCTTTCCTAAGCGGCTCCGGTATTTCTTTTGCTGGATGCCTTGGCATTATCGTCTGCTTGCCGTTCAAGTGAATTTTCAAGTGGTTAGTACCGTTTGAAAACTGTGCCCCTTGTGCTGCAAGCCAACGCTGGAACTCGCGTTGTTTCACTTCCTCCTCCTGTTTGTTTAACTTGAAATCATTATAAACATTTTTGTTTATACAAGCAAGGGAAAATATACACATTTTTGTTTATCTTATTCAGGCATAAGCGCTAATATTTCACTTTCAGTCTGATCAAAGCGCTCTTTTTCCAACTCGACCCCTACAGCATAGCGCCCCAGCTTTATGGCTTCTTTAATCGTCGAACCTGACCCCATAAAGAAATCAGCCACAACGTCACCGGGCTTGCTGCTTGCCGCGATAATGTCACGCATCATCTCAGCAGGCTTTTCGCATGGATGTTTGCCGGGGTAAAACTGGACGGACTTATACGTCCAAACGTCCGTAAACGGCACAAGTGCGGAAACAGAGAACGGACGGCGTAATGCCTTAAACTCTTGCGACAACTCAATGTAACGCCGCGACAGCGTTCTATATTCCGTAACAAGCTGGTGATGTGGTTCACTCAACTCATTACGCTGGTGCTTTTCTTTCGCTATACGTTCAAACAATGCCTGCAGTTTTAAATAGTCCTGCTCGTTTGGTAGCTGCCACTGACTTTCACTAAACCAGTGCGAGGCCATTTGCTTGCCGGTTGCAGCATGTATCTCTTTAATCGATACGCCCAGCGCGTTTCGCGCATCACGGAAATAATCGATCAGCGGCATGAGGACGTTCTGTTTAAGCTCGGTACATTTAACAGCGTAGCCGTCCTGCTTGGGCTTACATGGGCCTTGGTAATGTTCAGCAAACAACACGCGCTCGGTTGCTGGGAAATATGCCCGTAGGCTTTCTTTATTGCAGCCATTCCAGCGGCCAGACGGTTTAGCCCAGATAATATGGTTCAGCACGTTAAAGCGCTGCCGCATTAGCATTTCAATATCAAGCGCAAGCCTATGACCGCAAAACAGGTACAAGCTGCCCGCTGGCTTTAATACTCGGTAGAACTCGGCAAGGCATTGCTCAAGCCATTGCAAATAGTCACTATCGCCGCGCCACTGGTTGTCCCAGCCGTTGGGCTTAACTTTGAAATATGGCGGATCGGTTGCTATCAGGTCGATGCAATCATCTGGAAGGGTTTTAATAAATTCGAGTGAATCAGCGTTTACAAGATTGATACTGTTTAAATTCACAGTATTTTTCATGGATGTTTTGGGCCTTTTTTGATAGGCTCAGATCCGCTTTGTGCACACAAGCGGTGGGCCTTGTTGCGCCCGTGACTCTTGCAACGGGTGCATGGCTGGGAAGTGCTACCAACACAACCCAGCCGCCCATTTCACAGCTTAGAAGCCACCAGCTCACTGGCAGCGCTTAAAGTTTTCCCCGCGAGCATCTTCAACAGCTAACCCAGCCATAACAAGCTGCGTCAGTATTAGCTGGCAACAACCCTCACTAATGCGCATGATGTTTGCCATATGTTCAACTGACTTCCAGCTTTTAACGCTCAAGCAGTGATAAATAATGCTTGCGGTTTCTGTCATATCATTCTGATTTAGCATGTCTTTTTCTCTTTTTCATTGCGTTACAACACTAGTAACTCTGTCCAATGCCAACAGCAACTCATTCTTGAGAAAAACACGATATAACTTATTTTATTGCCACTAACCGTAGTGGCCACGCCCATGCCCTTGGGGTTGCGTCGCGCTATCGCCGCTAATAACCGGTATATGTTTGGCAGGCATAATGCTTTACCGGCACATCTTCTTGCTCATTAACCCTAACCAGCGTGTGTGCAGTTCGACCTGCTTCTGGCTCACTCATTGGCGACTCGGGGCCACATCATGAATGCGGCATAAAGGGAGCGCGGGTTAACCGCGTTAGTATTTCAACCTTTCACCCTCCAGATATGCAAAACCCCGCCGGAGCGAGGTTTGATTGAATAAGTTATGTGACATAGAAATCACTCTTATCAGTTTATAACTCTTTTTGCGTACGCGTTAGATTTTGTTTAGAATCATAAAAAAAACTTAAGGATTGATATGAACTTCTCAAATAGCAAGAAAGATGGTCACACCAAGAAATGTCAGGTTAGAGCTTTTAAGGTCAACACGGCCACAACTGATATTCTTTTCGACCAGATTAGCCAAAGTACAAAATTCATTGTGAACTCGATCGTAAAGGTAAATAACGAAAAGCATGTTAAGTTGAAAGAATTCAGCACCAAGAATAATTGTCATTATCTTCATTTTTCTACATACAACCCCAAAGAGCAAGTTTCGATCACACCAGCATTAGCAGCTGCAAAAGATTTAGTTGAGATTGAAAATATGGATAGTCTTCATGCTTTTTTAATTATTAAAGACAATCGAATTGCCTCATTGATGCAAATATCTACAAATTGGTGTGAAGTTAAGATAGCTAATCTTCTTGAGCAATTTGGAATCAAAGTCACTCCATCCGCAATTTTAAAGAAAGATGTGATTTCTCGAATTAAAAATGATGGGTTCCGAGCATTACATGTAAATATTGCAGTTGATGAATCTGATTTTGTAAAAACCCCAGGTTTCTTTTCATCCATCATTCAAAATGAACCAGCTGTTAAAGCCAAAGGAATTACAGGCCATTTAACTATTGATGCTAGAGGAAACTCTGAATTAGCAAAATCTATCGAAGGGAATACGACAGTATGGGTTGATGACCTTGATAGTGATTTTTATCTGGAAACTAAAAAAGGCGAAAAGATAAAAGGTGATGACTTGAAGGTCCTAAGAACCTACTATACTGTTCCATATGGTTCAAAATCCATTAATGCTAAATATGCAAAGGAAATTTTAGAGGATTTTGTTGCAAAAGAGTTATAATGAGTGCAAAAGGAGGCCAAAATGACTACTAACATCAATCACACCGGCGTGATAGTTACTCTGCTAAATATTTTGGCCTCGATTTTTTTCTCTTTCTTCTTGACACATAGCTTAACCAACAACTCTGATGCGTTAAATCTGGTTGCAAACGTTTTTTCCATCCTTTCTGGTTTTTTATTACTAGTTATCACCATGTCGGGTGAAAACTCATCGATATTCGCCAATTTGAGCGAATTAGATATCGCTAATCAAGAAAAACGATTTACTATGCGGTTCAACAAGTACTATGCATTGTTTTTACTTTATATCTTAACTTTAGCCCTGATTTTTATTTACTACTTGCTATCCAAAGATAAACCGCCAGTTGGTAAGATTAAAATGTATGTTACCAGTGGAATTGGCTATTCAATATCGTTTTTAACTTGTTTCTCTTTTATTCAGTCAACATTTATACCTCTTAAAATAAAAGAGTTATTCAAAGAAAAGAGAGAATTAAATAAATAAAAAGCCGCAGATGCGGCTTTTTATTTATTTAATCATATATAGGCATCCATCGATAAATCCCATTGCCGTTTGTAGCTCCTTCCGAATAGTCCCATCAGAACACTTACGCCGTTTTGCTATAGCCCTCAATGAAATACCAAGAACAAAGTGAGCCATAATGAGTTCATACTCTTCTGGCTTATATTGTTTGAGACGACCAACACAACCATCAATCATTATTCCCTCATCATCTGAGCATTGAGGGCGCGACTTCTTTCCGTGTGGGATCAAACCTTTAAACCCAGCAGCTATTGGCGACCAGTCTACCCCGCTATTTTCTGCTGCAGCCCATGCGCCCCACATGTCCATCACCTGATACATATCTCTCATACGTTCTCCACACGTCACGCTTGAAAAATTGCGCCAACACCCAGCGCGTAATTTAAAAATTCAATCAATAGGAATCGCTGATCCCCGTGTTTCTGCTCCCATCCTGCAACGTCCTTGTGCAGCTCGTCATGGCACCGTCTGCATAACGGCAACACGAACAAGTCATGCGTCTTGGTTCCCATCCCGCCGAGCCCGTGGTTAATCACATGATGCGGATCGTCAGCGGGATTATTGCAACCGCAGCACTTTTGCGTTTTTACCCACCGCGTATACTTCTCACACTCCCAACGTGCCAACTTAGGTTTCAACATAAAGCTTGCTGGTGGTGCTTCATCCCCTGCCAGCTTAATAATCGGCTTAGCTAACACAATAAGGTCGGAAAGCACCTTATCTGGGTCTGGCTGCCACGGGTTAATGTCGGCTTCTTTCATAACACCACCTACAAACGCTGGTGGCTCTGGCGTCTTTGTAACTCGATAAGCAATGCTCGTTGGCAGTAAATGGGTCAGGCCATTAAGAAAAGCCCACCAGCCAAGTTCCGGTAATGTCAGTTGGTGACCTTCGTTAAAACCTAATGAACGCCGCACCGAGTCCACCAGCCATTCGGCACGGTTGGTTTCAGCTATATCACCCAGAGAAGGATGAAACTGATCATGGTGAAGGTTGTCGCAGCTCCAACACAGACGAACGGCACCGTTTTTATGCGATACCGTATTCAAATTGCCGTTGTGATAGCTGCGCTTCCATTGGCAGGTTTTAATTTTATCAACCCACACCTCGAGGGCACTTTCAGTACCCGCGGCTTTAATCACGTCGTAATGTGAGAAAAACGGGCGCAGCGCCATATCGTTTGCAAGGTCTTGAGACTGTGCCGGTAGCTCGCCCGCAGGAAGCTTCGCAAACTCTTTCGGCACCTCGGTGATCATGAGGCGCTGGCCTTTGTGGAATTTGCACGTCAATTGCCCCGGCTTAAGCAAAACTACGCCTGCGTCGATTTGTGGAAATGCCGTGAGGATCATGCGCATACCGTCACCTCATCGATTACCAGCTCAACACGACCACCTTTAACGACTGGTCCCCACTTGGCTGAAAGCTCTTTAATCTGGCTATCGTCAGCCCATACATTTGCTTTTGTCAGCGCATCAAACAGAGCCTTAAAGTAGTTATCCAGATCACGCTTCGCCTTGGTCGGCGGGAATAGCACAACGGAAACAGATACGTGCTCAGTAATTGCCTTCGGCTTACGGCGTAGTTGCTCGATAACCATCACGTATGTTTCAGCTTGATACTTACGTCCACGTTCGCTCACTAGATGCTTACCGATTGAAGCGCCCTTATTCGGGGCGCGCCAGTAACCATTTACACTGGGTGGGAATGGCAGGATTAACTTCACACTGCTACCCCCACCAGCTTTTCAGCCATACGACGAACCTGCGCCAGAAATGCATCGCCCCGAGTGATTAGATCATCGCGGGTTACATAACTGATTGCTGGGCCACGCCACTGCTTATCAAGAATGACAACAGCACCGGCAAAAAATGCACCTGTCGGCTTTTGCTTCTCATCAGCAGGTTTGAACCACACGGGCAGATCAAAGCCAATACGCCCACGGATAAAAGCAACATGATCGGCTTCTTCTGGCCACCACACTTCGCTGGTTGCCGCTTTAATCAGGAAGATGTAACGACCGCCCTTCTCGCGCATAGCCATCGCATGATCGATAATGTGCCGCATACCTGTGACATATTGCCCATCGTGCTCTTTAGCGCGGCTGTATGGTGGGTTTGCGTATGCCGTGCCGCCCAGCTCTTTTAGACGCACTGACCAGTCCTGAGTCAGTGCGTTATCTTCAGCGGTATAGTAAGCATCACATTTGGCATTATCAGCATCAGCAAACAGATCGAGAGTGATTGGCCCAAACATCGCGTTAATGCCCCAGAACAATGACTCAGGGGTACGCCACTGATCGCCAACATGTTTGAGGTAGTGTTCAGGCTCTGCACGTTGAGCGGCTAAAGCGGCACAGTATTGATTGATGGCCATATTCACGACAACACCTCCAAACGAACAACCGTTTCATAGTCCATACGCGGATCAGCCGTGACATCTGTTGCTCTGCAATGCATTGAGCACTTATTACGGCATTTAACTGCGTGTTCCATATCCTCTTCGGTACCGCAATTCTCAATGACTCGGGACCATTCGTATTCAGCGCGGCGCCACTGTTTTTCCGCTTCACAGCGTTGGGCTCTTTCCTGATGGAGCTGAACAAGTGCTGGCCGGTGGCGGCGAATTACTGACATAGTTTGTTCTTTCACAGGGCACCTCCCGTACGCTCTACGAGCCACTTTGGTAAATCGCTTCTATCAACTGGCGCAGCGGGTTCTTTGGGCTTCTCGCTCGAATAACCGTTCCTAAAGCCAGCAGGGACCGATGAGTAATCCTGATTTGAGAAATCCATATCAACGTAGCCTTTCGGCTTGGCTTGGTTGCCTTTTGACCATTGAGTGCGAGGCGGACGGCCAGCCTTAGACCAATTCGTTGCGGAGCTCAGGTAGGTTGGGAATTTACCCGGACGGAATAGCGTGGTCGGGTTCAGGTTCGGAGCCATATCCAGATTGCTTGCCCAGCGCTCAACGCTGAAATCGACAACCAAAATCAGCTCGTCAGTGGTGAAACCATCACGCAGACGGCCACGAATATTCTCGAGTGAGGATTTGCAATTCTGGTACCGAGACGAGGTGACGCAGTTTAGATGTTTGAGCACCTGAATGGCCTGATCGGTAATTTCCACCTCAGGGTCGGCCGGAGGCTGACAAAAGGTTTTATTACTTGATGGATCAGGTGTTGAAGTTACTGATGGATCGCCCCCAGATTCTGACGGGTGAAAACCGCCCTTTTTGCTGGATTTCGACGCGTCGAATTTTGACCCGTCAAATTTTGACCCGTCAAATTTTGAGGCGTCAGATTTTGACGGGTCAGATTCTGACGCATGAGCAGCTAGGCGAAGTTTCTCAACATTGAGCTGGTAAATATTGCTGGCGTTCCGGTTACCTGCACGACGTTGTTGGCGGCTAATCCACCCTTCTCGCTCAAGTTTACCTAGCGCTGTACGAACAGTGCTTTCACCCGCACCAATCTGGCGGGCTATGGTCGTCACCGAGGGCCAGCTTTTGCCCTCATCGCTGCTGAAATCGGCCAGACGTGCCATGATGGCCACCTCCGAGAGTTTTAGCCCCGCAGCCGCGCAACCGTCCCAGACGTAACCTGATAACTTGTTGCTCATACGTCGATCCTTTCAAAACGAGAGCGAAAGAGAATGAGCGGCGATGCGCACTCAAACTCATAGCCCTGACGGCGATAAATCACTTTCTGGTTAATTCGGTCATATCGGGTAACGTGAACAACGATCCCGTTCTTGTCGCGATAGAGGCGATCAAGCGAAGCAATACCTTGTGTCATGGCATCCTCCGTTTTCTGGCTATTACGCCCACAATCGCCGCAGCCCTCTTGTGGTTACATGGCACCCAACGGTTTGCTATTCTTCGTTCATACCGTAACGGCGCTGGTGGCCGGACGTTAGTCGCTGGTAAGCAACGCAGTTGCGGCACCTGAGTATTTACTGTTAAATTGCTCACGCGATTATTTCTCCACACAAGAATGTTTCGCACCCGACGCCAAGAGCTGCATACTCTTGGCGTCACCTTCTCCCCACAACATTTCTGAAATCACCCAAATCTCAGCTATCAAAGACTGTGCGCGATACCCTTTAGCGCGTAGGCGTTTGCTTTCTTCTCGATCAAGCACACCATCGTTGGTGAACTCGTTATGTGCCCGGCTAAAGTCACCCAGCGCAGCGAGCAGATCGTTAAACTTGTGCAGCAGCTCTTCATTACCGACCTGATCGACATCAGGCAGTTTCACGAACACACCACCAGCGCGTTTGCACATAGCCTCGGTAATATCCGTGCGACCGGAAAAGGCCTCCATTTGGATGACCATGCCGAACGGCACCATTTGCCCACCGATCTGGCGTACACGATTACTTAGCGCGTTATGGGTACCGTCATGTGATAGCTGTTGCGCCATCGCTTCATACCCGCCCGGTGTCGATGTGATCAGCTTGTGCATTGCCGCCGTCATATCTGCCGGAGCTGGAAAGTTTTTGTTGTCCACAGTGTTGGTCCCTTTTTTGTGGTTTTACTTTTGGTCTGGTTGCTTATGATTCTTAGGTGGAAACAACCCGTCCAAAGTGACCACGCAGCCCAGTTGGTTAAAAGCTCTCACGATTTTTCGACATGACTCGAGATCTGGAACTCTTATTCCTGATTCATAATTAGCTACCCGAGACTGTGACCAGCCACACTTGGTCGCAAAAGTTGTTTGTGAAACACCCAGTTTTTTTCGCTCTGATGCAATATTGTTCATGGTCCGCCCTTTGTGAGTATGAATACCGCCATTAAACACATTTCGTGTTTAATATGCAAACACAAAATGTGAGAAGCCATTTAACACGCTATGTGATAAATAGAGTTCTATGAACACAAATGAAGAAATCGCAAAACGCCTCAAGAATTTGAGGGAAAGAAAGGGTCTGTCTCAAAAGGCTCTAGCAGAGCTTTGCGGATGGAAATCACAATCACGTATTGGCAATTATGAGCTAGGCACCCGAAGTATAAGCGCTGATGATGCTGTCGTAATTGCTAAAGCCTTAGGCGTTAGTGCTGCTGAACTCCTATTTGGGGATACAGGGTTTAGTAATGTCTCAAATGCCAAGCCGTATGAGCGTGGAAATCTCTATCCAGTAATCAGTTGGGTAAGTGCTGGGGCATGGGCTGAAGCATGTGAGCCATACACTATTGATCAAATAGATGAGTGGTTTGAATCAGACGCGAAAATAGCCGGTACAGGCTTCTGGTTGCGAGTGCAAGGCGACTCAATGACTGCACCAACAGGTTTAAGTATACCTGAAGGCACTCTCGTGCTGGTTGATACAGGGCGAGAACCTATTAACCATAGCCTCGTTGTAGCCAAGTTAACCGATGCTAATGAAGCAACGTTCAAACGCCTTATTATCGATGCTGGTCAAAAATATCTTAAGGGACTTAACCCGTCATACCCATTAATTCCAATCAATGGGAATTGCAAGATCATAGGTGTCGCAATCGAGACAAAGCTGAGACTTGTTTAGCCCCCAAACCTCAATTTCTTCACAAGAATTTGGGGTTTTATACCTCTTTACTCTCCTTCAAATTGCCTCATATTTACCCAAAAAATCAAAATAAACACATTTTGTGTTTGACTTAACAAACACATTTTGTGAATATCATTCATATCGAAAACACAAAACATGTTCATTCTAGTGTTCTTTCCCGCTAAAAATGAGGTTTAGTAAGCGTCACAAACTACAGAGAGAAGAGCTCGGGCCTTAACATTTATAAACCTTCAGCCCCGAGTGCTTCTGTGTGTGGAGAGTAATTAATTAAACCTATCTGTTTGTGTGAATTTTCATTAATTCGCACTGGGGATACTCATACCTAAAACATGTGGAGGAGTAATCGTGAAGTTACGCGAATTATCAGCAAAGACACTCGTTAAGCAGGCGCATGCAGGCGTCAAGCTAGTGAGTGGGCAATACCCAGAGGCTGCAGCAATATTGCGGGAAGTCACTACTCGGTATGACGTGTTGTATGAAGTGCGTCAGCAAGATAAGGACACAGCAATAAAACCTGAGCCTGTAGATTTGAGCCAACAGGTAGAACTACTAAACAGAATCCTTAGCTGGATTTTGAAAGAGCTTCCTACGCCAACACCAAAGGCTGCAGCAATGGCCATGAGATTAAGCTCAGTAATTAATGTGATTTCGGAGTTTGAACTCCCTGCGCCCACTCAACCAGCAATACAAGAGCAGGCTGTAAATACAGCAAAGCTAATTAATAAATTCTACGAGAGATAACATGGCTAAGACAATTTTAGATATGTGTTGCGGCTCACGCATGTTCTGGTTCGATAAGCAAAACCCTGATGTGATGTTTTGTGATATTCGCAGTGAGAGTCACACGCTTTGCGACGGCCGCAATCTGGAAATTCAGCCGGATATGATCGCTGACTTCCGTCATTTGCCGTTCGCTGATGAGTCATTCAACGTTGTTGTCTTTGATCCACCTCATCTGGTGCGCGCAGGTGAAAACGGCTGGCAACGTAAAAAGTACGGCGTGCTTAACAAAGAAACATGGCGCGATGATTTAGAAGCGGGATTTCACGAAGCCTTTCGTGTACTGCGTGGCCACGGCACATTGATTTTTAAATGGAACGAAACGCAAATCCCAGTAAGCCAAGTTTTGGCATTAACTGAGCATAAGCCGGCATTCGGGCATCCATCAGGCAAACACTCTAACACGCACTGGATTTGTTTTATTAAAGGGGTAAATAACAATGATTAACTCCATCGTGATCGACATTGAAACAATGGATGTACGCCCTTCTGCGCTCATCCTGTCTATTGGGGCCTTCGCTTTTGATATCGCAAACATTGAGAAGACACGCAGTTCAATTCTTGAGGTTAGTCTGGATCTAGATGTAGCTGAGTATTCTCCCTATACCTTTTATGCGCTAGTCGATACGTTCAACCAGCTCATGTCTGGCCGTTCTGTTGGCAAAGATACACAGTTCTGGTGGAAGTCTCAGGGGGAGGATGCTCATGAAGCTTTAACCGGTGAGCGCCACTCTTTAAGCACGCAGCTGCTGAACTTATCTAGTTGGATCGCCCAGCATAATGATGCCCGGATATATTTTCGTGGTACCGATTTTGATGGCACCATTTTGGAACATGCTTATCGCCAATGCGGTATGACCTGCCCTTGGAAATACAACGGAAAGCGTGACGTTCGAACCTATATTGATGCACTGACTGGCAGCGAAAAAGGTTACATCGTTGACCACCAGCCATGCTTTCAGATGATTAAGCATTATGCACTACATGATGCAATGAATGATGCTGAACAAATGGTGCTGGCATTCTCAATAAAAGCAGATTAGTTATTCATGGCTCGTCATGGCGGGCCAGTTCTACATGTGTGGGTATAAATATGAGCAGAAATACTAAGTTATTAACTGATGAGGAATTGAAAGAATTAACCGGCTACACATTCCCATCATGCCAATGTAAGACACTTAAAGAAAATGGCGTGTTTTTCATCGTTAGGAAAAATGGTAGACCCGCTACAACTTGGGCACACGTTGAGAACCCATTTAATATGCGGAATAAACCCGAGATAGAAACAAAACAAGAACCTAACTTTGGAGCGCTGGATTAATGGGTAGGAAACGTAGTAATCCAGCGGATAATTGGATGCCCCCTCGCACATGTAGGGGACGCTCAGCCTTTGAGTTTAAGCCTAAAAACGGCGGCACTATTCGGCTATGTGGCTTTGACTCGACACCAGCACAAGTGTGGGCTGCGTATGAGGCGTTAATAAACAATAAGAAGGATGAGAGCATCTTCGATGGGCTTGTCGACAGCTTTTTTAATTCTGGTGATTTTAAGGAATTAGCGACTGAAACTCAGAAAGACTACCGGAAATATGCAGTAAAAGTTCTGGCGGTTTTTGGCACTATGCAGCCTGACAACATTAGGCCTGAACACATACGCAAATATATGGATAAGCGAGGAGTAAAAAGCAGAATTCAAGCAAATCGTGAGAAAGCATTTATCTCGAGAGTATTTCGCTGGGGTTACGAACGCGGCATGGTAAAGATGAATCCATGCAAAGGGGTAAAACAGTTTAAAGAATCTGCTCGCACACGATACATCACTAACAACGAATACGACGCCCTATACAGCGTTGCTCCACCCGTAGTTAGAGTTGCGATGGAATTAGCCTACCTCTGCTGTGCGCGGCAGGCAGACGTTCTCAGCATGAAAACAAGCCAACTGATTGATGAAGGGATACTCATCCAGCAAAGTAAGACTGGGGTCGCGCAAATTAAAGGTTGGGGTTCGCGTCTTAGAGCAGCAGTCAATATGGCTACCCTCCTTCCTCTAAATTCGGGAATGAGCAGTATATTCGTAATCCACCAGCCATCAGGAGCAGGCTATACCAGAGATGGATTTAACAGCCGTTGGATGAAAGCTAAGAAGGAAGCAAAAGAGAAGTACCCAGAGTTGAATTTCGATTTCACATTTCATGATCTAAAAGCGAAAGGAATTTCAGACTTGTCAGGATCACTCTATGACAAGCAAGCTATATCAGGGCACAAAAATGCATCGCAAACGGCAAGATATGATAGGAAGATTGCGATAGTTCCTGCTGTGGGGGATCAATAATATTATGAAAGTGAATTCTGAAGGGGAAAAACAGGCACAAAAAA
>NZ_KV824244.1:33959-39861 GCF_001816025.1 Hafnia sp. HMSC23F03
CTACCCCGATGTGTCTCTGTTTAAAGCGCGGCAGTTGCGCGATGCGGCACGGGCTAAAGTTCGCGAGGGGGCGATCCTTCCGCTGATAAGAAAATCGCTCAGCAGAAAAAGAAAAATGGGCAGATGCTTCTCTACATCACTGACCGTTATACCGTCCAGCGCCGTCTGCAGCAGGTGGCCGTTGCCGTAGTAGAGGTGGCTGATGTGCTGCCCGTCGGGGGGCGTGATATCGCAGGGGTTACCGAGGACGTCACGCTGAAACCGGAGACTGCCTTAGCCGGTATGCTCATCCGTCAGCCACCCACTGCGGTCATATTTCTTAAGGCAGTCGAAGATACAAAATTTATGGTATTAACTCCTTAATGCCAGATTAAAACATAGCTCCTGGTGGCCAGAAAAAATAAGATATAACACTCCACTGTCCATCTTTATAATGAAACCAGCATGTCAAATTTAAGTCATCCTCCAAGTGCCAGAGCACTTCTTTAATCGGGACATCTTTGAACTTTGGATCTGTTATAGGATAGGTTTGATTCAGGCCGACATTATACTCCCCAATGAATTTATGTCTCGGCTTTATATGTTCATAAGCTGGAATGCCATATTTTTGTAAAAAATAAGTATCGCTATCCCCATTTTTAATATTATTTTCTTCATAATATTTAGTGGATTGAATGGTCGTTGACGGCGTAAGTGCATTTACCGGAACTACGTAAGCTATTGAAATAAAAATCACCAGGATAGAAACTCGTTTCATTTATTTACCGTCAAAAGAGCGAAGATTGCATTAGGAATTATTACGTTCAAAAATATAGTAGCATCTTCAACATATACTACCCTGAGTTCCATTCTTATATTCATCATCTCGCTAATATCCCCAATATACAGTGACAAAGAGCCATAATCATCATTTAGACACATTGCTGATGAGTAAACTCTCCTCCAATACTCATTGCCCCAGATAAATGCAGTGAAAACATAAAATTCAAAAATACATCAACGCAAAGTAAATAATACTGATAAAAGTAGTGCCCTTAACGAATTCAGAATTTATTTATCATTATATTAGCAACCTAATAAATCGCTAAAAACCCTGCCAGAATAGGGAATTTCAGCACCCAGTCACAGCGAAACCACATACAACCCTTTGCAGTTCAGTTACCAGAACCAGACTTGCACAGATGTACCTTGCGCCAGTATTTTTCCTATCACGGTAGTTGGCTCTTGCTCGGTAGTTTCATTTCCAAGATGTCATCAAGTAACGAGAGCAATATTTGAGTGTGCTGTAGTCATCAGTTATTTTATTGCTTATAGATACAAAATCCAAGATATTGATTCGTTAATATCGAATTAAAAATCAGCCCCTGGTGGCCAGAAAACATATGAAATAACGACCCATTGCCCATCCTTATAATGAAGCCAACATGTCAAATTCAAATCACCCTTCAAATTCCAGAACATCTCTTTAATAGGAATGTTTTTGAATTTAGAGATTCTCGAAGGGTAGGTTTGCTCTATACTTTCGTAATAAACGCCTAAAAAATAATGTCTTGGTTTTGTAATTTGATGGTCAGGTTTTCCATATTGTTTCACAAGAAACTCTTCACTGTCGTTTTTGTGTACTTCATTCCTGTTGTTGTAGTATTCAAAATTAAGAGGGAATTCAGAAGTCTGAGCAGCACATGTTGACATCAGTCCAAAAATGACAAATAAAAAATACCATTGCATATTATTTTACACTCGCAAGAGGAAGATATAGCTGGGTAAAACTTTGTTTAATATTTTCAATAAACACAAAAACAGAGATCTACAAGAAAAATACTGCGTTTCTCTTTGTGTCTATATATCACCTACGGATTTAACCCCGATAGTTATTATATTGAATACTGGATTAAAACAAAGTTCCTGGTTCCCAGAATATATATGATATAACTGTCCATTTCCTGTCTTTATAATGAAACCAGCAGGTCAGGTTTAAATTTGAGTTGATATGCCAAAACATTTCTTTAATCGGTATGTTTTTTAATTCTGGATTCGTCGAACGATAAGTATTCTCTATGTCAATATAATATTCACCCACAAATTTATAGCGAGGTTTTATGAACTGATGTTCAGGCTGACCATATTCTTTTAACAAGATATTATCCTCAACACCTTTAAGCATCCCGCTTTCATTTAAGTAAACATGTTCAGGAATTCTAGCCATACTGCTTATTGTTAAACCACCCAACAAAAAAATAAAAACGATTATCAGGTGCATTCTGTTCATTTTTCATACTCTTAATAGAGGTTAACTTTTTTAAAATCAACAATATCTCAACGTATATCAAAAAGTTTTAAATTTTTCCTTGGGAAGAAAATACACAGGTTTTGCATCATTTCCAATATAAACGCCATCTGATTTCCATTTTACAATTCCCCATTGGTCGATAATATCGGCGAAATTAACATCATCAAGATCATATTTAGATACACCTATCACTCCAATATCATGAGAGAAAAAATCGTCAACACTTCTATAAATTTTTGCCTTTATTTGTACTCTCCCATCAACGTGACTCCCCAGATAAATACAAATTTTGTATTTTTGATTCATGTCAAACGAATCATTTGACCAACTAATGGCGATGGTTTTTGTATGATAAAAATGATTCTGGTAAATGAAAAAAGAAACAGTTATCATTAAAATAAATGAAAATACAATATAACAGCCATGTATTTTTTTCTGCATCAGATTAATACACATAAATTACCTATGCTTTGCCAAATCTGCTTTAGATATAAAATATCGTGCAGTTGTATTTCCGATATAAACTCCCTCAGGGCGCCAGTCCACACAGCTCCAATTATCATAGACTTTATTGCGTTCATCTATGCCAATAACGCCAAAATCCATATAATAAGAAATAAAATTGAAGTTCTGGTGGTTAATATAGATCATCAGTTTAACTTGTACCTTATCACCTATCTCTTCACCTTTATAAACATAAGCCCCATATAATTTTTTTCCGTAAGGCCCATCCCCCCAACTTACAATGATGATATTATTATATACGTAAAAATATTGATTCACATAACCTTTGCCAATAAATACCAGTAAGGCACAAATAAAAATGTATCTTTTGTATATAAATTTCATTTTATTAAAAACCATGGCATAAGCGTTTTCTATTTATCTTATATATACCATAAATATTAGTACCAAGTTTGTAAACTGACATGAATTAATCCCTTTTTCTCCAGTTATCCATCCCTAATCCAGGCTTCCCTTTTGACCACTATTCCACATACCGGATATGGTTATTCATCCTTACACCCTAACCCCCTACGTTGCGCCACTTCATCTGCAAATGTCACACCCGTTTTTTTTATTATTATTTGCTGTATTTTTTGCAACTCTGGGAACGATATTTGTTTGCATGTATATTCTTCCCATACATCACCCGTTTTAGGACTAATAGAAAACATCCCTCATATGTCTGTTGCACCAACTGAAGGTGAGTCGTAGCCAACCCCAAAGGTATAATAGCCTGGGTGAAAAGCTTTCCCTTGTTTATCCTTCAAATCATCATCTATAAAAATACCAGGCAGCGATACATTATATTTTTCGTTTTTTAGTGAGAAAACCAGTAATGACTTCGCCTGCATCTCAGTAAGACCAACATTGCCAATCTTAGTTGAATCGAAATGAGGAATATCTAACAAAAGAGTTTCAGCGCAGCTGCCTGCGGAAAAAACAACAATAAATATCAAGAATGTTATTTTACTGAACATTCCATTCTCCGCTTAATCATACCAATAATATCAATCAATTCCTTGGCATATCAGGGAAAGATCATGATAAGTATAAGTCATCATGTTTTTGATGAGTTTAGAAAAATTTAACACTCACAACCGAATGACAACACGCATTTAAGTGATTATCGAACACATACTGTATGTGATATATCTAATTCTAACTTGAAATTACACTTATCTTGCTATTTGTATGAAAACATACTTTTCGTGATCTTTCCCTGAGCGTAATTGATGGATATTTTACATTTTAGTTCATGCGCTACCGCCATACCCTGATAGTTTTTATCTGCACAAAATTATTGTAAGTCAATTGATAATGAAAATACATGCTGAACGAAGTAACGCTAATAATCCCATAGTGACACAGCCTGAACACAAAATAACGATGAACCTTATGATGTAACAGATTGACTGACGCAGTACGGTTAGTTGATGAGCAGCGTGATCAATCGGCAGGATGATGATTTGGCGTAGCCAAATAATATCTTTGCATAGATACAGCTATTCGCAAGATCAAACCCACCGATAAATCCTTCAAGCTTACCGCCAGTTTAGGACTGTACCTGCTGATCAAACCTAACGGTTCAAAATTCTGGTACATGAAGTACCGCATCGACGGCAAAGAGAAAAAACTGGCCTTTGGCCCCTACCCCGATGTGTCTGTTTAAAGCCCGGCAGTTGCGCGATCCGGCACGCGCTAAAATCCGCGAGGGAGCGATCCTGCCGCTGATAAGAAAATTGCTCAGCAGAAAAAGAAAAATGGCTGTTGTTCCAATCGTTGGTGAATAGTAAGAACGGTTGCTAATGGTGATAGGCGGATTTTATATACCAAAAAACCGCCTATCGGCGGTCACGATACTGCTTTATTGCTTTGATTATTCTAGTAAAATTCTTGGTGCCCGGGACGAGACTTGAACTTGTACAGCCTTACAGTCGATGGATTTCCAAAACATTAATAGGTTTAGATAAATCAATAATTAACTATTATAAAAGAAATTTTTCATTCTGAAATTTCATTTATGCCCCACTGAAAACGAGCTGTCAGCTACTCACGAGCTAGCCGGCTAATTTTCATATACAACGCATTCACCAATGAATACTTATTCTCAGAATAGTGAAATGCTCTATGGCAATTTGGACACAATGCGACAGCATTTTCTACCGTGTCAGAACCACCATTAGCCAGGTGCTTTATATGGTGCACTTCCAAATAAGGACGCCCATCGTCTAGTACAAATGGTGCTTTAGCATCACAATTCTCACACTTCCCTTGCGACTGCTGAAGTACATAAGCCTTTACGAGCGGGTCACGCATCGTGACTTTAGTTTCTTGTATTCTCTGTTCTGGATTTTTTTTTCCAGCAGGTTTCTCTATCTTTCCAAGTTTGAGCAACCGCGACACCTGTTTTTCAAACTGCTCGTCGCCACTACCAGTCACAGGGTCAATGGCTTCAATCAACTGATTAAGCTCTGCTAGTTTCTTAGTTCCTACATTAGAAGCGGGTTTTAGGCCAGTAACCCACTCGCGCCCTAGCTGCATATAGGCATAGGAAATATTCTGCATTCGATATTCGAAAGATTTCGGCGTACGACCAAAGCGCTCACTCAACTCCTTATAGTAATCTAACTTTGAAAAACCAACTCCCATCGCCGCTTTATGCCTCATCTGGGCATACACCTCAACGGCAGCCCGGAGTTCTTCTTCAGTCCATTCTTTCTGATTGTTGTCCATCATTACTGACCTAATTTATCATACGGATTCAACTGCACCGCTGCATCAAGGTGATCCGGTGCAAAGTGCGCATACCGAATTGCCATCTGTGTTGAGGTATGCCCCAGCATCTCTTTTAGCACCAAGATATTACCACCATTCATCATAAAATGACTCGCGAAGGTATGACGTAATACGTGGGTTGACTACTATTCGGATAGGATATAAGACTGCGCGATATGATCGTAAAATTTAGCCTGTGTAGGTAGTTGGCGGTCAATAAAAATTTAACACATTCCTGCTTTTGTATGATGATAGCGAGAAATAATATTAGGACGGATATTAGGAAAGCTGTTTTTCAGGCACAAAAAAACCGCCTCTCGGCGGTCACGA
>NZ_KV824244.1:39881-45425 GCF_001816025.1 Hafnia sp. HMSC23F03
CTCGTACAGCCTTACAGCCGAGGGATTTTAAATCATGCCTTCTTCATATTTTTATCATATAGATAGCTTTGAATTTCGTAATATTATGCCACCAGCCACTACCGTAAAAACAACGGGTTAGGGATCATCCCTTCCCGTTATTACGAAGAAATTCTACTAAAGCCCCCTCCCTTAAATTCGATGGTTTGAACTTGCATGAAAGAAAACTCTGGCGTAGCCGCTCTACCTGAGCTAACAGAATTTGATGTTACTCACCTAGAGATTACTGACCTAATTTTTCTGAATGCATCACGAAAAGAAATAGCCACTTGAGTGGCTGAGTTGACTACAGTTGACTTCCCTAATCAGAAGATAGTCATGAGGCTGGTAAGATTTCAGGTTTGATGAAAGTGCCTAAGATAGCGATTGTTTATCCTGATTAAGCCAGTCAACTAGATGTCCACTTCTCGCTCACAGCGGACCTTAAACTCTGTTAGCTCGTCCGCTTTGTGCCAAAAGCGGACGTTTGTGGTTCTTGAAACATATCTTATAATGCGGCCAGTTTTTGTTGACCACTTCACTCCTTAATTATGTATGTAGAAGATAAATAATGAAAAGACTGCTGATATTGATCCTTCTAGGTTTTTCCTGTGTATCACAAGCCAAGTCAGTAATGCGTTGTGAGGGCGACAAAGCGGTTGTCTTCGACAAAGAACGGGCAACTATTGATTATGAGGGGCGTGTTTTTGAGAATGCATACCAGAGAACGTTGAGTGGGATGGTCATAATCGCTGGCACTGACGATCTAGGCTATGAAGGTGAATTGTTGTTTTCGAAAGTCAAAGGCGTTGGCGCATGGAGCTTCAATATCAGCGAAAGCGAGGAAATGACCCCTCCAGAAGCTAAGTCACGGAAAACGATTTTATCTATAGATTGCACTCCGCAGTAGGATGGAAGGAGCGGGTGTTACTATTGAACAACCACATGTTCGCTCCTCGCTCTTAGCGGACTGATACCTTTCTGTATTCTGATACAGGACTAGGCACTTACTTAGCAAACGCTGTTGGTATCTCTGAAAACCGCGTGGTATAGGCTGGCGAAAGCATGTTTCGCTTCATCTGCCAGCCCTTCATGATCCCTTGCCCTGCAAACCAAATCTTTCCCCTGCCCTTATTATTTATCTCATCGAGCACCTTCATCAGCGACTCGCTGTTGGGCTTTGGCCCCAACTCATCAAACAGATTAAGCTGCGACACGCCTTTATCATAAAAGTCACCAAGCATGATCCCCGCCTTTTGATACCGATTACCCGACTGCCAAATTTTGTCTAAACATGACAATGCGTGTTTGATGATATCTCGAGTGTCATTCGTGGGTGTTTCTAGCCGTGAAGACGCTAAATTACTGTAGTACAACTCTCGCTCAGCAAATGGCGATGTTTTGATGAAGGTGCTGACATGCTTACAGAATTGGCGTTCACCACGCAGCTTCTCCGCGGCGCGTTCTGCGTAGCTACAGATAGCCTCTTTCATATCCTGATACTCAGTGATACGTTCCCCAAAACTTCGGCTGCACACAATTTGCTGTTTGATGGGAGCGACTTCTTCGATGTCGAGGCATGACTCTCCACGCAGCTCCCGCACTGTTCTTTCAAGCACAACAGTGTAGTTTCTACGCACATAGGCCAGATCCATATCAGCCAGCTTCAGTACCGTATCAATTCCAGTAGACCTTAGGGATTTGGATAGCCTCCGGCCAACACCCCACACCTCTTCTACTGGCATTATGGCCATCAACTTGCGCTGCCTTAACTCATTTGATAAATCAACAACGCCGCCTGTTTTAGGCCACTGTTTCGCCGCATGATTAGCAAGCTTAGCTAGAGTTTTAGTCGGGGCAATGCCCACCCCAACTGTAAGGTGCGTACTCAACTTAATTATTTCACGGACTTCACGCCCAAACTCTTCGAGGCTACGGCAATGGCTCACACCATAGAGATCCATGAACGCCTCATCAATCGAATATACTTCAACACGTGGTGCCATCGCATCAAGCAACCGCATCACTCTCTGGCTCATATCCCCATAAAGGGAATAGTTGCTGCTAAAAACATGCACGCCATACTGCTCAAATAATTGTTTTTGCTTAAAGTACGGCTCACCCATTTTTATCCCAAGTCTTTTCGCCTCGGCAGAACGAGCAATCACACAGCCATCATTATTTGAAAGCACCACTATTGGCTTACCATTCAGATCGGGGCGAAACGCAGCCTCACAGCTGGCATAGAAGCTGTTAACATCAACAAGGGCAAACATCACCGCGCCTCATTAATCACAAACTTAACCACACCAAACGTCTCCAGATCTTCCCCTTCATAAAGCTCTATAGGTGGATAAGCAGGGTTCTCTGCTAAAAGCATAGTTCTTGGGTGAGTGACATAACGTTTTACGGTGAACTCACCACCAAGGCACGCAATGATAATGTCGTTATGCTGGGGTCTGATACTCGAATCCACTAACAATAGTGAGCCGTCGAAAATGCCAGCCCCTGTCATTGATTCACCAGATACACGGACAAAGTAAGTGGCGGCAGGGTGTGCGATTAAGAGCTCGTTTAAATCGATCGGCTTATCAATGTAGTCAGCAGCAGGACTCGGAAAACCTGCTGGCACACGATTGTCAAAGAGTGGAAGTGATACAACCGATAGGGAAGCAGCGGCTTGGTAAAATTTCATAACGTCAAACCATAATTACTGTATACACATACAGCATAATGTAAGTTTTTAATTATGAAAAGAGCGTACTGATTAGATAAACAGCGATCATGCAGGAATGTTCTGATTAGGAAGGAATTAAATATTTTGTAAGACTAAACCTTATTGTTACTCTGGTTTATCTCTGTAGTATCCGCGCCTGACAATAACCATTTGAATCACTTAAACGCATTAGCGATCCACTGGTATTGTCACTGCGCCGGAGTCTTGCATACGCTCCGGCGCAAACCAAACTACTCTTCTGGTTTTTCAGGCCATTCAACATCCGGCGCTTTACTTACATCCACTCGGCTGAGCCATGCTTTGAGTTGGGCTAACTCCTCATCAGTCGCAATATCCAAATCAGATGCATCCTACAATGGTAGGATCCGTTGATTTGTTTCGGACATGAATTGTGCGCGTGTTTCTTCAGCTTGAGCAATAAGCTCTGACTCAGGAATTATACGAGGGGCTATCTTTTTACAACCAAAGACACAATTACTATCAAGGCGTTCCGGTAACTCATCAGGAACATCTTCTTTGTTGATCTCTGCAACTGATAAATGAGAACAATCCGTACCCAAGCATGACTATATGAAGCTCTGCTGAAAGGCTATCAATTGATGAATCATGTGCCTACTCCGGCTAACATATCAGTGACGCCTACTGTATAGATTTCTATTGATAGGACATCCCTGAAAACCAATGAACGAAATCGACCTGAGGTCATTATGAAAAGAGAAACGTTATTTGAATATGTTCGAGAAAACTATAAATCTGAACCGGAGTATCTATGGAAAAAATTCCCATGTTATGCAGTTCTGCGCCATCAAGGTGGTAAAAAGTGGTTCGCTATAGTCATGAATGTGTCTGGCTCTAAACTTGGCCTTAAAAACGATGATGAAGTGGACGTTCTGGAGGTTAAAATCATGCCAGAACACATTGGGTCACTACGACAAAAAGAGGGTATATTGCCTGCTTACCACATGAATAAAGAGCATTGGATAAGTATAGTACTCTCTGGTCCGTTATCACCGGAAGAGATCCACGATCTATTGGCCGAAAGTTACGAGCTAACCTCAGATTGATAACCGAGTTAATGATATACATGCGCTTATAGGTGTATGTATATCATTTGAACTGCCGCAGAAAACAACTATCTTAATTACTTAAGCGCATTAGAGATTTACTGGTGCTGTGTCACTGCACCTCACTCTTGATGTCCGCTCATCCATCTTTTGGGCAACCTATGTTAAACTAGCTCGATTAAAAACTATGGGCAAACGATATAAATGAAAACATTTGCGGTTAACTTAAAGCGTGAGTCATTGAAAAAAGAACACATTTTAGCTGAGTGCAAAAGACATGAGTTAGATGTAGAGGTGATAGACGCCGTTGAAGGAGCCTTGTTGTCAGACTTAGAATTAAAGGAGTTAGTCTACGATTACCCTAATTGCTATCTGACAAAAGGGGAAATTGGATGCGTCCTTAGCCATCTATCAATATATAAAAGAATGATAGCTGAAGGTTTAGACTACGCTCTAATCCTCGAAGATGATGCGATAATCACTAGCAACTCAATAAAAACTATACTTGGTGAAATACCTAGCATTGATGATGGGAAAGACAATGTATGGCTTCTTTCTGATGTCGAAGCGTACGTTGAGAACAAAAAATCCATAACAAAATCTGGATACATATTCCATAAGGCTGAGAGAGCCTATTGCACGCATGGCTATATTTTAAATAGAAAGGCTGCAAAAAAAATGATATCAATATCCACCCCGATAAAATTTGAAGCTGACAGATGGCAGAATTTCTACCAAAACTATTGGCTCAATGTATATTGCTTAGTTCCTCACATTATTTCTACAAATGACATGGACAAATCTCACTCAACAATAGAAATAGATAGGAAGTCTTTAGAGCTAAAAAGAAGAAAGTATAGAAACAAAATCAAAAAACGCAGTTTAAGATATTGGCTTTATAGAAATATCAGGAAGTTTTTTGTAATTAAAAATGAAATAGTGATAGAAAAATAAATATTGGTGCGCATATTACAACACATGCGCACCGTTTTTTTACATCGGAGGATTTGGCCACTCAATACTCGATATTACAGATGTATTAACGCGACTAAGCAATACGCTGTATACCTCCCACTCTTCAAGTTTTTTTCTTTCATCATCAGTTGCCATGTTATATCTAACCGCACGTTCAAGCGGAGCTATATAAGCATTAGCAACAGAAGTAAGTTGAACTTTTTTCTCTTCGGCTTTTAACATCAACTCTTCTGCAGAATACTTTCTAGGTATAATCATCCCGTTTGTAAACTGCCATGAACCATCTAGACTTAGATCCTCTGGGATATTATTCTCATCTACTTCAAAAACAGATAATGATTCCGGCCATAACATTGAAATATCAAATGACGAACTACGAATGACTCCTTGAGCGTCGCACGCAATCTTTAAGGTATCATCACTAAACTTTTTTTGGGATTCATACCAGTCCAAGCCATTCTCATCAATCAAATACAGCGCATCATCTGATAATTTCTGCGTAGGTTCGTATATCTTCAAATTTATCAATTGCATTTAGTCACCCTGAAATAGTTACCCATGATCCGTTGATATTTCTTTGAATAGGCTTGTAATAAAGAGCATGTACCCCCCAATTAACTGACCATACAGACGTTACGACACAACCAGCTGGAAGAGTAAACTGTCCATCACCTGTTCTAGCTTGCGTTCCCAACCGCACATCACGCATATAGCGCCCATCTGACTCTCCTTTTGTATATGCCTGCCCCG
>NZ_KV824245.1:0-693 GCF_001816025.1 Hafnia sp. HMSC23F03
TTGGCTTTGGCATTGTCAGTCGTGACCGTCAAATCACCGTTCACAATCGTTGCTGTGCCGCCGTCAGCCACAAAGGTGGTGTCGACGGTTTGGCTATGACCATTAATTTTGGCTGTGACCTTCGACACTCCTGACGTGGTATTGGTTAACGTGGTGGTTGCCAACCCTTGCTGATTGGTGGTGGCAGATGTCGAGGTTACCGTTGCGCCGTTATCCGCGATAAAGCTTACCGAGACATTAGTTACCACGTTGCCATTGGCATCGGTCACCTTGGCCTGAACGGCATTGGTATCCGCGCCGTCAGCTTTGGCGTTATTAGTGGTGACGGTTAAATTGCCATCAATAATGGTGGCGGTTCCGCCGTCGGCGATAAAGGTAGTGTCCACGGATTGGCTAGTGCTGTTAATAGCAGCGCTGACTCGACTAATCCCCGTTTTAGTATTGGTTAGCGTTGTGCTGGCTAAACCATTCGAACCGGTCATCGCTGATGCCATTGTGACTGTGGCACCGTTATTCGCGGTGAAGGTAACCTCCACATTAGGCACCACGTTGCCGTTAGCGTCGGTGACCTTGGCTTGAACGGCGTTGGTGTCCGTACCGTCAGCCACCGCGCTATCGATGGTGACCGTCAAATCGCCATTAACAATCGTTGCCGTGCTGCCGTCAGCCACAAAGGTGGTGTCGACGGTTTGG